>DAIEQA010000039.1:0-10507 GCA_027348115.1 Ignavibacteriales bacterium
GCGTCAAAAACCAATTCATCGTGAACCTGCAAAACCATTTTAGTTTTTGCTTTTCTTTTTTGGAGTTCCCGGTAAATATTTATCATCGCCAGTTTAATCATGTCGGCAGCGGTTCCCTGTATTGGCATATTGATGGCTACCCGGCCTTCGAATTGTTGAATTACTCTGTTCTTGCTGTTAATATTTTTTAAATATCTTCGCCGGCCATAAAGTGTTTCAGCATAACCTTTCTTTTTAGCGCTCGCAACGGAGTCGTCCATAAACTTCCTAACATTCTTAAACGAGGAGAAATAATCGTCGATAATATTTTTCGCCTCTGTTTGAGTTATTCCGAGACGTGTTTTTAAACCGAAAGGACCGAGACCGTATAAAATTCCAAAAGTTACTTCTTTTGCTTTGCGGCGCATATCCTGGGTTACCTCGCTTGGATCAACTTTAAATACAAGAGCGGCAGTCCGCCTGTGAATATCTTCGCCGGATTTAAATGCCTTTGTCAAAGTTTCATCACCACAAATACTTGCCATAATGCGCAGTTCTATCTGGCTGTAATCGGCCGAAAGTATTACGTAATTTTTGTCGCGCGGAACAAAAGCTTTTCGAATTTCTTTTCCAAGTTCGGAGCGGATGGGAATATTTTGTAGATTAGGATCGATGCTCGAAAGTCTTCCGGTTGAAACTGCTGCTTGATTATATGTTGTATGCACCCGGCCAGTTTTATGATGAATCAGTGTAGGAAGCGCATCAGCGTATGTGGATTTTAATTTGGAAACCTGCCTGTAATCCAAAATTATATCTACTATCGGATGAGAACCTTTTAATCCTTCCAAAGTTTTCGCGTCGGTCGAATACCCGGTTTTAGTTTTTGTAGTTTGCGGCAGTTGTAGTTTCTCGAACAAAACTTTTTGCAGTTGCTGCGTTGAATTGATATTAAATTTTTCGCCGGCGTATTTATGAATTTCGCCGGTGTAGTTATCCAATAAAATTTGCAAGTCGTCGCTGAAAGCTTTCAAACTCTTTGTATCTATTCTTACGCCGGTTCGTTCCATATCTTCCAATACCGGGACAAGAGGGAATTCGATATCGTAAGCCAATCTTTCGAGCTTTTCTTTTTTCAATTGCTTCACAAGGATTTCAAAAAGGCGGAAGGTAATGTCCGCGTCCTCGCCGGAATAATCCGAAAGCATGTTGGGGTCGACTTCAAAAATTTTTTCGGGTGTCTTTTTAGAACCGATTAAATCCGTCAGTGGTATTGGTCTGTACTTTAAATATTTTTCCGAAAGATCGTCCATATTGTGTTTTTGATCCGGGTCGATCACATAGCTCGCAAGCATTGTATCGAAATAAAAATTAGCTACTTCAATACCGTAGTGGCGCAGCACTCCAATATCATATTTCCCGTTTTGACAGACCTTCTTAATCTTTGCATTTTCAAAAACCGGTTTAAATAACTTAACAAAATCTTCAACCGGCAAACGTTCGGATAAATCCGCCCCGAACAATGAAGAAGTTTGAGCGGAAGGATTTGTCGCTACAAAAAATGCTTCTTTCGGTTTCATAGCGAATGAACATCCGGCTAGATTAATATCCAGGGTGTCAAGTCCATCGGTTTCGGTATCAAAAACAAAAAGCTCGCATTCCAAAAGTTTCGCGGCAAGTTCTTTTGCATCTTTGAAAGTTAGCAGGAGTTTATACTTAACTTTATTTTTGTCGAACACGCCTATGTTTTCCGGCGCTTCTGTTACTTCCTTGCTTTCCTCTGCCTGCGGCTTTTGCGTTTCTTCCTCGACAAAAAGTTTTTTAAGCTTTGCAGCAAAGGATCTAAATTCAAGTTCGTTGAAAATTTTTAAGAGCTTTTCCAAATCGGGCTTATGAAAACGCGCTTCGTCGAAATTGATATGGAAAGGCGTATCTGTTCTAATGGTAGCTAATTCTTTTGAGAGGAAGGCATTCGCCTTGCTTTCGACTAATTTGTTAACGGTTCCGGCTTTATCAATTTGGTCGAGATTCTTATAAATATTTTCCAACGTTTTAAATTTTTGTATCAGCGGTAAAGCTGTCTTTGGTCCAATTCCCGCAACGCCGGGAATATCGTCGCTGGAGTCGCCTACCAGGGCTAAATAGTCGATCATCTGAATCGGCTCAAAGCCCATCTCTTCGCGAACCTTATTTTCATCGAGTATAACAATCTCGTCGGTGGATTTGCCTGGCTTCACAACTTTTATGTTTTCCGATATAAGCTGTATGTAATCTTTATCCGGTGTAATAGCGTAGCAGTCGAATCCTTTCTTCTCGGCTTCTTTAACTGCGGTACCAATCAAGTCATCGGCTTCGTAACCGGGCAGAATGTAAATCGGCACATTAAACGCTTCGATTATATCTTTAATGCGTTGTATCTGCGGTATCATATCTTCCGGCATTGCTTCACGCGACGACTTGTAATTTTCGTAGCGTTCGTGCCTAAAAGTTTTTTCTTTGGAATCAAACCCGACGGCAAGGTAATCCGGTTTTGTATCTTCGATAATTTTGAAAAGCTGATTTATAAAGCCGTAAACAGCCGAGGTTGGTTCGCCGGAAGCAGTGGTTAAAGGCCGCGAGATAAACGCGAAGTATCCTTTGTATGCCAAAGCCATGGCATCTATGATCACAAATTTTTTGGAAGACATTTTAGCTGCGCTCATCTTATCAAATCAAATTAATTTTGGTATATTTTCGCATGAAAATATGAATTCATTCAAACAATAACCACTGACTAGGTATGAAATTTTTTAGATTACTAAAAATAGTAAAACTCTACTGCTTGCTGGCGCTTCTGCCGGCTTCTGTTTTTTCCCAAAACGCCAAACAAGATTCATTTTACGTTGCAAACTGGAATGTCGAAAATTTGTTCGACACAGAAAAAGATTCCCTTAAGAACGATTCGGAATTTTTACCGGGAACAGTAAAGGATTGGAATGTAAGCAGGTTCGATCAGAAACTTGATCACCTGACTCAGGTAATTAATTACATGAATAACGGATGCGGACCGGATATCTTTTCGGTTGAAGAAGTTGAGAACCTCATGGTTATGAAATATCTCTCTTATAAATTTACTGATCGAGAATATATAGCCTGCCATCGCGATTCTCCGGATGAACGCGGAATTGACGTAGGGTTATACTATGACAGAAAAGTTTTTAGCGTTGACAGCATTGCCGCCATTCATGTAAAATTACCGGATAACAGACCAACCCGCGATATTCTTCATGTAATATTAACGCATAAGTTGAGCGGCGAGAAAATTAATATCTATGTAAACCATTGGCCTTCGCGCCGCGGGGGAGAGTTAAAATCCGAATCGAATCGTATTGCAGCCGCGGAAGTTTTGAAGAGCAGTCTTGATACTTTATTCAGTACTTCTCCAGACAGTAAAGTAATTGTACTCGGCGATTTCAACGACAATCCCGACAACAATTCGGTAGTTGGAATTCTCGGCGCAAAAAAATTCGACTGTAGCAATAATAATACCCATGAACCGGAGTTTATTAACCTTTCATATACAAAATTTGAGAAAGGCGAAGGGTCCTATTTATACCGCGGAAAATTTGAGATGATCGACCAGATGATTATCAGTAAAAATTTGTTGGGCCGAAGCGGAATTTTTTATTCGTGCGGCACATTCGATGTTGTAAAACCGCCGTTTATGATCTTTAAGGAAGGTAAAAGAACAGACGGCGCCATTCCTACTTACGAAGGATCGAAATATATCGGCGGCTACAGCGATCATTTTCCGGTAGGTGCTAAATTTTATGTGAAAGGGAATTAATGAAAAGAATATTTTTATTGTTCGGCGCCTCTGGAGAATTGGGCTCGTGCGCGGCGGAGTATTTCCCTAAAAAAGAATATGACCGTTACTACTTCTTCGGCAGGGGAGAAATAAAAATACACGGCAACAGTAAAAAGGTGGAGATAATAAAAATATCCGATCTCTCTGAAGAGAAAAATGTTGAGAATGCTTTTTTAAAGGTAGAGCGAGAAGTTGATGCATCTTATTTTCTTTTCAGTACCATCGGAGGATTTTACAGTGCCGGAGTTGAAGAAACCAAATATGAGAATTGGCTAAAGATGTTGAACATAAATTTGAACCCGGCATTTTTAATTTCCAAACATTTTGTAAAACTGGTTAAAGGAACCGCCGGAGGATCAATTTGTTTTACAAGCGCGTATTCAAGTTTTCAGCTATCGAAAGGTAAAGCCGCTTACAACGTTTCCAAAAACGCGCTTAATTATTTCATCCAATCATTTGCGCTGGAGGCCAAAAGTTATAACGTAAGCGTTAATGCAGTTGCACCGTTTGCAATAGACAGCGCGTCAAATCGAGAGTGGATTGACGATGTCTCCCGCTTAATAACTCCGCAGCAAATTTGCGACGTTGTTGAGTCTTTATTCATGAATCATTTAAAAATTAACGGCAATATTATTGGATTACCGTAGTTTATCAATATTAAATTTGAAAGTGAGAAGAGGCAAATATGAATCTTAAAGAAAAAATTAATGAAGACCTGAAGAGCGCAATGAAATCCGGCGATAAACTCCGGCTTGAAGTAATCCGTTCGATACGAGCATTAATACTTGAATTTGAAAAGAGCGGCGCTGCAAGAGAAATTACTCCGGAAGATGAGCTTAAGATGCTTACTGCCGCTGCCAAAAAAAGAAAAGAATCGATAGAGCAATTTAGAAACGGCAACAGGCACGACCTTGCCGAGAAAGAAGAAGCCGAGTTAAAAATAATTGAAGAGTATTTACCAAAACAATTAACACCGGAAGAAGTATTGGATGAGGTAAAAAAAATTGCTGCCGAAGTCGGGGCAAAATCAAAATAAGATTTTCCCAAACTAATGCCTGCGGCGGCTAAAGCTCTTAAGGGCAAAACAGATGGTAAGCTGGTTAAGGAAATTGTTGAAAAATTTCTGGGCGGCAATTGAATTATATCGATTACATAATAATTGTAATTGTGCTGGTAGGATTTCTTCTCGGTTTTAAAGACGGGTTGGTAAGAAAAATTATCGGTTTGCTCGGATTAATTCTTGGAGTTGTAGCGGCTTATAAATTTTCCGGCATCCTCGGCAAATATTTAACCTCCTTTTTCAACGGAGATGCGTATCTCTCCAATCTTATTTCGGCTGTTCTGATTTTTCTTGTAATAATTTTACTCGCGTCGGTACTTAAACGAATTTTACATCCGCTGGACAAAGTAAACCGGCTGATGAACCAAATTCTTGGCGGCATAATAGGTGCTGTGCAAATTACTTTTTTCGTAAGCGCGTTTTTATTGTTCCTCAACATTTTTGGTTTGCCAAATGCACAACAACGCCACGGTTCGTTCTTTTACGGTTTCGTTTCGGATATAATTCCCAAAACAGTTGACTTTATTGCCGGTCCTAAACGTAAAGCTCAAGATTACATCAAAGAATACATTGAGAAAAAAGATGTCGATACGCTTTCACAAATAGACACTCTTAAAAGGAAAAATGATCACCCAAAACGTTCTAGATAAGCTTGAATACAAAAAAGTAATTTCTCAGATAGAAAAGTACTGCCTTACGGAAAACGGAAAAGATTACGTTCAGAATCTTCTTCCTCTAAATTCGATTACCGAAATCGAAATTAAAAGCAGTCAGGTTGGCGAAGCGAAAGAAATTTTAATTAAGAACGATATTCCGCCGATAGAATATTTACCCGACCTAAACGAAGCAATCTCGCGCAGCAGGATAGACGGCGCTCTGCTTACTACCCGACATATATTGGATATTTTAAAACTGGCTGAGACGTCAAGAAAGCTTTATCAGTTTTTGAAGCCGAAGGATGAAGAACATTCTTTTATCTTCGAAATAAGCCGGCAATTATTTGTTGATAAGGTATTTGAGCATTTTATTGGAAAAGTATTTACCGAGAGCGGAGAAATACAGGACGACGCGAGCCCAACACTTCGAGAAATCCGAATTGAGATTCGCGAGAAAGAAGCGGCACTTCGAAAGCAAATGCAAAGGTTGTTAAAACAATTTAGCGATTCTTACCTTGTGCAGGAAGAATATATTACCCAGCGGGACGGACGAATAGTTCTGCCGGTAAAAGCGGAACACAAACGTCATGTAAGAGGATTTGTACATTCAGAATCTTCTACGGGTCAAACAGTTTACATTGAGCCGGAAGAAACGCTGGAACTAAACAATGAAATTCTTTCGCTTGGATTTGCCGAGAAGCGTGAGATTGAAAAAATTTTACGATTGTTGACCGAACGAATTGGTCAGCAAAGCGGCGAATTAAAAAAATCGCTTTCGATAATTGCAGAAATCGATTCCATCTTTGCGCGGGCAAAATATTCTTTAGAAATAATCGGTGCTCATCCAATATTTGACGAAACAAAACCGTTTACTATGATCGATGCTCGGCACCCGCTGCTTATTAAACGCCTCGGTCATTCCAATACGGTTCCGATGAATTTAAAACTCGACGGCATCAATGTAATTTTGATCACCGGTCCCAATGCCGGCGGTAAAACTGTTACACTTAAAACTGCCGGGTTGCTGGTTTGCCTTGCGCTTGCGGCTATTCCCATTCCTGCGCATCCCGATTGCAATTTTCACTTCTTCAACAAAGTCTTGGTGGATATCGGCGATGCGCAATCGATCGAGGACGATTTAAGTACATTCAGTTCTCATCTTACCAACATTAAATTTATAATTGAAGAGGCGGATGAAAAATCATTGGTGCTTCTTGATGAAGTGGGAACCGGAACCGACCCGGCAGAAGGTTCGGCAATAGCGGCCGGAACGCTTATATCTCTTTGCGATAAAAACGCCAAGGTGCTGGCAACTACCCACCACGGCAGTTTAAAATTAATTGCCAATCAACTCAACAAATTTCAAAACGCTTCGATGGAGTTCGACACTGATCATCTAAAACCTACTTATAAGTTCAGACAGGGTATGCCCGGCTCCAGTTATGCTTTTGAAGTAGCAAACAGAATCGGTCTCGACGATAATTTTTTAGAACTTGCGAAACAATACCTGGATACGGATAAGACCAGGATCGAAGACTTTCTGGTTTCGCTTGAAAAAAAATCCAAAGATTTGCGTGATCAGCTTAACACTCTCGAACGTGAGAATGTTAGACTTAAAGGTTTAACAAATCTATACCAAGATAAAATTGAAAAATTGGAAGAGCAGAAAAAAATTATTCTATCCGAAGCCAAAGAGAAAGCAGAAAACTATCTAAGCGATGTAAACAAAAAAGTAGAGACGGCAATAAAGAATATTCGCGAATCTCAGGCTAAGAAGGAAGTTATTAAAGAAGAGAAGAAAAAAATCGAAGAGATAAAAAAAGAAAGCCAGGTTGTTTTTAAGAAGGAACAAAAAGCTGCAGCGGAAAAAGTTGAGTTGAAAATCGGCGATTATGCTTCGATAAAAGATACAACTTCCGTCGGAACAATTGATGAACTCGATAAAGAAAAAAATAAAGCAGTGCTCACGGTTGGAACGCTTAAAATCAAAACAAAATATACCGACCTGGCTCCTGCAAGCAGAACTGAATCCGGGCAAACCTCAAGAAAGATTTATGAACCGGATCAAAATGAAGTCAAATATCGTTTGGACATAAGGGGCAAAAGAGCAGACGAAGCAGAGTTCGACTTGATTAAGTTTCTTGACAATGCGTACATGATCGGCGCAGACCGCGTTGAAATACTTCATGGAAAAGGAACCGGAGCGCTGAAACAATTAGTCCAGGGAATTTTAAGAAATAATCATGCGGTTAAAAATTATTATTTTGCCGACATCGAATTTGGCGGCGACGGAATCACAATAGTGGAATTCAACTAATAGAAATGATAAAAAAAATTCTAATTGCAAATCGTGGCGAAATTGCCCACAGGATAATTAAAGCCTGTCGAGAGCTTGATATTATTTCGGTAGCAATTTATTCCGAAGCTGATAAAAACGCCCTGCATGTTCGAAGAGCTGACGAGGCCTATTTAATTGGACCTTCCCCGGCCAGCGAATCTTACCTCAATAAAGAAAAAATAATATCGCTCGCAAAAAATATCGGTGCCGATGCTATTCATCCCGGGTACGGATTTCTTTCCGAGAATGCTGAGTTTATCAAGATGGTTGAGAATTCAGGAATTAATTTCATTGGCCCATCGTCCAAATCCGTATCGATGATGGGAGAAAAAACTTCCGCAAGGCGATTGATGGAAGCTAACGGGGTGCCGATTGTTCCAGGAACTACTAAACCCATCGATAGTATTTCGGAAGGTCTGAAGATTGGCGAAAAAATCGGTTACCCGGTGATGTTGAAAGCCGCTGCCGGAGGGGGCGGGAAAGGAATGCGAAGAATCGATAATGAAAAAGATTTTGAGTCATCCTACAATCAAGCGAAGAGCGAATCGTTAAAGGCGTTTGGAAACGACGAAGTTTATATCGAAAAATTTATAGAGAATCCGAAACACATCGAAGTTCAAATTCTTGCCGATAAGTGTGGAAATTATATTCATCTTTTCGAACGCGAATGTTCCGTACAGAGACGGCATCAAAAGGTAATTGAAGAAGCGCCGTCGTCGTCTGTTGACGAATTAACGCGACAAAAAATTACTTCAGCCGCTATTGAAGCCGCTAAGGCATGCGGTTATTACAACGCCGGTACAATCGAATTCCTGATGGATCGAAACAAGAATTTTTATTTCCTCGAGATGAATACCCGTCTGCAAGTGGAACACCCGGTAACGGAAATGATTACGGGTGTTGATATAGTTAAACAGCAGATAAAAATCGCATCCGGTGAAAAATTGGAATTAAAGCAAAGCGATTTACGGATTCACGGTCATGCAGTAGAATGCAGAATCTACGCCGAGGATGTTGATAATAATTTTGCGCCGTCGATTGGTAAAATTACACATCACCGTTTAACATCTGGGCCCGGAATCCGGATTGACCGCGGCATCGACGTAATGAGCGAAGTACCGGTCTATTACGATCCCATGCTTGCCAAAATGATAGCGTGGGGCTCCGATAGAAATGAAGCTATTGTAAGAATGAAGCGCGCCCTAACGGAATATCAAATAAGCGGGGTGGTGACAAACATACCGGTTTTCACCTGGATCTTAAAACAGAAAAAATTTCTTGACGGCTCATTCGATATAAATTTTCTGGATAACGATTTTCTGCCGCTTGTTCCGAATAAGTGGAAGGATGAATCGGCAGCTGACTACGAAGAGATAGCCGCTGTATTCGCCGCGCTGATTAAATTTAATGAGGAAAAAACCGGGTCGGGAATCAATTCGGTTAGCAGCAACAATTCATGGCGGGGTCAGTTTTATGAATGAATTTATTGTTACTATAAACGAAAGAAAACATAAAGTAAAAATTTTTGAGGACGGCAAAATTGCCATCGGCGATAAGACCGTGCCTACCGAAATTACACGTTTAAGCAGCAATACGTATTTATTCCGTTACGGAAAAAAAGTTTTTGAGATAGCAACAAATAAAATCAGCGGTGGTAGATTCAGCTTTTTAATATGCGGTTGGCAGCTTGAAGCCACCGTACGCACCGTATTGCAGGAAGCGGCAAGCCAGATGAAACAGAAAAATCTTAATGGCGGCCACGTATATGAGATTAAAGCGCCGATGCCCGGTTTAATTCTGAAAATGAAAAAGAAAATAGGCGAGGCGGTAAATTCCAATGAAGCAATTCTGTTGCTGGAAGCAATGAAAATGGAAAATGAAATTCGTTCGCCGAGAGACGGTATAATTAAAAAAATTTTTTACTCCGAGGGGCAATCCGTTGAGAAAGGATCTACTATTATGACAATCGAATAGTAAATCTTTTTTGCTTTTAGAAAACAAATACTTATATTTTCCGAGAAATTTCACAAAACAAGAGGAGGTTGTGTGAAGAAATTAGTTACTTTATTTTTAGCTTGCGTTGTATTTGCAGGCACTGCATTTGCAGGAGGTTTTCAGTTAAATGAACACGGTGCGCGGGCAATGGCTATGGCCGGTGCGTTTACCGGTTTGGCTAACGATCCGTCGGCAATTTATTTTAATCCTGCCGGTATTACACAGTTGGAAGGAACAAATTTTTATGCCGGAACAACGATGATCCTTCCGCTGTCATCCTATACTTCTCCAAAACCGTTTCAGAGTGAAACCGAGATGATAGGACAGACTTTTAATATTATTAATTTTTATGCTACTCAAAAAATCGGAAATAGACTTGCCGTTGGCGTTAGCGTTAACAATCAATTCGGTCTTGGTACAAAATGGCCGGATAATTGGGCAGGCAGATATTATGCTGTTGAGACGGAAGTAAAAACTTTCTTCTTCACACCTGTAGTTGCTTATAAGATTTTGGATAATCTTTCCATAAGCGCTGGCGCAACAATTGCCATTGGTAATGTTAAAATATCTCGCAAAAATCCGCCGACACAATTAAGCGCTAATCTTACTATACCGGAATTTCTGGTTACAATGAC
>DAIEQA010000099.1:0-13631 GCA_027348115.1 Ignavibacteriales bacterium
TGAAAAAACTTTCAATTGATTTAATGAGCCATTGAATGAACGGCTTGTTCCTCAATCCGCCGAGAAAGGCGTACAATTCGCGGCTATTGTAAATTACCTTCGCGCCTTTCAAATTGGCAATAGTAGTTACAAACGGAAGTGTGTAAAGATCCTCAGCGAAATAGATATCCGCCTTTGTTACAATTAATTCACGGATTAATACCAAGGCGAAGTGCAGATAGAATAAAACGCTGAGGGAAGATTTTTTCAACTTGAAAATTTTGTATGTCTCATCGGAAAAACTTTGCGCAGATATAAACCATTCGAAAGCTATGACGGAGACTTTGCAGTCATCTTCTTTTAACGAGTTAGTTAGATTTACAATTCTGGAATCGTGAAGGGCGTTGCCAAGAAAAGCAATGCAGACTTTTTTTTGCCGTTCCATCGCTTTCCCGTTCGTTACAATTTAATTTGAAAAGTATTTCTCATGATTGTTTTAGCGTCAAACTGCTCCTTAAACTCAATAAGACTCATACTCGGCGTCATCGGGTTTTCGTCCTTGGTATCTTGCGAAACTCCTATATCGACATAAGAATATCCCAAATCCGTAAAATGATTTACAAGATCATACATTACCCGGTGCATCGGTTTGTACTCGGCGAATTCATATAACATCATATTATAAAAGCAGAGGGCAACATTTTTGTTTGTTAAAAACATAAGCGAGCCGCCGATTGGCTTTTCACCAAGATAGACCATAAAAAGTTTTAAACGTTCCGGCATCAGTTGCTTCAGCTTTAATAAATCTTCGTAGCTGTGTGTCGGCTTCGCATCATGCTTAGCTTTATTCTCAACGAGTATCGGGTAAAATTCGTCGTACCGATCATTTATTTCCACGCGGAGATTATTCATCTTAAAAGTTTTACGAACGTTTCTTCTTGTCGTTGGCGTAAAGCGTAAAAGATAATCATCGCCTTTATTTAATTTTATACCGCTGGAGATATAATGAAGTTTGTAATCAAACCCCAGCCATCGCATCGCAAATTCCATATTTTGATTTTGATAAGTCTCGTAGATCATGGGCGCGGGTGTAAGCTCAAATTCTTTTATACCGTTTTTTCTTCCGTATTCAAGCAGAGAGGAAACTATCTCCATCGCTTTGGCAAATTTTACGTCCCCCGTAACTATTGAACCGTAACTCGCGCCAATGGGAGATTCATAAACACCATCCTTTAATCTGCCCGGAAGTACTGCGGCAATTTTTCCTTCATCCAAAAAGATTAAATGATCAAATTGGAATTTACCGGGCGTGTGATAATCGAAAAATTTTTGGAGATGAAACATTGTCCCGTTATTTGAATTAAGAACAAACCGATCCCACTTCTCTTTCCACTCATTCGAATATTTGATTATTTCCATAACGGTCCGCAATAGGATTTAACAAAATTTTACACGGCAAAAATAAACAATTCGTTTTCAAGTGTGAATTGAAATACCTAATTGGAGCAGAAGTTTTAAGCACAATCAATCAAAAGAATAAATGAATGTTATAATATGCGAATCTCCCAGTCCGTATTTGATAGGGACATATGCGTAATCGATATTGATTCCCTTCCAGTTAACACCAAAACCGGCAGATATATTTTTCGAATCATATCCGCTAAGGTAGCCGACTCGCAGGGCAAACATTTTACCGTAGACCGCCTCACCGCCAATGTTGACGTGTGAACCATCTTCGAGGGTATACTTTTGGTAGCCACCCAAGACGGTAAAATTCAGCTTATAGTCTTCGAGAGCAAAATTGTATGAAGCACCCATTCTTAAGTCGGTTGGAAGCTTTGTCGATTCCGAACGCAGAATATTCATCGATCCCAAATTTCTTAATGATATGCCGAGGTCGAGTCCTTCCAGAACTTTAGTGTATGTCAAACCAAGATCAAAACCGTAACCGGAAGCGTCATCGGTAAAAATATTTTCGTAAAGATATTTGTATGTGACGCCGCCGTAAAGATTTTCGTACAGTTCGTGAGCCGCTGAAATGCTGGCATAAAAGAAATGCGCGTTAAAAGTAGAAAGCACGGGACCGGGATTTGTTCTTACTTCTATATCATTAATGTTAGTTGTATTAACGCCGACTGCAATAGGCAGACCGAACGCTTTGAAACTTCCGGCAAACATTTCCGAAGATAAATCCTGGAAAAGCGAATTATGAGTGAATGATAGCTGTGTTTTTTCGTTTACCGCAAGGAGCGAAGGATTATAATTCAACGCCGTCAAATCGTTGTTGCCCACAACACCGAGATCGCCCATCGCGATGTTTCTCGCACCAAATCCAAATTTCAAAAATGATAAACCTGAATTACCTGCCGATTGCGCAAACGAGTATGTTCCGATCAGAATAAAAAATAAAATTGTTTTCTTCATTGTCTTCTGCTTAAAAGTTTATGTTAATACCGACTATATGCGAATCGTTTGACGAATAAGGTTCGATAACGAACGCATAATCGATTCCAAATTTAATTTTGTTCAACAAATAAAAATAGGAAAATCCGAAAGATGGTCTTACCGGGAAATCCTTGTTGCTGAGATTAAACTTGTCAAATCCTGCCCGCAAATATAAGTCCTGGTAGATATTATATTCAGCGCCGCCTCGAAGAAAATTTGTTTGACCGTTGCTGCTTTCCAATTCCAACGAGGTAATTAATTTTGGGTCGTCGAATTTGTACGCGACGCCGATTTTTTTAAGCAGCGGAAATTTGTTTGTTGTCGTCATTCCGCTTGTACCGTAAAGATTCCCGGTATCCCATTGGTACTTGCTGTTGATGTCTGCAATCATTAAAGAAACGCTAAGAGAGGGATTGATTAAATAAATTGCTCCGAGATCGAAGCCGATGCTTGATGCGGATACATCCTGGTACAAACTATAATGGTAAAACTTAAACGCTACGCCGATAGAAAGTTTTTCAGAGAACCGTGTTGCGAGCGCCACAAAGAATTGATTTTCCGATGTGGAAAGATCGCCCGTTGGTTTTCCTTCGTTGTCACGTCCATCTATTTTGGAGACACCCGAATTGATCAAACCGACGCTAATGCCCGTTACGGATCTTGGAGAAGTCGTGCCATCGGGATTTTCTTTTTTACCTATATCAAATCTCCGTGTGAAATTCACAAAGTTCAATGACCGATCGAGAGATAAAATAGAGTAGGATGTTTGAAACGAATTACCCTGCTGGAACGGAACCAATGCCGGATTGTAGTAAGAAACCAAATTTCCGTCGGTCACGGCGGACATTGCATTACCCATACCCATGCCTCTTGCGCCAAAGCCCATCCTGCTAAAGGCGCCTGGCATGCTGCTTATATCACTTACTTGCGATTGCGCTTTTATGCTAAGAGCCGAAACGCAGATTAATAACAATAATTTTCCTAATAAAATTTTCTTTTTCACATTAACACCATAATTTTTCCGAATAACGGTTTCTCGGAACCGATATCAATTCTGTAAAAGTATACTCCGTTAGGTACTATTCTTCCCGCCTCATCTTTTCCATCCCAATTTTCAAGATGCTCTCCCGCCGAGTTACGAGGCGCATTTTGAACTAATGTCCGAACCAGGTTCATTCCAAAGTCCAAAATTCTTATAGTCACGTTTGCCGAACCGGTTGTTGAGTATTTAATTTTTGTTATGCCTTGACCCGGCGAAAATGGATTAGGAAACGCGTAAGTCTCGGTTGTCGATTCCAATTTTTGCGAAGCCAAAAATACTTTCCAGCTGCCGGTCCAAAAGTCGTTTTCCTTTTCATTTAATTTTGCCAATCCGTTCAACGATCCGATCCAGATATCCGTAGTGCCGTCGTTCAATTTATTTGTCTTTACGCATCGGAACGATCTTGTATTTAGCCCTACTCCGGAAACATCATCTTTAATGTTAGGAGCGTTAATCCATGTAGAACCGTTATTGCTGCTTCGATATAAACCATCGCTGGCCGCAACAAAAATATCCGCGCCCGTATAGTTACCAATATTCCCGAAATATTTGAATCCAAAATCTAATGCATTTTCTCCGGTTAGATAATTATCCCAACTCGCCCCGCCGTCGTGTGTTGTGCTTACACCGTAAAATTCTGTCTGCCCTTCGGCCTTCCATGTGGCCGCCCAGATGGAATTATCATAATCGTTTTTGCGAAGCGACAAAATAAAATTACCCGAGATGGGTTTAGATTGATTTGTGTGATTAAATTTTGCCCAGCTAACTCCGCCGTCCGTACTTTTATTTATCCCCCCGGCTGTACCGACATAGATAGTAGAATCGTTCACCGGTAAAACTGAAAATACCCTGTGATTTAGGTACGATTCCTTTCCAAACGCCCCGGCAACAGGCTGTAATGAGAAATGAAGAGTATCTGATGGTTTAATTGAGTCCAGATAATCCGGTGGAAGAACAATACGCTGCCAGGTTTTCCCCATATCGCTGGATTTCCGAAGTCCTCCGGCGAATGAAGCAATCCAAATAGTGTTTCCGGTAAAGCCGATATCATAAATAAAATTTTGTTCCGGAACGGTCACCGGCAAAGCGCGCAAAGTATTGATTCCGTAAACAATGCTGGAATCGCCGGGCTGATCTACGGGTTGGTTGATCGTGGTCCAGGTTTGGCCTTGATCGGTCGAATAGCGCAAGCCGGTTCCCAAAGGAACATTACTTCCAAGTTCTTCCTGGTAATGCCAGGTAGCCGCCCATATTGTTCCGTTATTATAACCAAGAGCGGATACGCTTTCAGTCCCGAAATCTTTCGAATTATAATAGTTCGTCCAGCTGGCACCGTTATCGGTCGACTTGCTCAAACCATTCGAAGTTGCAAGCCATATAACGTTATCTTGTACCAGGATTTTTTCGATTGTATTGCTTGCCGGTGCCGAGTCTTCAATCTTTGCCATTCGTTTTTGATTAAGTTCATAGTCAAATGGCTTGGGCTGAGCAAACAAATGAGCTGAGAATATTACGAATAAAATTAAAATTGTTTTTTTCATCAGTTAACCGTAATAGTTTGAGTAATAACGTTACTTAACAAACCGCTTCTATCTTTTGCCTGGAATACAAATTTCCATGAACCGGTTTGGGTTGTACTGCTGAATGAATTTTTAAAAGAATATATTCCGTCTCCGGCAACTTGATCTCCTAGATTTGGATCGCCATCATCAACCATAAGAAAATAGCCGTACGAATTTCCGGGATCGACAAGGGTACCGTCCGGTCTATATAATCTAAAATAAACCTGGCTTATATCCGCCGCACCGTTTGGATCGGTTGCTTGAACGGAAAATACAAAACTATCGCCGCGATTAACGGCTGCGGGTAAAACAAGATTTGATATTACCGGCGGTAAATTATTCTGTCCGTTATCGTAACTGAAAGTCGCGGCTCCGATCTTTGTAACATTATCCGGCGCCCGGTTAACATTATCCTCCGCGAAATACTCAATCTGATACTTGCCGTTAGGATTTGTTCGGCTCATAAAAAATTTACCGGTGTAAGTTCCGTCGTTACGCGCAACATCGCCGTCGCCGGAAGTATTTCCGTCGTCGTACATGTTCACTTTATCGATGACAGAAATAGTTCTGTCAACCGAACTGACTTGGCACCATACTGCCGAAAGCGAGGCCGTATTGGTAATGTGAACCGAAGTGACCACGGAGGAATCCGACTTTGTATAAATTTCCGAAGTAGGCGCCGAAAGATTAGTCACCTTGTAATCTACGGATTGAAAATCGACGACACCGCCGGGAATTTTATCGCAACCCGTGAAAAATAAAGTCATGAGCAACAGCATTCCGATAAGTGTTAAAAAGATTTGGCTTTTCATAAAAAATCGATTTATTGAGTGATTAGAAATTGACAGGGATTGCGAACGGTATGTAAAAAAAGGGAAAACCATATAGAAATTGCTATCCTGAAATTAGATTAACAAAAAAACAATAGTAGCAAAATCTCTATAATCTTTTCCGTTTGTTGGTTGCAAATTAAAAAATGTTGACTAAAATAATCAAGCACTTTTTTTCTTCACCATTAAAAAGAGATAACAAATGGCGTGGGTGAAAATGAAATTATAAAAATGATTATTGCAATGTATCCAATAATTTTTCTCCCGGCGCTTAATTCTTCAAACTGATGAACCGGCGGATGCTTTACCTTGATAAAAAAGTAAAGTATGAATGCCCAGAACAGCCAGCCGCTCCATCCGAATTTTATATTCAAATTGAAAAAGGAATTTAAGACTCCCAAGACGCCAAGTGCCATAAGTAAAATCATTGAAATGCTCGCTACTGCTTCGTGTTTTTTTTCATTGAACATGCTGTAAATAACATGTCCGCCGTCCAATTGTCCTACCGGAATAAGATTCATCGCGGTTACGAATAATCCAAACCAGCCGACGCACAAGTATGGGTAATGATAAATCTCGGTCATCGGCGGAACAAAATCATTTGGGCCCGTAAAAATGTGTCTGAGCAAGGCAAATATCAAAGTATCGCCGAAACGCAGTTCAATTCCTTCCTTTCCATAAGTTGGAAGAAAATAATCGGGATGAATTTTCAATAGATATTCTACCGGCGGGAGGTGAGTGAAGCCGTAAATCAAAACAATAAGGCATGCAACAAAACCGGCTATGGGACCAGCGACGCCGATATCGAACATGGCTTTATTATTTGGAATCGGTTCTTTGGTTTTTATAACCGCGCCCATCGTACCGAAATTAAAGAAGCCGGATATTGGCGGAAAAGGAATAAAGTACGGCAATGTAGTCTTTACTTTGTGATACACGGCGGCAAAGTAATGTCCGAACTCATGAACGCCGAGTATGAATAAAATTGAAAAAGCATACGGCAAACCGTTTGCTAGGTCATTGAATTCATAAGGCCCCATTTTACCGGTCGTCCACTCAACACCGGCAATGATTGTAGTGACAAGCGTAACCAAAAATAGACCGACGTGAATCCAATACTTTTGTTCGCTCTTTCTTTTTTTTACTGATGAAAATATTTCCGAGAATTTTTCGGGCATTTTATAAATCCAGGTTTATTCCAAAAGCGGAATATTCGTTGTTAAAGTCAAAATATTCTCCGTGAAGACTCTTACCGGAATAGTAGCTGAAATAAACGCTCATGCCTTTGCCCTCAAGCTTTCCTAATTTCAATCCTAAACTTAAAGAATTATTGGCAGTGTATTTATTGATGTGGATCATTTTAAAATCGTAGGCAGCAAAAGGAGTTAAATTTTCGTTAATCATATTCTTAAAGAAGTAATCGAACCCGAGCTGGTAATTATCTTTCTTTATGTAAGCCGGATCGACATGAAAAATGTACGTGAATCCGCCATAGACGCGCAGGTTATCAATTTTATAAAACGGCATAAACTCAACAAACTCACGGCTGTATACACGCGGATTTTGTCCGTCGCGCCATTCGTGGTCGATGCCGTCGTAGTGTCCGTCAACAAAGTGCGCGCTAATGTGACTGATTCTCAATCTCATGCCGTATTCGGAACAGTCGCCGGTTTTTCTATATCCGAAATTAATTCCGAACAAGTAATCAACCGCGTCAACCGGGAAATGAAAATCTTTTTCTCCCCTCAGCAATGTATAAGTAAACATATCGGCGCCGAAAGAAAAAGTCCGATTTTCTTTTTGCAGCCGGGCAATATCAAATGAGTTGCCCGCGTCAAGTCGAAGCTCGTTTTTATTAAGCTGAAATAAAAATCCCATGCGCGGTTCAAGAGCATTTGCCGTGAAAGGTTGAATATTCAAGCCGCCTGGGAATAATTCAATTTGAGATTGAGCAAAAGTATTTATTGAAATCAATAAAAATAAAAGTGCGATGTTTTTTTTCATTGAGCGTTGTACAGTGTAAGTTCTAAAATGTTCTGCCTTTCCATTTTACTTTTCTGTTTGGCAGAACAATAAAAGGAAGAATCAATACGTAAATTATTAAATAAATTTCAAAAGCAAGAAAGTGAGTAAGTTTCATCTTTAAGTTTAATTTGCTGAAAATTGGAGCGATGAAGAAATAATCGATAAAAATTTTAAAGAAGCACAGGTATAAAGCTACCGTCGAATATAAGAACGGCGTAAGCAGCATTGCGCCCATAGAAATGTACCCCCAAGCCATAACAAGGTAACCGATAAGATCGCTTTCCATGCCGCCGACTCCCCATCTCTTTTTCTGCCAGTATAAAGTTTTCCAATCCTTGCACGGTTTAGATGTAACCAGCGCGCCTTCGTCGAGCGGGTAAATAATTTTATACTTCTTCATTTTGTGGATTGCCATGAGCAATCGAAAATCTTCTGTGACAGAGAATGGAAGGCCTTCATAACCGCCGACCTCGTCATAAACACTTTTCCTGTATGACATGTTATTGCCGATGCAGCTTAACGGTTTGCCCAAATTAATTGTTCCGGCGGCAACCGTAAGAAGATAAACAAAATCGATCGCCTGCATTCCTGCAAAAGCGTTGTAATCCTGCTGTGTAGTAAAACCGCCTACAAACCCAATATCGTCTTTGTAATATGAGGCAATTGTTTTTGCCCACGCCGGTGCTACAATACAGTCCGCATCCGTTGTAAGAATTATTTCGCCGCTGGAAATTTTAATTGCGTTGGCAAGAGCGTTCGTTTTGCCTTTCAACGAGCCGATTGAACCGGCGGGAACTATCATTTTGAATTTAGGTTTATCTTTTATAAACGATTTCACTATCTCGCCAGTCTTATCAGTGGAGTGATCATTTACAATTATGATTTCCAGTTTGCCTTCGGGATAAATTAAATCGTTCAAAGACTTGATGCAGTCAAGAATATTTTCTTCCTCGTTTCTTGCCGCGACAATGACAGTAACCGAAGGTAAGACGGCTTCATTAATCTTGGAGTATTTTTTACTCGCCCCGATTATGAAAACCGCCAGGTTTATAAAATAAAGCGATACCGCCGCTATAAAAATTGTCTCAAACATTCACTCTGATCTTTATTGAGTGTGCAAAATTACAGATATAAATTATAATGGTAAAAGCTATATTACTAACAGAATAAAAAATTTTTTATAGAGGATGAATCAACCTAAGCCGTTAAAGAGATTCGGACAAAACTATCTTGTCGATCAAAACATAATCCGTAAGATTATAACTGAATTTAATCCGCTGGCAGATGATGTTGTTCTTGAAATAGGACCGGGCACTGGTGCACTTACATCGCATCTTGTCGATTCTGTAAATGACTTTTACGCCGTTGAGGTTGATAAGCGCGTTGTTGACGATCTGCGCGCTCGCTTTCCTAAAGCGCATTTTGTAAATGCGGATTTTCTCAAAACCGAAATCAAAGACTTAGTTTCGACCGAAAAGAAAATCCGGTTCATCGGAAATATTCCGTATAATATCACGTCGCCCATAGTTTTCAAGTTGATGGAAAACCGGAACAGAGTAAAGGACGCAATGTTCATGGTTCAGTTGGAAGTTGCCAGGCGAATGACTGCTAAAGAGAAGAGTGACGATTACGGAATATTGGGTGTTCTGCTTAACTATTTTGCAACGACAAAGTTATGCTTCAAAATTTCACCGAACGTTTTCTACCCGAAGCCAAAAGTCCATTCTGCCGTCGTCCACATGGATTTTAATAGAGCCGCGGATTCATCCGTAAACGATGAACATTTTATCAGCGTTGTCAAAGCGGCATTCGGCAACAGAAGAAAAACCTTAAAGAACTCGCTGTCTAATAGTATTTTCGGCAAGACGGAGTTTATGCTTGGCACATTTGACTTAACTCGCCGGGCGGAAGAGTTATCAATCAATGAATTTGTTGAGCTTGCCAAATTGCTGAACGTTAAACAAAAATAATGACTATGCCGATAAATCTTTCATCCATACAAAGCAGGCTCGTTAAATCCCTGTGTAATCTTAGAACAGTAGACTTAGCCGTAATTGTATTTTGCATATTCATTTCTATCCCCAACATAATTTTTCATGCCGCTGTTGGAGTGTGGTTTATCAACCTCGCAGTAAATGTTTTTGTAATTATCATTGCTGTAGTTTCGAGCAATAAAAAATCTCTAAGCCCAGATTCAATTTGGAGACAGGTTAATTACTGGTACCTTGTGCCGTTGGTTTTTATTTTTTTCAAAGAGCTTCATACAATGATAGAACCGATGCGCAGCAGAATTTACGACGACATGCTGATTTTAATCGATCGTTATATATTAAGATCTGATCCGACCGTAGAACTTTATAAAATCGCAAACCCGTATCTGACGGAACTTCTTCAAATTGTTTACGGAACATTTTTCTTTCTTCCGGTCATACTTGGCATTGATCTTATCCGGCAAAAAAAATTCAAGGAGTTCGACTATTCGGCCTTTATAATTTTTTTCGGATTCTGCCTTTCGTTTATCGGATATTTTATTGTGCCGGCTATCGGACCAAGATTCACACTTCACAACTTTGAGACGAACAATATAGAAATGCCGGGCATACTGGTTACAAATTTTTTACGCGAGATAGTAAACTCTGGCGAATCAATTCCCTCAGGCACTCTTTATCCGGCTTACTATGTTCAACGCGATGCTTTTCCAAGCGGTCACACTCAAATGACTTTGCTCGTTATGATCCTTTCGATAAAATTTAAAAGCCGGTTCAAATGGTTTTTCATTCCTAACGGAATTTTATTGATCTTTGCTACAGTATATCTTCGATATCATTACGTAACCGATTTAATCGGCGGCTTCTTTTTTATGCTGCTCACTCTTTGGAGTGGTAAATATATTTATAAATGGTGGGAAACTATAAAAGCAACCCGCAACAGCTCCATTTGATTTCTGGTTCTGATCTTGCTCTTGTTCTTGACCTTTCTTTGCAACCTTCCCTATCGCCTTTATAACTGTCGCTAAAAATTTGCCTCCGACTTTTTCTTTTCCAAGTTTTACAAGGTACAATTTGAAATGTTAGGAAAGATTATTCGTTTATGGAGAATTAAAACATAGATATGCGCAGATCAGATTTTTACCAACTCGAATTCAAGTACAAAGGAACCAGTTCCGTTAGAAAGCTTTTATATCTTTACCACGGCCAGTATCTCAAATTAATTTTATCGATCATATTATTCGCGATAAAACATTCCCCCGTTTGGATTCTCCCGGTTGTTATTGCCAGGATGATAACCATTATCAGCAATACGGATAAGTACGGCATTCACGATCTCTGGGTGATAGGTATTATCTTCTTCGCGGTTATTCTTCAGAACATCCCGATGCACACTTTGTTCGTAAGAGTTTTCAGCGGAGCGCTCAATACAATGCAGCTTGGGTTAAGATCGGCAATAGTCCGCCGGCTGCAGGAATTATCAATTTCTTTTCACGATAATTTTCAATCGGGCAAACTTCAAACAAAAGTTCTACGCGATGTGGAGACGCTCGAAATACTTTCGCGTAATTTGATGAATTCCGTATTCCCCGCAGTTCTTACGATTATAGTCGCGTTTACTGTTACAGTACAAACCCAACCGGTTGTTGCCGTTTTTTATATCGTCTCGGTTCCTATTGCCTCAAGTCTTGTTTTTGTTTTTTCAAAAAGAATGACTGCGAGAAACGTGGAATACCGAAGCGAAATCGAATCGCTCTCCGTCCGCGTCGTCGAGATGATCCAGATGATTCCAATTACCCGCGCGCATGGCGTTGAAAAATTGGAATTGTCTAAAATGCATTCGCAGCTTGAAAACGTTAAGCGTAAAGGAATACGGCTCGAGGTAGTAGGCGCTTTGTTCGGCGCAAGTTCATGGACCTCATTTCAAATAGTTATGCTGGCTTGCTTAATGTTCACTTCGATACTCGCGTTTAATAAAACAATCAGCGTCGGCGAGGTTGTGCTATTCCAAAGTTACTTTGCCATGATAGTGGGTGCGGTAAATTTAATATTAAATTCGTATCCCGATCTCGCCCGGGGTTTTGAATCGATTCGTTCTATCGGTGAAATTTTGGAATGCCCTGATATTGAGCAAAACGAAGGCAAGCTTCCGGTCAATTCGGTAGACGGGCATTACATTTTCGATAATGTAAGTTTCATTTACAATAAAAGCGATGAACACGCCTTAAAACATTTTTCACTTGAGATTAATCCCGGCGAATCGATTGCATTCGTCGGCGAATCCGGCTCGGGCAAATCCACCTTGATGAACCTTGTCATCGGTTTCAGAAGACCCTCGGAAGGAAGAATTCTTCTGGACGGAATAGATATGCAGGAATTGGATCTCCGCCAATACAGAAGATTCCTTGCTGTCGTTCCGCAAAACACAATTTTGTTCAGCGGATCGGTAAGAGAAAATATAATGTACGGTTTGGATAAAATTTCCGATAAACAAATCTGGGACATTCTCGAAATAGCAAACGCGGCGGAATTTGTTTCAAAGCTTCCTCAAGGGTTGGAAACCCGGCTTGGCGAAAGAGGCGCACGGCTTTCCGGAGGGCAGCGCCAGCGCATAGCAATTGCGCGCGCATTCATACGCAATCCAAAAGTAATTGTTCTCGATGAGGCTACCTCTGCACTTGATGTTCTTTCCGAATCGCTTATACAGGAAGCGCTGCAAAGATTAATCAAGGGAAGAACAACTTTAATTGTTGCGCACCGGCTTTCTACAATTAGAAATGCAAACCGAATTGTTGTAATGAAAAACGGTGCATGCGTAGAAACCGGGACGCACGAACAGCTAATTAAGTCCAAAGGCGAGTTCTACCGCTTCAAACTTTTGCAGCAATAGAACGGCAATCTTATACTTGAATTTTTCCTGCGTCAACTTTCTGAATTATCTCGACAATCAACGCGAAATACCTGTCGAGCGAGCAGTTGGCGTCCTCTCGTAAATAGCAATTGCCGTTTTCCTTTGCGCGGCATTGCACGCAAACTGTATCTCGTAATTTATCCCGGTAATCATTTATTTTTTCAGAATCGACACCGTGAACAACCTCTATAATTTGAGGAAGGAACAATTCCACAGCGCAGCTTTCTTTTTCATTAAGAGTGCAGCCGCCGCGCTCGTTTGAATCAACACAAATGGAACAGACATTTTGTTTTATTGCCTTTAAATATTTATCCATAAATTTGCCTTTGCAATCTCAATAAAAAATTAACGATTACTTTTCTAATATGGAAGTCATAAATAAGAAATCTCAAGTAAAAAGAATTTTCGATTCTATCTCCTACCGTTACGATTTTTTAAATCATTTCTTAAGTGCGGGAATAGATTTTTATTGGAGGAAGAAAGCAATTAAACTTTCCGGTATGTCGTCTCAATCAATCCTTTTAGATATTGCATGCGGCACCGGCGACTTTGCAATTACATCAAAAAAGTATGGTGTAGAGAAAATCTTCGGGGCGGATCTCTCGCTGAATATGTTGTCGTTATTCAGCAAAAAAGCTGAATGGATAAAAGGGAGATCTGTTGAGACAGTGGCGGAATCTTTGCCTTTCAAAGAAAATTCATTTACAAATATCACTGTGGCTTTCGGCGTTAGAAATTTTTACGATATTCCAACAGCTTTTTCCGCGTTTAAGAATGTTCTTAAAGCAAACGGCAAAGTAACCGTTCTCGAATTTAGACTTCCCGGCAATACGTTCATACGTAGTCTCT
>DAIEQA010000104.1:0-6037 GCA_027348115.1 Ignavibacteriales bacterium
TTAATAAACGACGCTAAAGTTAATTACTACGATTTAATTCACATCGATGATCGAAAGAAGATTTTTGATCAGGTAAAGACGGCAATTGAGGAAAGAAAATCGTTTCAATTAATTTATAGAATTAATACCGCTGCCGGATATGAAAAGTGGGTTTGGGAACAAGGCGTTGGAATCTTTTCCGAGAAGGACGACGAGCTGCTGGCGCTGGAAGGATTTATAACAGACATAACGGAACAAAAGACAATTGAAGAGCAGGTAAATCTGCAGTCGCACGCGCTTGAAGCCGCTGCAAACGCCATTGTTATTACGGATACGGACGGAAATGTTGTGTGGGCAAATACTTCATTTTCAAATTTAACGGGCTATTCGTTAAAAGAAGCGCTCGGTAAAAAACTGAATTTCTTAAAATCCGGCAACCACGAGCCCGAATACTATTCCTACATGTGGAATAAGATTAAGTCCGGGCAAATTTGGCGCGGCGAAATAATCAACAAAAGAAAAGACGGAACCCTTTACAACGAAGAAATGACTATTACGCCGACAAAAAATCCAAGCGGTGAAATTATTTCTTTTGTTGCAGTTAAGCAGGACATAACAGAGCGGAAGCTTTCGGAACAGGCGTTGAGAGACAGCGAATTACGGTTTAGAGGTTTGTTCGAACATGCCACAATAGGTATTTACCAGTCCACGCCGGACGGTAAAGTTTTGATGGTGAACCCGACCTTACTGAAAATTACCGGATACAATTCCATCGACGAAATTGCAAGCATGGACGCTTCAAACTTTTACGCCGATCCATCCACCCGCGAAACGTTTATGCGGGAAATTGCAAAACGCGGTTCGATACTCGGTTTTGAATCTTTATGGAAAAAGAAAGACGGAACATTTATTTACATACGCGAAAGCGCACGCGCCGTTAAGGATGACGACGAACACATAATCGGCTACGAAGGAACGATTGAAGACATCAGCGAGAAAAAGAAAACCGAGCAGGATCTTATTGAAGCAAAAGAGCATGCCGAATTATCCGACAGATTAAAATCCGAATTTCTTGCCCAGATATCTCACGAAATAAGAACCCCGTTGAACGTTATATTAAGCTTCACTTCTATAATGAAGGAAGAGCTTAAAGATCAAGTTGACGACGAAATGGCCAACGCCTTCGATGTGATAGACGACGAAGGTAAAAGAATTATGCGGACGGTTGAGCTGATATTGAATATGTCCGAGCTTCAAACCGGCTCCTACAATTACCAGCCGAAGCGGATTAATCTTTACAAGGAAGTCATACAAAAACTTCAGAACAGCTTCCAGCACATAGCAAAACAGAAAAAAGTAAAGCTTATAATCAATAACAAAACAAATGGTTCAATAATCGAAGCCGATGAATATTCCGTAAATCAAATCTTTTATCACCTGCTCGATAACGCCTTTAAATATACTTCCAAAGGAAAAGTAGAAATTACTCTCGATAACGATTCGCGGGATAATCTGTACGTAGATGTTGCCGATACGGGAATCGGGATTTCCGAAGAATATCTTCCAATGCTCTTTACACCGTTTACACGGGAAGAGAAAGGTTACACAAGAACGTTTGAGGGCAACGGACTTGGCCTGGCATTGGTAAAAAGATACTGCGAGCTTAACGGGGCGGAAATAAAAGTATCAAGCGCTAAAGGGCAAGGCACAATTTTTAGAATAATTTTCCACACGCGCAATTGAATGATTGAGAAATCCGAAATAAAATTTAAACCGCTCAATACGAAGACATGGAATGATTTTGTAGAATTATTCGGCGAACACGGAGCTTGCGGCGGTTGTTGGTGTATGAGCTGGCGTTTAAAACCTTCCGACTTCAAAAAACATAAAGGCGCCGGAAACAAACGGGCAATGAAACGTCTGGTTGATAATAAAGAGCAAATAGGAATTATCGCTTACCTGAATAAAAAGCCCATAGGATGGTGCGCCGTTGCGCCAAGAGAAAAATCTATCCGTCTCGAGAATTCAAAAGTGCTGGCAAAAATAGATGATGAAAAAGTCTGGTCGGTAACTTGTTTTTTCATAAGAAAAGAATTCCGGCGAAAAGGATTATCTACGGAATTGTTACAAGCCGTAATTGATTTTTGCCGGAAGAAGAAAGTAAAAATACTCGAAGGTTATCCCTCCGTACCGTACAATACTAATATTCCCGCAGCGTTTGCATGGACTGGAATTCCAAGCGCGTTTGAAAAAGCAGGATTTACGGAAGCGGCGCGCCGGTCTAAATCTCGACCAATTATGAGATATTATTTATAGAAGCGGCCGCAAACAGAGCGACCGCTTTTAAAAAACATCAACCTTTGCCCGCGATAAAGTTACTTAGCGTTAATTACTATCGAAGCTTCTTTTAAACCAGCCGACGAAGCCGCAAAAGAAATTTTTCCTTTCTTCCCGTTTGACTGGACAACAGCCAGGCACATTCCGTTAAAAGCTTTTCTATAGCTCGCTTTAAACGGTTCGTGGCTTATCTCGCTTCCGTTATCAACCCCGGCAATAAATCCTTCGCCGCTAATTTTGAAGTTGATCAGATTGTCGGCATGCGGAATCATCACACCGTCTTTATCTACAACTTTTACGGTAACAAACGAGAGGTCCGAACCGTCGGCGGTAATTATTTTTCTATCCGCACTTAAAATAATTTTAGCCGGATCGCCGGCTGTCTTTACATCTTGTTCAATTAACTTTTTGCCTTTAAGATAAGCAACCGCATGAAGCGCGCCCGGCGAGAAAGGAACACGCCACATCAAATGAATCTCGTCGCCGGTTTTCTTTTTCATACCGAGCGATTTACCGTTCAAAAATAGTTCTACCGCATCGCCGTTTGTGTAGGCCCATACATCCACCGTTTGCCCGTTTTTCCAATTCCAATGAGGAAAGATGTGAAGCACCGGTTTATTCGTCCATTCGCTCTGGTACATATAATATGAATCTTTAGGAAAGCCGCACAAATCCAAAATTCCGAAATATGAACTCTTTGCCGGCCACGGGTACGGTGTCGGCTCGCCGAGATAATCGAAACCGGTCCAGATAAATAAGCCGGAAAGGAAATCATACTTCTTAATTATCTTCCAGGTTTCTTCGTGAGTAGATCCCCACGGTACACGACAGTTATCGTAAGCCGAACAACTGAAATCGGGATTTCCGCCGGTGAATGGAATATCCCACCTAACAGGCCAGACCCTTATTGAATCGGAAGGCATGTCGTAACTGCCGCGGGTTGCAAGAGCGGAGGTCGTTTCAGTCGCAATAAATTTTCCGTCGGGAAAAGTTTTTAGGAAATCCGGGAAAGAATCTTGTCTGTAATTATAACCGATTAAATCGAGTGCGCCGGATTTTATGAGAAAATTATTTTCTTTTTCGCCGTTCAAGGCAGATGTAATAGGGCGGGTTTTATCCAGACTTTTAACTATTGACGCAAGTTCCTGGGCTATTGCAACTCCGGAAGGATCTCCCTGTTCCGGTATTTCGTTGCCGATACTCCAGATAAAAACACTCGGATGATTTCGATCGCGAAGTATCATATCCGTCAAATCGCGTTTATGCCAGGCATCCCAGTCAAGATGGTAGTCATACTCGGTTTTCTGCATCTTCCACATATCGAATGCTTCATCCATTACAATGAAACCCATTCTATCGCAGAGATCGAGCAGCTCAGGCGCGGGTGGATTGTGCGATGTGCGAATTGCGTTGCAACCCATCGATTTCAACAATTCCAGTTGACGCTCTATAGCGCGCGTATTTATCGCAGCGCCAAGACAGCCGAGATCGTGATGATCGCATACTCCCAGTATCTTCATAGATTTTCCGTTTAACGAAAATCCTTTCTTGCTGTCGAAATTGAAATAGCGAATTCCGAGATTAGTATCATATGAATCGAACGGAGTTCCGCTGCGGTCAATTTGCGAAACGACTTTATAAAGATACGGTTTGTCTATCGACCATAACTTAGGATTGGCAATCGTAAGCTGTTGTTTAATTTCGGTAGAAGAATCCTTCAGCGAAACATCGTTGCTTACGGCACGGGCAATAACTTTGCCCGTATGATCATAAATTAAAGTTGTGAGTGTAACTGTCTGTTCCATCCAGATTCGATTGATAACATTTGTAACAACGTTTACATTGGCAATTTTATCCGTGACTTCCGGTGTGGTAACGTATGTTCCCCAGTGATCTACATAAATTTTATTGGTGAACACGAGCCATACATTTCTGTAAATGCCGGAACCGGAATACCATCGTGAGTTCGGCTGCTGTGAGTTATCAACCTTTACAGCGATAATATTTTCATTCTTACCGTATTTAAGGTAAGGAGTAATTTCGTATCTAAAAGAACTGTAGCCGTACGGGCGTTTGCCAAGGTAATGCCCGTTAATCCAGACTTCGCTGTTCCGGTAAATGCCGTCGAAATCGATAAAGACGCATTTGTTTTTATCCGTTTCGGAAACCGTAAATGATTTGCGGTACCAACCTATTCCGCCGGGTAAAGCGCCGCCGCCCGGTGTGGCCGGATTTTTTTCGCTGAATTCACCTTCGATACTCCAATCGTGAGGCACATTTAATTTTCGCCATTGTGAGTCGTTGAATTTAACGTCGTAACCGTTTGCAACTTCCCCTAAATTAAATTTCCAGTCTCTATCAAAATTTACAATCCTTCTTTCTTTTCCTGCCGCAGTTAATAACGCGGAAGAAAAAAGAATCAACAAAAAAATTGAACCGATACTGAATAATTTTGTTTTCACTTTAATTCTCCAGCTAAGTTGTAAATATTATGTCCATAGAAATATTTATAGAGTAAATATGTTTTCTAGATAGAGATATTAAAAAAGATCATCCATTATTTACTTTCAAGAAGCTGCTGCTTACACTCATCTAAGTTTTTCTTTTGCTCTGCGGTAACTTCCGGATAACTAAGCTTCATAGTTTTAAGTGCGTCGATAATTACCTGCGATATTACGAGTCGCGAGAACCATTTTTTATCTGCCGGAACAATATACCACGGCGCATACGCGGTACTTGTGGCTTTAATAGCTTCCTCGTAACACTTCATGTAGTCGTTCCAATATTTTCTTTCTTCAAGATCGCTCGAAGAAAACTTCCAATTCTTGGAAGAATCTTCAAGTCGGTCTAAAAATCTTTTAGCTTGTTCTTCCTTAGAAATATGAAGGAAGAATTTTAAAATCCGCGTTCCGTTATCGTGCATGTATTTTTCAAAATTCTTGATCTGCTTAAAACGTTCTTTCCAGATATCCTTGGTTATCAATTCCGCGGGAATTTTTTGCGACTTAATAAGATTGTGCACGCGCACAATTAATACTTCTTCATAGTAAGAACGGTTGAAAATTCCGATCCTTCCCCGTTCAGGCAAAGACTTTGCGGCGCGCCACATATAATCGTGGTTAAGTTCTTCCGCCGAGGGCTGTTTAAAACTAAATACCTGCGTGCCTTGCGGATTGAGTCCGCTCATTACATGTTTAACGGCGCCATCTTTTCCGGCCGCGTCCATTGCCTGAAAAATTATAAGGAGCGAATGTTTATCCTGTGCGTAAAGTTTGTCCTGCAGCTCCTCCATTTTCTTTACATTCTTTTCAAGGAGTTTTACGCCGTCGTTTTTTGAATCTATTTTGCCGGAATAATCGGTGGGGAATGAAGACAATTTTACTTTAGCGCCTTTGGCCCTAAATTTTTCGAAGTTCATATTCTTTACCAATGTTTGCGCTGGTATGATAACCGAATCGGCGGGAATAATCAAGCAAAGAATTGTTTTGAATTATAAGGATTGTTGATAAGATTAAAAAGGCGGCTGTTAAGCCGCCTCAACGGTATACATTTTACTTTACCATTAACATCTTCTTGTATAAAGTTTGGTTATTGTAGCGTACCGAGTAAAAAGAGTCTGTAAAATATTTTGTGTAAACATAATTTAGAGTCAAAGTACATTTTCAAGTCTCTCATCAAAAGAAAGAGATAAATGAGAAAGAACCAACGCCCAGTTTTGCAC
>DAIEQA010000032.1:0-6551 GCA_027348115.1 Ignavibacteriales bacterium
ATATTTTTTATAATTAACACCGCGATTAATCGCGGCGTTAATTATAAAATGATATGGCTCTTAAACTGTTTCAACAGTTTTTGAAACCGAGTGTTTAATCCACACAACTGATTAACTTAATAAATATTTTCTGAAAGGCAGGGTGTTAAGTGAGTATATCGCGCAGCATTCTTCTTTGGGCATCCGAAAATTCGTGGATGCGTTTTCATGTACCCAATTGGAAATTTGTTAGAACCGCAGTCAAAAAATTCATGCCCGGCGAAAATGTTGAAGACGCTCTTAATGCCGCAAAGCAATTTCAGGGAAACTCAATTCCAACAATCTTTACACGTTTGGGCGAGAACATTAAGGACCTGACAGAAGGTGAGGTTGTAAAGAATCATTATCTTGAATTAATAGATAGAATTGCCGAACGAAAATTAGATATAGAGATATCTCTCAAACTTACCCAGCTTGGTTTTGATATTTCTTCTGATGAAACTTACGGACGATTTAAAACCATTGCCCGCAAAGCAAAAGAGAAACTCGGCAACGATGTTTGGATCGATATGGAAGGAAGCGCTTATACACAAGCGACTGTTGGGTTTTATAAAAAAATAAAATCGGAGATTGACAATGTTGGTTTGTGCGTTCAAGCTTATTTATTCCGCACAGAAAAAGATCTGGAAAATTTATTTTCGGTTAATCCGAAAATTAGATTGGTAAAAGGCGCTTACAAAGAACCGGCTAACGTTGCGTTCGTAAAGAAAGAAGATGTAGATCAAAATTATCTCCATCTTTCTAAGATACTTATGAAAGGGATCTCCGAAAGAAATATTAGGATCGCATTTGCAACACACGACGGAAGTTTGTGCGAACAGATCATTAGAGAATCAAAGCATTACAGCGTACCTAAAGATAAATTCGAATTTCAAATGCTCTACGGTATTAAGCCCGGACTTCAAAAAGAATTATCCGAACACGATTACAAACTGCGCGTACTAATAAGTTACGGCGAATTTTGGTATCCGTGGTATATGAGGCGTTTAGCCGAGCGTCCCGCGAATATTTGGTTTGTGTTAAAAAATATTTTCTAGAACCATCCCCTATTTCCCCCTCCTTAATAAGGAGGGGGATTAAAGGGGGAAGTCGAAAGAGGTGATATGAAAAAACTTTACGGCATTATGCCGCCAATCGCAACACCGTTTATTAATGACGGGATAGCGCTTAATAAGCTTTCGGAAAATTTTTCAAGATGGAATAAAACCGGTTTGAGCGGCTTTGTAGTTATGGGCTCAAACGGTGAAAGTGTTTTTCTTACACGCGATGAAAAATTAAAACTCGTCGAAGCAGTAAAGAAAAATATTACTGATGATAAACTTTTAATTGCCGGCACCGGCTCGGATTCGATTAAAGATACTATTTCATTATCGAATGATGCGGCAAATCTTGGTGCCGATTATGCTCTAATTCTTACTCCTTCGTTTTATAAATCTGAGATGAAACCTGCGGCGTATATAAAATATTTTTCCGCAGTTGCGGATCAAACAAAAGTACCGGTTATAATATACAACGTTCCAAAATTCACCGGTGTGGATATCGAGGCGGAAACAGTTGCTAAACTTTCCGAGCACGAGAATATTGCCGGAATAAAAAACAGTTCGGAAAATATTCGCCAAACAACCGAGATGATCGATCAAACCCGGGAAGATTTTGCGGTGATAGCCGGAACTGCTTCGGTGCTGTATGCCGGTATAACCGCGGGCTCTGTCGGCGGCATTTTAGCTCTTGCTAATATCGCCCCGGACGAATGCGTGCAAATACAAAAACTGGTTGAAGCCGGAGATCATTCCAAAGCGATAGAACTTCAAAAGAAAATGCTTCCGGTTAATAAAGCTATAACTGCAAAGTACGGAGTTGCCGGTCTTAAAGCCGCAATGGATATGCTCGGTTATTTCGGCGGAGAACCGCGCGCACCTTTATCAAAATTAGGCGATGAAGACAAGCAACATCTAAAACAAATTTTAGTTAACGCAGAACTTTTACATTGAGTAAGTGAGTGATTAATTGTTTGCTGGCTTACCTGCTGTAAAAAAAGATTTAAGGAGATTTCTTAAATGCATCCGAATTCATTCAAACCTATAAAAAGAATTTTAATGGGGCCAGGTCCGTCAAATGTTCACCCGCAGGTATTGGAAGCGATGTCTAAAGCTCCGCTCGGGCATCTCGATCCGCAATTCATAGAACTGATGGACGATATAAAATCATTGCTGAAGTACACATTCAAAACGGAAAGCGATTCAACATTCATCCTCTCCGGCCCGGGCTCGCTTGGCATGGAAGCGTGCCTTGTGAATATTGTTGAACCGGGCGATAAAGTTGCTGTGTGCGTCGGCGGTTACTTTGCAAACCGGATGACACAAATTGTAGATAAAATCGGCGGACAAACAGTAATGGTAAAAGAAGCATGGGGACGCGCCATCGATCCGCAAAAACTTGAAGACGCGCTGAATGCAAATCCCGACACAAAAGTTGTTGCGTTTGTTCACGCAGAAACCTCCACCGGTGCTTTATCAAACATAAAACAGCTTTCGAAAATTGCACACAAACATAATTGCTTAGTGATTGCGGACGTTGTCACTTCACTCGGCACAACAGAAATTAATGTTGATGAGTGGCAGCTTGATGCCGCGTATTCTTGCTCACAAAAAGGATTGGCGTGTGTTGCGGGAATGTCGCCCATTACATTCAGCGACCGAGCTGTTAATCACATCAAACAAAGAAAGACCCCTGTTCAAAGCTGGTTTAGCGATTTGAATCTTCTTTCTGGTTACTGGAGCGGCGGACCTAAGAGAATGTATCATCATACAGCACCGAGTAATCAATTTTATGGAATGCACGAAGCGCTATTAGTTCTTAAAGAAGAAGGAATTGAAAACGCATGGCGCCGTCATAAAGAGAATAGCGTAAAGTTTATTTCGCGATTAAAACAAATTGGTCTTGAACCTTTTGTACCTGAAGGTGAAAGAATTCCAAATCTAATCACTGTAAAAATTCCGGAAGGAGTCAACGATACGGCAGTTAGAAGTGAACTACTAAACAAGCACAATCTGGAAATCGGCGCAGGACTCGGCGAACTAGCCGGCAAAATCTGGCGCATAGGATTGATGGGCTACAACTCAAACGAGAAGATGATAGATTTCTGCATCAGCGCATTGAAAGATATACTGGGAAAATAATTTCTATCCAGAATTTAATAGCACACAGATCAAACAGATGGAACTGATCGTCAATGATAAATATCGGTTATTATCTGTTTAATCTGTTATATCTGCGTTCTATTATGGTACTGTTTGGAAAGTTTATATCTTTTAGTCTTAGATGCACCTCGTCATTTCATCTAATTTTCCTAATTTTGAAGCACTAAAAAATTCTTTTAACGAAAGAAGGTTTAAATATGTCAAACGCAATTTTTAATATTCCTCTCCCGGAAAACGAACCCGTTAAGAACTACGCCCCCGGATCGCCGGAACGAACAGCGCTTAAATCTAAACTTGCTGAAATGCAAAACCAGGTTATCGATATTCCTATTATAATCGGCGGAAAAGAAGTTAGAACCGGCGATACCGACAACTGTGTTATGCCGCATAATCACAAACATGTTTTGGCAAAGTATCACAAAGCTGGAACAAAAGAAGTTGGGATGGCAATCGACTCTGCGATGGAAGCACACAAAATTTGGTCGCGCATGGAATGGTATGATCGTGCATCAGTCATGTTGAGAGCAGCCGATCTTTTGGGATTAACCGAATGGCGCTACATCATGAACTCGGCAACTATGCTTGGACAAAGTAAAAATCCTTTCCAGGCAGAGATTGATTCTGCGGCAGAGTTAGCAGACTTCTTCAGATTCAACGCATACTACGCGATGAAGATTTATCAAGAGCAGCCACTTCATTCTCCTTTCGGAATGTGGAATAGGATGGAATAACGTCCGCTCGAAGGATTTATATTTGCGGTAGCTCCTTTCAACTTTACTTCAATTGCCGGAAACCTTCCAACTTCCCCCGCGTTGATGGGAACTGTTGCGTTAATGAAACCAGCGTCAAGTGCAGTCTACTCGGGTTACTGGATAATGAAATTGTTGGAAGCCGCTGGAATGCCTGCAGGCGTTATTAATTTTATTCCGGGTTCCGGTTCAAAGGTCGGCAATCCTGTTTTGGATTCGGAATACTTCGGCGGAATTCACTTTACCGGAAGTACCCCGACATTTCAATCGATGTGGAGAACCGCCGCAAATAATTTATCAAAGTACAAATCTTATCCAAGATTAGTAGGCGAAACAGGCGGTAAGGATTTTATTTTCGCACACGCAAGTTCGGATGTAACTGCTTTAGGCGTTGCTCTTATCCGCGGTTCGTTTGAATACCAAGGACAAAAATGTTCGGCGGTGTCGCGCGCGTATATTCCTAAATCAATCTGGCCCAAGCTGAAGGATTATATTGTAAGCGAAATCAAAACGATTAAGATGGGCGATCCGTCCGACTTTACAAATTTCTTCAACGCGGTTATAGATAAGAATGCTTTCAACACAATAACTGAGTATATCAAGTTTGCAAAGTCTTCCAGCGAAGCGGAAATTATTGCCGGCGGAAATTTTGACGACTCCGTTGGATACTTCATCGGACCGACGGTGATTGTTACTACAAATCCGAAATTCAAAACTATGGAAGAAGAAATCTTTGGGCCGGTTTTAACAATCTATGTTTACGACGACAACAAATACGAAGAAACGCTTCACCTTTGCGACGAGACTTCGCCTTACTCTTTAACCGGCGCAATATTCGCACAGGACCGGGTTGCTATCGAACTTGCGAATAATATACTAATTAACGCAGCGGGCAACTTTTACATTAACGATAAACCGACCGGAGCCGTTGTTGGTCAGCAGCCGTTTGGCGGCGCCCGCGCAAGCGGCACAAACGATAAGGCAGGCAGCTACTTGAATTTGCTTCGCTGGGTTTCGGCGCGCACTATTAAAGAAAATTTCATTCCGCCGAAAGATTATCGCTATCCGTTTATGAGTGAAAAATAAGCCTACTTTTTAACCCCACCCTTTGTCCCTCCCCTTACTAAGGGGAGGGATCCTGGGAGAAGTCAAGGATAAAACATGAAACGAAAACTCATATCAATCCTTCTTTTTATTTTATTCATTTCCTCCGCTTTCTACTCACAAACAGAAACTGCTCTTCTAAAGCGGTTAAAATCGTTTAAGGAGATTAGCGATATTACCCCGCTGCCGCATGATTCAACCTTCAGCGAAGTTTACGAGATGATGATTACACAGCCGGTAGATCACAATAAGCCGAACGGAATTAAATTCAAGCAGAGAGTTTATCTTTCACATAAAAATGATGCGGCGCCAGTCGTATTTGTTACTGAGGGTTATGCCGCGGAGAGAAACCAGGTTTATGAGCTCACAAAAATTCTGCGCTCAAATCAAATTATAGTTGAGCATCGTTACTTCGGCAAATCTGTCCCGGCAAAAAAGGACTGGAAATATCTCAACATTAAAGAAGCTGCCGCAGATCATCATACTGTTGTAGCACTTTTCAAGAAAATCTATCACGGCAAATGGATAAGCACCGGGATAAGCAAGGGCGGACAAACAACCTTGTTCTTTAAAAGATTTTATCCCAACGATGTTGACATATCGGTTCCGTACGTAGCACCGGTAAACCTTGCTCAGGAAGATCCCCGCATATATATGTTTCTTAATTCGGTCGGAACAGAGGAATGCCGGAACAAGATTCTGCAATTCCAAAGAGCTTTTCTAAAAAACCGCGAGCCAGTTAAAAAATTATTAATGCTTGATGCGGAGAAGAATAAAATCCGCTTTGCATGGGATTATGATTTCGTTTTAGAATATATGACGCTTGAATATTCGTTCGCCTTCTGGCAGTGGGGACAAACAAAGTGCGAAGACATTCCCGGTCCGGACGCAACACCGGAAGAGTTATACAATCACATGAAGAAATCTAATCCGCTTTACTTCTTTACGGAAGAAGCAATCAACGATTTCGGCGCTTTCTATGTTCAGGCTTATAACGAGATTGGTTATTACGGATATGACCTTTCCCCATTTAAAGATCTGCTTAAAGAAATTAAAGACGGCTCAAACATTTTTCTTGTCCCCAAGAGCGCCAAGATTCACTACAACTGCGGCGTAATGCAGGATGTAAATACCAGGCTGCAGAAACACGGTAATAATATTTTATATATCTACGGCGGAAATGATACTTGGAACGCGACCTCAATTCAATTAACCGGCGAGACAAATGCTGTTAAGATGGTAAAAAAAGGCGGCTCACACGGTACAAGAATTTCCAGCTTTACCGGGGATGAAAAAGAAAAAATTTATTCAACGCTTGAGAACTGGCTTGGGATAAAAATTAACAGGTAGGATAACGAAATTGAAATCAAGTTAACGGTTTCGAAAATATATTTTATTGAGGTAATGATGGATTTATTTAAAGAATATACTTTGAACGCACTACAAATAATTCAATTGA
>DAIEQA010000110.1:0-1915 GCA_027348115.1 Ignavibacteriales bacterium
ATAAGTTCCGATGTTTTCTTGCCGGCTTGAATTCCGGCAATTTCCGCAACAGTCAGTACGTCTCCCTTCATCATTTTATTCTTTTTGATGAGTGAAATTGTAGATGATTGAAGACGAATAAAACCTTCCGCGCGAGCGCTCCGGAATTGAATTTTCTTTCCCGTTACATCAACCATATCGGCTCGTCCTTTGGAATCAACATGCGATAACTTTTTCATTCATCCTCCGATATTATAAAACTTGTTGGAAGAGCTGCTGATTCCGCATTCCGGTTTTTGATCCAATGCAAGCTGAACCGCTTTAACGTAATCTGTTTCTCTAATGTTTATTGAGATGTCGCTGAACAAACATGGTTTCAAAAAACCGTCACTTGTTAAACGAAGACGGTTACAGTTGGCGCAATCACCTCCGCTGCCGCCATGCACAATTCCAAATTCACCCTTCTCAATATCCATTTCATAAATGAACCTGGCAATTAAACCGTTTTCATCGCAATATTTTTTTACCGCAAGCGCATCCGGTTCATCAATTGATTTTTTAATAACACAATTAATTTTGATTGGAGAAAGTCCCGCTTTCATTGAGGCGCTGATTCCGTCAAAGACTTTTTGAATATCGCCGCCTCTTGTAATCAATTTATATTTCTCCGGATCAATACTATCTAGACTGATATTCACCCTCATTAATCCGGCTTGTTTTAATTCGTGAGCATACTTAGTAAGAAGAATCGCATTTGTAGTCATGGATAAATCTTCTATTCCATTTATACCGGCGAGCATTCTCACAAGATTTACTGTTCCCCTTCTCGCAAGCGGTTCACCTCCGGTAATGCGGACTTTCGTAATTCCCATTTGTACGGCAACCTTGGTGAATTCTGTTATCTCCTCAAAAGAAAGAATTGAACTGTGGTCAATTAGTTTGATTCCTTCTTCCGGCATGCAGTAAACACAGCGGAGGTTACACCGGTCTGTAACGCTTATTCGCAAATAATTTATTTTTCTGTTAAATCTGTCTAACATCAACTATGCTGCCTTCCTTTATCTCATTTACACCAATTGGAATCGAAGTAATTCCATCGGCAAATGCCAGAGCATTTATATGCGCCGAACCGTGATATTCAACCGGCTCTATTTTTCCTTCCGGATTTATTTTTACCGGAATCCATGCGAGGCGTTTATTTTTCTTTCTCTTTATTTCTTTTGCCAACTTCATCTTGAAAATTCTTGTGTGATTATTTAATTCCATCATTCCGGCAAGAAATTCTTTAACAAATATTTCGAAACAGACAAAAGACGAAACCGGATTGCCCGGCATTCCGAAAACAAATTTATTTCCGGCTCTGCCGAATACAGTTGGCTTACCCGGTTGAATTGCGACTTGATCGAAAAGAATTTTAAAACCGTTTTTAATCAGAACTGCGGGAACGAGATCGAAATCTCCCATCGAAACACCGCCGGTTATAATCACCAAATCATTTTCTTCTTTCGCTTTTACAATGGCTTTACTTATCTCATCTTCCGTATCAATTGCTATTCCGTAATATTTTGGTTCGCAACCGAATTGAAAGCATTGAGCCATTAACTGATACGAGTTCGTATTTCTAATCTGCGATTTTTTAGGAATTAAATCCGGTTCAACAATTTCATCTCCGGTTGCAATGATACCAATTTTGGGCTTAATGCTTACCAATGGATTCACATGCCCGCACAATGCGAGCGATGCTATTTCCTTTGCTGTAATTCTTGTTCCGCTTGATACTAATTTTTGTCCGAGGACAACATCTTCGCCAGTCACACAAATATTTTTAGAAGTTTTTTCGCCTTTAAATTTTATTTTATTTCCCGGAAGTTCTTCAACTTCTTCAATGACAATTACACAATCGGAACCTTCCGGCATCATTGCGCCTGTCATAATT
>DAIEQA010000125.1:0-23108 GCA_027348115.1 Ignavibacteriales bacterium
GGGTCTGGCATTAAAAACATGCGTGGAACACTGGCGAGCAAATTTTCCCGAAACCAACGGATCAATTATCTGGCAGATCAACGACTGCTGGCCGGTTACAAGTTGGGCGCTGATAGATTCGAATCTCATTCCGAAAATCGCTTATCATTTTGTTAAGAATACATTTGCATCCAGCATAGCCGTATTTGTTAGGAATGAAAAAACCGTCGACCTGAAATTCATTAATCAAAGTCAAAATATTTTCAAAGGACGGTTGTCGGTAAAGCAATTTCATTTGCATACCGGAAAGGAATTATACAGTAAAACATTTAAACTTGTCGCCGAGTCCAACTCGTCCGAGATCATGCATCAATTTCACGTCGAGGATGGAAATTCAATTTATGTGACGCAGGTATTCAACGAAGCTAAAGAAGCAATACACAAGAATATTTTTTATCCGTTCCAATGGAAACATACATCGCTCCCGGCGCTGCAAATAAATAAGAAAATTATTGTAAAGCGTAACGAACATTTTCTGGAAGTTACCTCGCGCAAACCGGCTTTATTTTTAGATCCTTATCATCCTAAACTTACTTTTTCCGAAAGAGGATTTTGTCTTATGCCGAACGAAAGAATTTTAATTAAGATTAACGGCAAGGGATCAGAAAGAATTAAAGCCGATGAGATAAAATTGTATTCATTGAATGATTATTTAAATGAATAGCCGGGTTTTAAATATTGAAAACTTTAAAAAGATATTTTACTACTTGCCGGTCTTAGTCTTGGTAAACGGATTGAACATGAAAGCCCAGCAAATAAATATTGGCACTATTGAAAAAATGCCCAACACTCCTTCAACGTACTTTATGCGGGATTGGAAAAAAGTTGCCGCCGGTTACGATTCTTTGGCGTTTAATTCATCGCTTATTGGCCAATACCTTCCGTTAATTTTTGATATCAACGCTCCGGTTAATTACCCTTCACAAAAAAGTTTTGGTTTGAATTCTTATGTAGGGACGGAAAGAACAGGAGACGGAGAAGCAATAAATATTATTCCTGCGCTCGTTGGCGCCAGTCTCATCGGTATAGATAAGAGCAATCAAAACGGAAGAAATTATGTTTTGGAATCTCGGGAATATTTTAACAAGCGACCTGAAGAGAGTATTTATCTAAACCGCCCGGTTACAAGTAGCGGCGACGATTGGTGGTACGAGACAATGCCGAATGTTTTCTTCTATCAATTATATAGTCTGTACACTTCAACGCCTGAGTTTGATAATCAATTCGTTTCGGTAGCGGATAGATGGTTGCAGGCAGTTAACGCCATGGGCGGCAAAACTACTCCATGGCAAATTCCTTCGATGAATTTTAGAGCGTGGAGTTTTTCTTCCATGACCCCGAATGCTCAAGGTGTTCCGGAGCCGGAAGCATCCGGCGCAATCGCTTGGATTTTATATAATGCTTACCTCGTTACAGGTCAGCAGAAATACCGCATTGGTTCCGAGCTGGCAATGGAATATTTAAACTCGTTAACATCAAATCCTTCTTATGAAATTCAACTTCCGTATGGAGTATATCTTGCGGCAAGAATGAACGCCGAACTCGGAACATCTTACAATATAGAAAAGATGGTGAGCTGGTGTTTCGATTTTAGTTCTTTGCGAAGCTGGGGAGCTATAATAGGAAAATTTGGCGTTTGGGATGCAGACGGTCTTATCGGCGAACTCGAACCAAGGAATTACGCTTTTGCCATGAATACGTTTGAGCAAATCGGCGCGTTGGTGCCGATGGTTAGATACGATTCAAGATTTGCCCGGGCAATAGGCAAGTGGGTTTTAAACGCGGCTAATTCTGCCAGGCTGTTCTATCCAAACTTTTTGGCAAAAAAAGATCAGGACGGATGGGCCTGGGCAAATCAATACGATCCTAATTCCGTAATTGCCTACGAAGCATTGCTGAAAACCGCGAACGGTTGGATTAAAGGAACCGGAGATGCAGTAGGCGGCGGCTGGTCCGCAACGAATTTGGGATTGTACGGCTCATCGCATGTAGGCATACTTGGCGCCATCATAGATACAACAAATGTTCCGATGATTCTTAAACTTGATCTTCTCAAAACGGATTACTTCCGAAAATCCTCTTACCCGAGTTTTTTGATGTTCAATCCTTACGATGTTGAAAAAACCGTAAACATCGATGTCGGTTCCGGGGCCAAAGATATTTATGATGCAGTCTCGCATTCGATAATTGCTCAAAGTGTTCAGGGCAATACTTCAATTTCAATTCCGGCAGACCAAGCAATCATTGCAGTGTTGATTCCCGCCGGAAGCTCGTTAACTTATGACCGCGATAAAACACGGGCAAACAATATTATCATCGATTACTTGAACGGAATGGCTGTTCAAAATTATTCTCCGAGGATCAAAAGTTTGGCAAGTGTTAAAGACACGGTTACACAAAATGATTCCACAAATGTTTTCTGCACCGCGGTTGACAAAGAAAATCAGGAGCTGAATTATATCTGGAAGTCTTCCGGCGGAACCATTATAGGGTCGGGATCCTCGGTAAAATGGGTAAGTCCAATTGCTACAGGGAAATATATAATTTCTGTCTTTGCAGTCGATCCAGCCGGCGCAAAAGATTCTTCTGCGATAGAGATAGCAGTTACGCAGTTTATAAATTATCCTCCAACGATAAACATGCTGAAAGCCGTTCCCCGCAAAATTAATCCCGGTTCAACCAGTCAGATTGGCTGCAGCGCAACGGACGCAAACGGAGATTCGCTTTCGTATTCGTGGTCCGCGCAATACGGCACAATAAGCGGCAGCGGAAAAAATATTTCATGGACGGCTCCAAACATTGAAGGAAATTATTTTGTGAAAGTTTCCGTGACCGATACTCACGGCGCAAGTGTAACGGATAGTCTTGGTCTTGAAGTGCGGGATTTAAGCAAACAGCAGACCGGCAATCTAATTGCGTTTTACCCGTTCAACGGAAACGCGAACGATCAAACCGGTGCACACAACGGAATAGTAAACGGCGCTACATTAACAAAAGATCGTTTCGGAAATGCAAACCAGGCATACGGCTTTAACGGCACGGACAATTATATCAGAGTTCCGAATTCTTCGTCATTGAATTTTGGAAAATCCATTACGGTAAGTTTGTGGTTTAAGATCGGAACGTTGTTTAACCGGGAGGCATTTTTAATTTCTCACGGAAGCTGGCAGTACAGATGGAAACTCAGTATTACTAATCAAAAAGTTAGATGGACTGTAAAAACCAATTCAGGCGTTAAGGATTTGGATTCCGAGACAAAGCTTGAAGCGAATAAACTTTACCTAGCAACGGCCGTTTATTCCGGTTCAGATATGGAGTTGTGGCTCAACAGCGAACTTGACTCGTTCGGCACATGGACCGGCGACATTCTATCTACGTCCAACGATCTTACAATTGCGCAGATGTTGCCCGGCGATAACAATTATAATTTCAGCGGAGTAATTGATGATGTGCGTTTGTACGATTATGCCCTATCCGTCGATGAAATTCATAATCTCTACGACGTTCAAACCGAAGTAAGAGATGTTGAAAAAATGCCCGACAAGTTTGAACTGTTCCAGAATTATCCGAATCCGTTTAATCCATCAACGATGATCGGTTACATGTTGCCTGTAGCAGGTACTGTTACTTTGAAAGTCTATGATGTGCTCGGAAGGGAAATTGCAACGCTGGTAAACGAGTATCAGCAAGCCGGTATTTATCGTTCTGCATTCAGCATTCTACATTCTACATTCTCCAGCGGCGTTTATTTTTATAGATTGACTGCCGGAGATTATTCCGCAACGCGCAAGATGCTCTTGTTGAAATAATTTGAAGGAATAAAAATGTCTACCGTAAAACTTATTAACGTTTCGAAAAATTATAAAGGAAAAGATAAAGCTGTTGACAATGTAAACCTTGAAATCAACAATAAGGAATTTGTTGTGCTTGTCGGCCCGTCCGGCTGCGGTAAATCTACAACATTAAGAATGATAGCCGGCCTGGAAGAAATCAGCGACGGACAAATTTACATCGACGGCAAACTTGTAAACGATATTCCTCCAAAGGACCGCGACATTGCCATGGTCTTTCAAAATTATGCTCTCTATCCCCACATGACGGTTTATGACAACATGGCTTTCGGATTGAAGCTCAGAAATTTTAGTAAAGACGAAATAAAAGAGAGAGTAAATTACGCGGCTAAGATTTTGGAAATTGAAGAGCTGCTTAATAAAAAGCCAAAACATCTTTCCGGTGGACAGCGCCAAAGAGTTGCGGTTGGAAGAGCGATTGTTCGCAAACCGAAAGTTTTTTTGTTTGATGAGCCGCTAAGCAATCTTGATGCAAAACTCCGGGTTCAAATGCGCGCTGAAATAAAACGGCTGCATCAAAGAATTGAGGCCACTATAATTTATGTTACTCACGACCAGGTTGAAGCTATGACTATGGGCGACAGAATCGTTGTGATGAAAGACGGAATAATTCAGCAGGTGGATTCACCGCTGAATCTTTACAACAACCCGGCAAATAAATTTGTAGCGGGATTTATCGGCTCTCCGGCAATGAATTTCATTCCCGGAAAAATTATGAATGATAACGGATTGAAATTTGTGAGCCGGGGTAATTCGTTGATAATTACTTTCGATGAAATTAAAAAAGCGGCGCTTGCTTCCTTTCTCGGTAAAGATGTTGTCGCGGGCATACGCCCCGAATCATTAAGTACCAACCCTGTCGGCCAAGCCAAGGTAATGGTAAATGTAGATGTGGTCGAACAACTTGGAAACGAATCCTTCCTTTATTTCCAATTTGAAGATTCGCAGTTTGTCGCGCGCACATTGCCCAATAATTTAATCGGTAACGCCGGAAAGATTACGCTCTATATCAATGATAATTCCGTTCTCTTTTTTTCAGAAGATCGCAACGAGCGAATTTATTTTTAGCACATGCAGTTTACCAACGGATTTATTTCCAACACCGAAAATTTTCACCTGGGGATCATTCCATAAAATCAGTTTAGTTTGCTGATAAGGTCGGCCATTTCTATTGCCGAAAGAGCGGCGTCCCATCCTTTGTTGCCTGCCTTTGTGCCGGCCCTCTCCAGAGCTTGTTCAATTGTGTCCGATGTAATTACGCCGAATATTACCGGCACCTCTGTTGCCAAACTAACACCGGCAATGCCTTTGGATACTTCTGCCGCAATATAATCAAAATGAGGAGTGGCGCCGCGTATCAATGCGCCAAGACAAATTACGGCGTCGAATTTTTTTGACGCGGCTAATTTTTTTGCAGCAAGCGGGATTTCGAACGAGCCCGGGACATAAACCACGGAAATATTTTCGTCTTCACATTCATGTCTCGATAAACAATCGAGGGCACCGGAGAGCAGGCTGTTGGATATTATTTCATTGAATCGGGAAACGACTATGCCGAACTTTTTTCCCTTTGCCGTTAATTTACCTTCTAACTTTTGAGCCATCTTTCACCTTTTATATTTGTTTGAATTTACATTGCCGAAAGTATGTGACCTAATTTTTCTTTTTTCGTCTTTAAATATTTTGTATTCGAGTCGTTCGGTTCTATTTCTATGGGGACGCGTTCAACAATATCCAGCTCGTAACCTTTGAGCCCGATAATTTTTTTAGGGTTGTTTGTCATAAGCCGAATTTTTTTTAAGCCGAGATCCTTAAGTATTTGCGCGCCTATGCCGTAATCGCGAAGATCGGCTTTGAAACCGAGAGCTTCGTTGGCTTCTACGGTATCGTGACCTTTTTCCTGGAGTTCGTAGGCAAGAAGTTTATTCACCAATCCAATACCTCTTCCTTCCTGCCTCATGTAAAGAAATACCCCTTTGCCTTTATTCTCAATCATAGTTAACGCTGCGGAAAGCTGTTCGCCGCAGTCGCATCTTTTGGATCCGAAGACATCGCCGGTTAAGCATTCCGAATGAACCCGCACGAGTGTGGGTTCGCCGTCGTCGATCTTTCCCTTTACTAATGCAACTGGGTTGTCGTTCGGGTCGAGTAAATTTTCGTAAAGGTGAAGTTTGAAGTCGCCGTATCCGGAAGGCAAATCGACAATTGTTTTGCAGCGAACCAATTTTTCTTTCTTCCGGCGAAACTCGATCAGGTCCGCGATCGAAATAATTTTCAAATTGTATTTGCGGGCAAATTCTTTTAACTGAGGTAGCCGCGCCATCGATCCGTCTTCGTGTAAAATTTCACAGAGAACGCCGGCGGGTTTTAATCCGGCAAGAGTGAGAAGATCAACCGCGGCTTCGGTATGACCGGCTCGTTTCAAAATCCCTCCCTTTTTAGCGATGAGCGGAAAAATATGCCCGGGCCGCGCGAAGTCCGAAGGTTTGGAATTATCGTTAGCTATTGCGTTAATTGTTTTTGCTCTGTCGAAAGTAGAAATGCCTGTTGTCGTTCCGTGTTTGAAGTCGATAGAAACTGTAAACGGTGTTTGATGAAGCGCGGTATTTTGCTCGATCATTAATTCGAGTCCGAGTTCTTTGGCGCGAAGCTCATTAACGGCGACGCATAAAATTCCGCGCGCCTCACGAGTTATGAAGTTCACATGTTCCGGCGTAACAAGCTCTGCCGCCATAATAATATCGCCCTCGTTCTCGCGCTCGGCGTCGTCAACAACAATTACCATCTTGCCCTTGCGTATTTCTTCAAGGGCTGCTTCAATCGAATCCAATTTTTGGTGAGATGAGTCTATTAGTTCTTCCATATTAGTAACCTAGTTTGTGAAGCCATTCTTCATTTATTTTATCTTTGTCCGGATTGGAGTGCGATAAAAATCTTTCCACGTATTTGGCAATGACGTCGATTTCGATATTTACCTTCTCGCCGGCTTTTTTGGTGTTGAGATTAGTATTCTTCCATGTGTGCGGAATAATTGAAAAAGTACATTTGTTCTCGGTTGTCTGGGCAATGGTTAGACTAATTCCGTCAACTGCTATCGATCCTTCCTTGATCAGGTATTTAGCCAGTTCGGTTGGAACCGCAACAGATAATGAAAAATTTTCTCCGAGCTTTTTTATTTCGGAAATGCTGCCTATGCCGTTAACGTGTCCTTGAACTAAGTGCCCGCCTAATTTTTGCGATAGCTGCAGAGCGGTTTCCAAGTTTACAATACTTCCCGGCGAGAGTTTACCGATGGTGGTTTTGGAAATTGTCTCGCCGACGGCATCAACTGAAAAATTGCCGGAAGAGATTTCAGTCACTGTTAAGCAAACTCCGTTTATCGAAACAGAATCTCCGTTCCTCAATCCGTTTAAGATTTTCTTTGCCGCTATTGTCAGTTCTACTCCGCCGGCAATGGGTCTGGTATTTTCTATTTTCCCGGTTTCTTCAATTAGTCCCGTGAACATATTTTCTGTTCCCTGGTTTATAGATAGTTAAAATATCATCGCCTAATTTTTCTTGACTGAGCAGATATAGATTTTCCATTTTGTCAATTGTGATGGAGTCGATGCCTCCGTTTAGATTTGCCGGAGCTTGTAATACAAAGAGTTCATCAAACAAACGTTGCGAGACAAACCGGTTGAAAATTTTTCCGCCGCCTTCAACTAAGAGAGAAAGAATTCTCATCTCGGATATTTTTTGCATCATTTGTAAAAGATTGATTCGATTGTCGCTGCCAGTTTCAAAATCAATTATTTCCACGCCCCTTTTTATGAAAGCGGATTTTTTCTTTTCGTCGGCATAGACCGAACAAAAAACAATAGTTCTGCTTTCTTTATCGTTAAAAATTTTTGCCTCAATATTAGAATTCAAATTCCCGTCGACGATAATCCGCGCAGGATTTCTTCCTCCTGCTTCGCGAACTGTTAGCTGCGGATTATCTATGTTAACTGTACCGGCTCCAATTAACACAGCATCATAAAACGATCTTTGTTTGTGAACAAATTTTTTCGATTCCTCTCCGGTAAGCCAGGTTTGTGTTCCTTCGGCTGCGGTAATTTTTCCGTCGGATGATTCGGCTATCTTTACGGTTATATAAGGCAGACCGGTCTCCATATATTTAAAAAAGAAACGGTTTAATTCCCGCCCCTCCTCCTCAAGAACGCCGGAAATAACTTCAACGCCGGCATCCTTTAGTATTTTTATTCCGCTTCCTTTTACTTTTGGATTTGGATCGATGTTCGAAATTACAACGCGTTTTATATCGTAAGAAATTATTGCCGGAACGCATGGAGGAGTTTGTTTATCAGTGTGCATGCACGGCTCAAAGTTACAATACAACGTCGAGCCCGACAAATCCTTTCTGGCATTGTCAATTGCATTTCTTTCCGCGTGAAGTCCGCCATATTGCTGATGATAACCGGCGGATATTATTTCTCCATCTTTTACTATCAGAGCGCCGACAAGCGGGTTGGGACTGACATGTCCGGCTCCTTTTAACGCAAGATCAAAACAGAGCTTCATGTATTTTTCATGTTCGGTATTTTTCATTTTCTAAAACATAATTTGCAAATTAAACCAATTGAAGCATTCGTTCTATCGGAAGCCGCGCCCGCTCGGCAATATTTTCCGGGACTTTAACTTCGTATCGATCGTAGAGAAGCGCATCTCTTAAGTTTTCCAGCGTTATCATTTTCATGTATTCGCAAACAGCGTTTTCGCTTAACGGAAAGAACGAAGCTTCCGGTTTAATTTTCCTCAAACGGTGAAGAATGCCAACCTCGGTAGCAATCACGAATTCTTTTGAATCGGATTTTTCGACATAGTTGAGCATTCCTTCCGTAGAAAAAATATGAATGTCTTTGCAGTCGAAAAAAACTTGCGACTTCAGCATGCACGATGAAGAACATCCGCATTCGGGATGAATCAAAAATTCCGCTTGCGGATGAGACCCCCGAGCTTCATCAAAATTTACATCTCCAATTTTTTCATGAACATGACAGGAGCCGTTCCATATTTCCATTTTACGTCCTGTAACCGCCTCAACATAATTTCCAAGGAATTTATCGGGAAGAAATAAAATATTCTTGTCTGCCGGAATTGATTGAACAACTTTTACCGCGTTGGAAGATGTAACGCAGTAATCGCTTTCGGCTTTAACTTCCGCCGAAGTGTTTACATAAGAGACAACTACTGCGCCGGGAAATTTTTCTTTCCATTCCCTTAATTGTTGAGCGGTAATTTTTGACGCAAGCGAACATCCAGCTTCCAAGCTTGGAATAAGCACGCGCTTACCGGGAAAAATAATTGAAGCGGTTTCTGCCATAAAGTGCACACCGCAAAAGACAATTAACTCCGCCTCTGTTTCTGCCGCTTGCTGCGAAAGTCCTAATGAGTCTCCAACAAAATCCGCAAGATCCTGAATCTCGTCGATTTGGTAATTATGCGCGAGTATTGCTGCGTTGCGCTCTTTTCTCAAATAATTTATTTCTTCAATAATTGTATTCATCATAATTCTTTCTGGTTTTCAAATTTCATGTTGATGTCGAGCGCTTTTGCAGAGTGGGTTAAGGCGCCGACGGAAATAAAATCCACACCGGTCTCTGCAATACTAAGGACATTTTCCAAGTTCACCTTTCCGGACGCTTCAACTTTAGCTTTGCCGTTAATTAATTTTACCGCTTCCCGCATCATATCGTTGCTCATGTTATCCAGCATGATAATATCTGCCCTTGAATCGAGCGCTTCTTTTACTTCTTCGAGGGAAGTGGTTTCAACTTCCACGGCTATTTTTTTGCCGAGATGCTTTTTAACCTGTTTAACGGCTGCGTTTATACTTCCCGCAACTTTAATATGATTGTCCTTGATTAGGATCATATCATAGAGGCCAATACGGTGGTTTGTGCCGCCTCCGGCTTTGACCGCATATTTATCGAGCAGTCGTAGTCCAGGCGCTGTCTTACGCGTGTCAAGAATTTTTGCGTTTGTTCCGCTAACTCGTTCCACAAACATTGAAGTTAATGTTGCAATACCGGAAACCCGCTGCAGAATATTTAACGCTGTTCTTTCCCCGGTGAGCAAAACACGGTATGAACCTTTAACTTCGGCGAGCTTTGTTCCCGCGGTTACTTTATCCCCGTCTTGAACAAAACTCGTCCAATTGGTTTTGCCGTCTAATTTTTTAAAAACGGATTTTGCAATTTTGAGCCCGCCAATAACACCGCTTTCTTTGGCGTAGAAATAAGCGCGCGACTTTTTGTCTTTTGCTACAATAGATTTTGTAGTAATGTCACCGGGACCAACATCTTCCTTTAAAGCTTTGGCGACAATTCTTTCAATTTCTTTTTTATCTATCCGCATTTTTTATCCAGTGAGTTTTGCAGTTCGCCAAATAAAGGTCCGCTTCCTTTCTTTATAATACTTGTCTTTAGGAGGTTGGAATTTTCATTTGGAAAATCCGACCGGTTATGGCAGCCGCGGCTTTCTTCCCTAATCAAAGCGGATTTAATAATCATTTCTGCAACGCCGATTAGACTTTGTATTTTATAATTATAGTATTCGTTATATGCCTGTTCAATTGAATTCTTAATCCCGGAGATTCCGGTTAATGCTTTTTCCAGGGACGATTTGGTTTTAACTATACCGACGTTATCCCACATTATGTTTCCAATGTTACTTCTGATAGAATTATATTTATCTCGGTTAGGTTCATACAAAAAAAGTTCGCGGTTGTTTTGTGATGAGTGCAATGAAGAAAGCAAATTCACCGCGGCATGTTCAACCGCTCTTTGCGCAAACACAAGGCATTCGAGCAAAGAGTTGCTTGCCAAACGGTTTGCGCCGTGAACCCCGGTTGATGCGGTTTCTCCAATTGCGTAAAGACGGTTAATATTTGTCTCTCCGTTGAGGCCCGTTTTAATTCCACCCACCATGTAATGCGCGGCAGGCGCAATCGGCACCAAGTCTTTTGTAATGTCGATATTATTTTTGAGCGCCTCCTCATATATGGAGCCGAATCTTTTTTTGATCATCGCCGGATCGAGATGATTGAGCTTCAAAAATACATTCGACATTCCGCTGCGCTGCATTTCAAGAAAGATTGCCTCCGATACAACATCGCGGGGAGAGAGTTCGTGCGAATTCCAATTTTCTAAAAATCTTTTTCCTTCATAATTTACAAGATAAGCCCCCTCGCCGCGGACTGCTTCGGAAATTAAAAAAGTGTCTCCTCGTTCGGAGTAAAATGCCGTTGGGTGGAATTGGATGAACTCCATACTTTCAATTTCGGCGCCGATGTTGTAAGCGAGATAAATTCCTTCGCCTACAGATGACGGCGGGTTTGTGGTTCTCGAATAAATTGCTGACGCACCGCCGGATGCAATTATTGTACTGCTGCCGTAGATATTAAATGATGTTTGCCTGTCAAGGTCGAAACAGCCAATGCCCTCGCAGTTTCCTTCATGTCCAATTAGTTCGTACACTAAAACATTTTCGAAGAGTTTAATTTTCTTTTCTTTTAGTACAAGAGGCAAAATAAAGTTAACAAGTTCTTTGCCGGTGGAATCGCCGCCGGCGTGAAGCACTCTTCTTTTTGAATGTCCGCCTTCCAATCCGAATGAGATCTTTCCACCGTAAATATCGAAGGGCATTCCGTCGTCGATCAATGATTGAATAATCTGTCTTCCTTCATTAATCAAAATCCTAACAGCGTCGTGATTGCACAAGCCGCGGCCGGCCTTAAGAGTATCATCAACATGAAGCCCGGGTGAATCGTCTTCCGCCATAGCTGCCGCAACTCCGCCCTGTGCAAGGTAAGAGTTGCTTACTTCGAGGGTTGTTTTAGTAATAAGGGCAACCGTTCCATGCCTTGAAGCGTTGAGCGCCGCGTACAGACCTGCTAAACCGGCGCCAATAATTATGAAGTCAAATTTGTTTTCTTTCATTGCTTTTCTTTCGCATCAAAAATTTATGCTGCTGTTGAACCTTTTGTCTGTTGCGGATCTTTTTTGATAATCTCTTTTATCGAATTATCATGGTTCATGAGAAGTACAACCGGTTGATGATTTAGAATTTCATCTTCGTTATAGTTTGAATAACACGCGATTATTATTACGTCTCCTTTGTGAACAAGACGCGCAGCTGCGCCGTTTAAACTAATCTCGTTTTCTTTTCCGTAAATCACATAAGTAGAAAAACGATTTCCGTTTGTAACGTTGTATATGTCGACTTTCTCAAACTCGGCCAGGTCGGCTTGCCGGCAAATATTTTGATCAATCGCGATCGACCCTTCATAATCAATATCCGCGCCGGTAACCGTTGCTCTGTGTATTTTCGATTTTAACAAAGTGCGCTGCATTATTTTTCCTTTTCATCGGATATATTTAAATAGTAAGCGAGGTGTAAACCCTTTAACGCCAGCGTTGGAAATGTAAGATTGAACAGCCCTTCGTTTTCGAACAAGCTTGAAAATCCGCCGGTTCCGATTACAACAGGTTCGCCGTCGCCGAATACTTCTTTAGTTATTCTCGATTTAAGTTCTTTGACAATTCCAACATGACCGTAGAATAAACCGGATTGAATACTTTCGACAGCCGATCTTCCAAGCACGGTTTCTGTTTTTTTGATTTCGACACTTGGGAGCTGGGCCGCGCGGCTTTCAAGAACTTCCATGGAAATTCGAATGCCGGGAAGAATTATTCCGCCGAGGTAATCTTTAGCTTTGCTAATTGCGCAAAATGTTGTAGCCGTTCCGAAATCTACGACGATAATGTTTTGGTTCGGGAACATCTTAACGGCTGCAATGGCGTTGGCAATTCTGTCGGAGCCCACTTCAAGCGGATTGCGGTATTTTATTTTTAATCCGGTCTTTACTCCGGCTTTAAGAAAAAACGGATCGATGCCGAAATATTTTATGCAGCCGCTGCGAAGCGAGTGGTTTAAATCCGGCACAACACTGCAAATGGAAATTCCTTTGATGCCGGTTTGTTCAATATCATTTTCTCTTAACGCGCTTCGAAGGAAAATTCCGAATTCATCGGAAGAAAATTGCTGCCGCGAAGTTTTCCGGAATTGGATTGCAAGCTCGTCGCCTTTAAAGATACCCCCGTGAATTTGAGTATTACCAACATCGATGCATAATATCATTTTGTACCCTCGATTATTTCGTGTAATTTCTTCGAAAGATCCTCAACCGTTGCGCAGTCAACAGATATTAGTTCACGGTCAAAAATTTTAAAATTTGTCTGTACGCCTTTTTCATTTCTGTCCTCAATATCATTCGCCACAACTAAATCGACAGCAGATTTATCAAACATTCTTTGAACCGAGTCAATCCTCTCTTTTGTACTGGCATTTCTTGTAAGTTTAAATCCTATCAACAAAATATTTTTATTAAGAGAATATGATTTTAGCATCTCAACTATCTTAGGGTTTTTCTTCAGCGAGATTGTCAGTGTATCCGAATCGGAACCGATTTTTTGATGAAGCGGCAATTTGTAAGCGTCTTCATTTTGTTTAAGCGAAACGGGAGAATAATCGCTGACAGCGGCAAGATGAATAACAGCGTCGTAGCTGTTTGATGAAAGTAAAGTTTTTAGGTTGTCGTTCAAATCACTGAAAGAAACGTAGTCAACAATTTCACATTTGGCGAGCGGTAAAGCAGATTCCGCCGCGCGAAGAAAAGTTACTTCGCAATTGTTGCCGGAAAAATAATTTGCTATGGCAGCGCCTGTCTTGCCGGTGCTTAGGTTGGAAATGAATCGCACGCCGTCAATTGATTCTCTTGTTCCGCCCGACGTGATTAATATTTTCTTGTTTGCACCGGTTTGTTTTTTCTGCTCAAGTGTTTCGAAAATTATTTTGTAAATTTCTTCCGGTTCAAGCAGTTTGCCGCTGCCGGTATCGCCGCAAGCAAGATATCCTTCTTCTACAGGGAGAATCTTAACGCCCCAACCCGCTAATTTTTCCAGAGACTCTTTTGTTGCCGGATGATTATACATTTTTGTATTCATTGCCGGGGCAATTAAGTACGGCTTCGACCAATCGTGCGCTAAGAATAAAGACGTAAGTAAATTGTCCCCGATGCCGCTTGCCATTTTGTTAATTGTATTGGCGGTTGCGGGACAAAGAATTGTAAGATCGGCCCACTTCACAAGATCGATGTGACTCATCACCTGGTTAGCCGCAAATGAATCGGTATAAACTTGCTTGCCGGTTAATCCTTCAAGTGTCGCTGTTCCAATAAATTTGAGTGCGTATTCGGAAACAACAACCCGAACGTCGCAACCGCTTTGTACAAGTTTTGAAATAAGCGCCGCACTTTTATAAGTCGCGATCGAACCGGTTATCTTAAATAAAATATTATAGCGGGACATTATCTATCAACCTCACTTTACCAAGATGAACCGCTCCGAATCGTCTGCCGTTCACCTCGGTTATATAATCAACTTTGAAACCGGAATTTTCAAGTTCTGCTTTTATCTCGTTCGGCAGCTTGTGCGACAAAAGTAATCTTGGAAATTCCGCGGCTCGCATTCTTTCTTCTTTGGTTAGAAGAAGATTCCGCGAACTCATTGCCAAGCCGTCTCCTTCTCTAACAGTCGGACATTGAATTATTTCGGTATCGATAAAAAACGCTTTACACATTTGCTCAATCAGTTTGTACTGCTGAAAATCCTTTTCGCCGAAATATGCTTTTTCAGGAGAAATAATATTCAGTAATTTCATAACAACTGTAAGTACACCTTCAAAGTGGCCGGGCCTAAATTCCCCGCACAGAATCTTGCTGAAATTATTTTCGATAACCTTGTAATTGTAGTTATCCGCATAAATCTCTTTATACTGCGGTGAGAAGAGAAAATCCGCTCTATTTTCTTCGAGGACTTCCAAATCATTATCAAGCATTATGGGATAGTTTTTAAAATCGTTGGAATCGTTAAATTGAGTTGGGTTTACAAAAATGCTTATCACGGAGACATCGTTTTGCTCGACGCATTTTCGTATTAACGATTCGTGGCCTTTGTGCAGTGCGCCCATAGTGGGGACAAAGCCAACCGTTCTTTCTTCATTTCGAAAATTTTTTCTCATGAGCTTCCATTCATTAACCGACTTGATAATCTTTGTCATCAGTTGCTTTCCTCTTCGGATGGAAAATTATTGTCTTTAACGTCTCGTGTGTAATTGTTTAGCGCCGATAAAATTTCTTCGTAACCGTTAAGATATTTACGGACAAATTTGGGGTTGAAATCTTTGTTTAGTCCGAGCAAATCATGAAGAACCAATACTTGTCCGTCCGTATCGGGTCCGGCGCCGATTCCGATAGTTGGAATAGCCAATTCATCCGTGATTTTTTTAGCGAGTGGGGATGGAACCATTTCCAGCACTATTGCAAAGCATCCTGAGTTTTCTAACAACAAAGCGTCGTTAAAAATTTTTTCCGAAGAACTGTTATCCTTACCCTGAATTTTGTACCCGCCGAGTTGAAAGATTGACTGCGGAGTTAATCCCAGGTGCCCCATTACAGGTATACCTGACTCGACAAGTTCTTTAATTAAGTCTAAGTTCCCCGAGGCGCCTTCTATTTTAACCGCGTTGGTCCCGCTCTTCATTAATAGATCGACCGAGTTGTAAAATTCTTTCGCTCCTTTACGATGAATAAGAAAGGGGAGATCGGCAATGATTAATTTATTTTTTACTCCTCTTTTAACTGAAGAAACCTGGTAACACATCATATCCGTCGTCGCATTAATTGTCGTCTCGAAGCCGTGCATAACCATGGCGGAGCTGTCGCCAACAAGGACTGCGTCTATATTGCTGCTGTCGATTATTTTAGCAGACCAAAAATCGTAACATGTTACAACGGAAATTTTTTCTTTCTTGGCTTTCATCTTCCCAAATTCGGTAATCGATTTCATAGAACACCTCTCTCATTCAATGTGTCATTATGAGTCTCTACGATAATTCTTTTCCGGAAGGAGGGAAAAAAGTAAAAGATGCGGCCGGTTAATATTGGTTTATTATAAGGATTTGGAAAAGCACTCGCACTTGTCGAGATGTTTAATTCGGAAAGAACTCGGGAGTTTGTTATCATACCAGGTACCTGTCTCAAGGATCAAGTCCTATATTTTATTTGTAAAATAAAATTTCCGTAACCGTCCAAAATCCGGATCGGTTCGTAAATCGCTTACGCAAAATTAAAGAAAAACACTATCCGATGAAATAATTCTTTAAGAAATAATATTTGCACCAGTGATAAATGAAGTATTTCGTTTTTACCGAATGGTTCTCAAAACCTCGAGCAAATAATTACCCGGGGTTTTGATATTCGACAAAAATTATTTAAGCATTGGAACAGCGCGCGTAACAAACTGAATTGGCTGTCCCCACGGATCACGAAGCATCATTACTTTATCACCGGACTGAGTTGTTTTAACATCCTCGGCCAATTTTGCGCCGGCTTTTATCAGATTTTCTTTAACCGCATCTATGTTACATACAACCGAGGCAAAATGAATCGACATATAACTAATATTGCTGATATCAAGCAGCGGGTAATTTGTGTTATTGAAAAGTTCTACCATCATGTTATCATTTTGATCGGCGATAAATGTTGTATATGTAGGTGCGTCTCCCTGTCGAACAATTTTGTAGCCAAGATTTTTTTCGAACCACTTTGCTTTGGCAATGGGATCCGGGACGTTTAAAGCAATATGTTCCGGTCGAAACTCGGAAAATTCCATCATTGGTTTTGTGCGTGTTACAAATTGAATAGGCAAGCCCCACGGATCGCGCATCATAAGTACCAGGTCGCCGGAAGGTGTTTTTGTAACATCCTCGACTAATGCTGCGCCGGCTTTTAGCAAATCCGATTTAACTTTTTGAATGTCGCTTACCATAAAAGCAAAATGAATTGACATGTGACTTATCTTTGCAGCGTCGAAAAGCGGATAGTCGGCATTATGATATAATTCAAACATTATGTGCTTTCCTTTATCGCCGACAAACGTTGTGTAATTCGGCGCGCCGCCTTGTCGAATTATTTCCATGGATAAATTATTAACGTACCATTTTGCTTTTGCAATTGGGTCCGGCACATTTAGCGCGATGTGTTCCGGTCTAAATGCTTCCGGTTTATTTTCCTGCGAAGTAATTTGATTTTCCATTAATGCCTCAAAAGTTAACGAAGAATCCTTATTGTTTTTTCCATACATAAAATTTGGTGATGCAAAAAGGGTCACAGCACTAATTATAAATAGATAACCGCTGCATTCTTTTAAAACTCGTTTTAGTTTCATTTTTAGATTCCTTTTTTAATAAAAAAATTTACATCTAATATTTAAGCGAATGAAAATAATCTGCTGCTGCTTTTGCAACAGAACCATCCTGTTGCGGCGTACCTCCGCTCACACCAACGGCACCTATCACTTGATCATTAACAATCAAAGGAATGCCGCCTTCAAACGGCAAGACGTTCTTCAAGCTTAAAATCGCATTGTTTCCGGCAACGACTTTCTCCTCATAGGCTTTTGTTGGTCTTTTAAAATTGACGGACGTTTTAGCTTTTTCGATTGCCACTTCAATACTTCCAAGCTGCGCTTCGTCCATTCTTTCAAAGTAGATTAAATTACCTCCGTCATCAACAATTGAAATTACCATTTTGAAATTACTTTTGACGGCTTCGGTTTCGGCTGCCGCTGCAATTTTTTTTGCGAGATCAAGCGAAAGAGATTTTTTACTGATTAATTGTGCCGAAGAAGATGACCATATTCCGAAAATTAGAATACAGCCAAGTACAATTGAAGAGATTAACTTTTTCATCGTGTCTCCCTATAGATTTTTCGAATTGTTTATCCCGATAACATTTATCGGGTAAAAAGTATTTGACAAACCACCATAGTTTTACTATGTTTCTAACGCAATTGTTTACTTTAACGATTACTTTAAGGATAAAAATTATTCAAAAATAAATTTAAGTGCAAAATGGAAGTAAGATACATACCTAACCAATCAGCATTTAAAGCTTCTTCCACAGAAGAGCTTAGAAAAAACCTTCTGATCAATACTTTGTTCACGCCGGGAAAAGTGGAATTGATTTATTCCGAACTTGACCGCGCAATAGTTGGAAGCGCCGTTCCCGAAAATAAAGAACTTTACCTTGAAAGCAGTAAACAGGAAATGGGCGCCGAATATTTTACTGAAAGGCGTGAAATCGGAATCATCAATGTCGGCTCAAAAGGATTCATCAAGGTTGATGACCTGACTTATGTGGTTGACAGCAAGGATGGCTTGTATGTCGGCAGGGGCAATCACAAAATATTTTTGGGGAGTGCCGATGCCGATTTGCCCGCGCAATTTTATTTTGTCAGCTATCCGGCTCATCATACCTACCCTACAGAAAAAATTCAATTCGATTTAGTTGCGTCAACACATCCCGGTTCAAAGAACGAATGCAACGAAAGAACCATTCACAAGTTCATTCACCCGGATGGAGTTAAAAGCTGCCAGCTTGTTATGGGGCTAACCGAATTAGACGAAGGTAGTGTTTGGAATACAATGCCTTCACATACGCATCAAAGAAGATCGGAAGTTTATATGTATTTCGGATTGGATGAAAATTCTTTTGTGGTCCATCTTATGGGAGAGCCGCTGGAAACAAGGCATATTATTATTAGGGATAAAGAAGCCGTCATAAATCCAAGCTGGTCGATCCATTCCGGTGTAGGTATACGCAACTATTCGTTTATCTGGGCAATGGGCGGTGAGAACCAGGTTTTTGATGATATGGATTGGGTTGAATCAAAAAAGTTGAAATGAGGAATAGGAGATGATTCTCGACAAATTTAGTCTGAAGGGTAAAACTGCCGTTGTAACAGGTGCAAATAAAGGAATCGGTCAATATTACGCAATAGCTTTGGCAGAAGCCGGCGCAGATGTTATTATAAGCGCCTCCTTTGAAAGCGATTTCTCCGAAACCGAAAAGCTTATTACCGACCGCGGAAGCAAATTCAAATATTATGTAAGCGACTTTTCCGATAGAAAATCTTTGTACCGCTTTATTAATCAGGTTAAAGCGGAATTCCCTAAAGTAGATATTCTTGTAAATAACGCCGGAACAATTTTAAGAAAACCGATTGCCGAACATCCGGATGAGTACTGGGATAAAGTAATTGAAATTAATCTCTCTGCCCAATTTATACTTACAAGAGAATTCGGAAAAGAAATGGTTGCAAAGGGTTACGGTAAAGTTGTTTTTATTGCCTCGCTTCTATCTTTTCAGGGCGGAATTCTTGTACCCGGCTATGCTGCATCCAAAGGCGGCATTAAACAATTAACAATGGCTTTTGCTAATGAATGGGCTTCGAAAGGCGTTACGGTTAATGCAATAGCTCCGGGTTATATTGCTACAGATAACACAAAGGCATTACGCGAGGATCCGGCAAGGAATAGAGCCATACTCGATAGAATTCCAGCAGGCAAATGGGGAACACCCGAAGATTTAATGGGAACAGTAGTTTTTCTTTGTTCCGACGCTTCTAGCTACTTAAACGGTACCGTTGTTACCGTTGACGGCGGTTGGATGGGCAGATAATAAGCGAAGATGAAACAGCAGTTGAAGTTTCGTACCGGTGGGGGAAGAATAACTGTAAGTTATGTACCGGAGGTTTGCCAAATTTACATCTCAAACTTCCAAAGAACCCGAATCATTCATTAAAAATTCAAGATATAATTTAACGGAGAACATGATGAGTCTTTACGAACTGCTTAATTTATCAGTTCAAAAGAATGCGAGCTCAAATGAGCCGATAGAAATTAAAATACCTGCATCAATTAGCATGCAAGTTTATCCATTTTCAATTAATACAATTGAAGACGGGGTTGTATTTGTTGCAAAAGTCGGAATAGAAAAATTTCTATTTATCCTGGTAAATGCTAATTCCATGAATTTATTGTGGAATAAATTTTCCGGCGAAGAAGTTGTTCTAGGAAAAGACTTTGATTCGATAAAACTGAAGAAATGTAAGCTTACCCATGATAATGCGGTGGCCTTAAAAGAACAATTTGATTTTACCAATCCGCGTACTTTAGGGGTGATTGATTCCGTTGGTACGGGAGACCGGTTAGGTCTCGCTAATCCAGGACATATCCGCGCGTTAAGCGGTTTTTCATTCAAACCGGTTCTTGCCCAGCAATCCATAAGAGAACTAACGAGAACCCAGCGCACACCGGACGAGGTAATGGATGCCGCTGTGTGGGCTGTTTTTCAGGAAGGATACAAAGACGGGTTTGGAGCCGACGCCGATCATCTTAAGACCGCTCAGGATATAGATTATTTGATGAAAGCCGGATTTACAATGTACACTTTTGATCCGGGAGAATATGTTCAAAATGAAGCCGACTCTGTAAACGAAAACGAGCTTAATAAAAAAATTATAGATCTTAACTGGAAAGCTCTCAATTCAAATGCAGAAACCTTGCTCAACGAATATTCCGGCAAAACATTTAAAATTGCCGAAGGATTTTCGATTCAAGCCGGAGCCGTTGATGTTAAGAGGGCGCTTGTAAAATATGGCAATGCAATTGCGCATATCAAAAATCTTTATGATCACCTCGTAAAAAACTACGCCGACAGAAAATTCGAAGTCGAAGTTTCAGTTGACGAAACTGAATCTGTTACAACTCCATTTGAACATTTCTTTATTGCCAAAGAGTTGAAACGGCTTGATGTAAAATTTGTTAGTCTCGCGCCCAGGTTTGTTGGCGATTTTGAAAAAGGCATAGATTACAAAGGCGACATAAATTTATTTAAGCAGGAATACATTAAACATCTTGCAATTACAAAATTTTTCGGATCGTATAAAATTTCTTTGCATTCAGGAAGCGATAAGTTTTCCGTCTATCGTGTTATCGGTTCTCTGCGCGACGCTCACACGCACGTAAAAACCGCCGGTACAAGTTATCTTGAAGCTCTTAAAGTTGTGGCTTCAAGCGAGCCGGAACTTTTCAGAGAGATACTCGACTTTGCAAAGAATCTTTACGAGACAGAAAAAAAATCCTACCATGTTTCCGCAGATATCGGGAAGGTAAAAAAGGGAAGCGAGTACTCGGATAGTGAGCTTGTATCATTATTCGAATCCAACCATGTACGCCAGGTTCTCCATGTAACATTCGGAAAAGTCCTTGCGGATAAAAAAGAAGACGGTTCTTACTTGTTTAAAGACAGAATTCTTGATTGTCTAAAAAGAAATGAGCATCTTCACTATCAAGTTTTGGAAAGGCATTTCAGAAAACATCTTGAACCGTTTCAAAACAAATAAAACCGGAGTAAAATAAATGGAATCACAATTGTTTAACGATTTAAAGGGAAAGGTATGTGTTGTAACCGGAGGTTGCGGTGTTTTTGGAAGCGCATTCTCGGAAGGGTTGCTTAATGCCGGGGCCAAACTTGCAATATTGGATTATAAAAAGGGCCGATGCGAACAATGCTTCCCAGGCAAGATTAAAGATAAGGGCGGACCGGTTCTATGCGTTGCAGGGAATGTATTGGTAAAAGAAAGTTTGATTGAAGCCAAGAAGCAAATCAACAATGAGTTTGGAAAAATTGATGTTCTAATAAACGGCGCCGGAGGAAACGCTCCGACGGCAACTACTGCAGAGGAATTCATCAGCGCAACAAATATAGGAGATCTGTCTAAAACTTTTTTTGGCTTGAACATAGAAGGATTCAGAAGCGTATTCGATTTGAATTTTCTCGGCACTGTCCTTCCTACAATGGTCTTTGCAGAAGACATGCTGATGCGCGGCGGAAGCATTATTAATATTTCATCGATGAACTCGTTCCGCCCGCTGACAAAAATTCCTGCCTACTCTGCGGCCAAATCTTCCGTTAATAACTTGACACAATGGCTTGCCGTTCACTTTGCCAAAGTGAATATACGGGTTAATGCAATTGCGCCCGGTTTCTTCTTAACAAATCAAAACAGATTTCTACTTATTGATGAAGCCACTGGTGATTTAAAACCGCGCGGACAGAAAATTTTGAACAATACACCAATGGGAAAATTCGGCGAGCCGGAAGATTTGCTCGGCACCTTGTATTACCTTATTTCCGACGCGTCTAAGTTTGTTACCGGAGTCGTAATTCCCGTCGACGGCGGGTTCAGCGCCTACAGCGGCGTTTAATTTTTCATTCTCGATTAATAATATTATATACAAGGAATCAAAGAATTATGGATAGCGGTTTAAATATTAAATCTGAAGGTGCGCTGGATTTTCTTTCACTCGGCGCTTTGGTTCATCGTTTGGATCCGGGAATTATCCCTTTTAGAAAGGCAACCGAATGCAAAATACATGTAAGCGGTGGAGAATTTAACTGCGCTGCAAATCTGTCCGATTGTTTCCGGCTTAATACCGGTGTTGCTACCGCGATTGTAAATTATCCTATCGGAGATTTAATTGCGGAACGTGTAAGAGCAATGGGAGTAAAACCATTCTACAAAGAATTTAAACACAACGGCGTTAACGGTCCTAACATGGCTACCGTTTACAGCGATCAAGGTTTCGGCTCTCGCGCGCCGGTCGTATTCTATAATAGATGCAATGAAGCCGCGGCACAATTGAAGCCCGGCGATTTTAACTGGAAAGAAATTTTTGCCGGCGGCGTTAGATGGTTTCACAGCGGAGGAATTTTCGCGTCGCTTTCCGAAACTACTGGCGAAGTAATTATTGAAGCGATGAAAGCTGCAAAAATTTCCGGCGCTGTAACAAGTTTCGATCTGAATTTCCGCGCTAAGCTGTGGAATATATGGGGCGGAGAAAAGAAAGCCGCCGAGGTGATCGATAAAATTGTTAAGCACGTTGACGTGCTCGTTGGCAACGAGGAAGATTTACAGAAAGGTCTAGGCATTCCCGGACCGGAAGTAGCGGCCAAATCGAAATTGGATCCTTCCGTTTTCTTCGGAATGATTGACGGCGTAACTAAAAAATATCCGCAAGTTAAAATTGTGGCCACAACTTTGCGGGAAGTACATTCAACAAATCGTCATAGCTGGAGCGCAGTTGCATGGATTAACGGTAAAACTTATTCCGCTCCAACCTGCGAGTTGAACGTTCACGATCGTGTTGGCGGCGGCGATGGTTTTGCGTCCGGCTTCTTTTACGGCTTGCTGAACAACGAGACTCCCG
>DAIEQA010000138.1:0-4252 GCA_027348115.1 Ignavibacteriales bacterium
AACGCTTGTGCATGATATTCTTTACAGCGGAATTGTAAAACTTAACGGCGGCAATCCGCCTAAGCTTGGCAAGTACGATTCTATCGAAGGCGCAAGATACATTGACGAAATTGAGATAGTGGACCAATCTCCTATCGGCAAATCACCGCGTTCAAATCCGATCAGTTATGTAAAGGGCTACGAAATAATTCGTGAGATGTTTGCCGCTACCCCGCAGGCGCGTTCACGCGGTTACAAGCCCGGTTACTTTTCATTCAATGTTCCCGGCGGAAGATGCGAAACCTGCCAGGGTGAAGGATATGTTACAATTGAGATGCAGTTCCTTGCCGATCTTTATCTTGAGTGCGAGGACTGCAAAGGAACACGCTTTAAAAAAGAAACACGGGAAATTACTTACCGCGGAAAAAACATCGTAGATGTTTTGGACATGACGGTTGACGAAGCGATAGAATTTTTCCACGGCAACAATAAGATTGTCGGAATCTTACAGGTTCTTTTCGATGTAGGACTCGGTTACATAAAACTCGGTCAGCCGTCAACAACTCTTTCCGGCGGCGAAGCGCAGCGTGTTAAACTGGCGCTTCATATTTCCCAGCAGAAGAAAAACCAGCATACGCTTTTCATTTTTGACGAACCTACTACCGGACTTCACTTCGACGACATTAGCAAGCTCTTGAAATGTTTTCAGATGCTGATCGAGAACAAAAATTCCGTTGTGATTATCGAACACAATCTCGATATTATCAAATGTGCGGATTACGTGATTGATCTCGGTCCCGAGGCAGGCGAGAAAGGCGGCGAGATTGTTGCTGTTGGAACTCCCGAAGAGATTGCCTTTAACGAAAGATCTCACACCGGAAAATTTCTAAAGGAACTGCTTTAGAAGATTTTTGGTTGGAATAAATATCCGGTAATTCCCGTTTAGATAATCTTCTTCAAATAAAAATTAATAGTGATTATGCTTATGAAATACTGGCTAATTAAATCCGAACCAGAAGTGTTTTCAATTAATGATTTTGCTAAATCAAAAAACCAAACCACTTATTGGGATGGCGTGCGCAATTACCAGGCCCGCAACTTTATTCGCGATGAAATGAAACTTGGCGACAAAGTTTTGTTTTATCACAGCAATACCGAACCAACCGCTGTTGCTGGAATATGTGAAGTTGCCAAAGAAGCGTATCCTGATTTCACCGCCTTCGATGTCGGTAACGAACATTTTGATCCCAAAAGCAAAAAAGATTCTCCTTCTTGGTTCATGGTTGATATCAAATTCATAAAAAAATTTGGCAGGGAGGTTACTCTGGCCGATATCAAGGCAAATAAAAAATTGCAGAAGATGCGTCTTGTTCAACCCGGCAACCGTTTATCCGTTATGCCGGTAACAAAAGAAGAGTTCGAAGAAATTGTGAAGATGGGCGGGTGAATTTAAAACGCGTCCGCATATTAAATGAAGGTAGACAAAAAACCGGTCCAGTTGTTTATTGGATGCAGCGCGACCAGCGCGTTCATGATAATTGGGCGTTAATTTATGCCCAGATCAAAGCCATTGAAAATATAGTTCCGCTCTATGTTTTATTCAATCTTGTACCGGATTTTTTAGAGGCAACAATCCGCCAATACGGATTTATGCTTAAAGGTTTGGAACAAGTTGAAGCCGAGTTAAAAAAATTTAACATCCCTTTCAGACTTATAACAGGAAACCCTTCCATAGCAATTCCGGATTTTATTAATCGGATTAACGCAAGCGTTATCGTTTCCGATTTTAATCCTTTAAAGTTAGTTAGCCAATGGAAGAAAGATATTGCCGGCAAAACGGATATTCCATTTCACGAAGTTGACGCGCACAATATTGTTCCTTGTTTTGCAGCATCGGACAAGCAGGAATTTGCGGCTTACACATTCCGCCCAAAGATTCAAAAACTTCTTCCAGAATTTCTCGAAGAATTTCCGACACTCAAAAAGATGGAAAATATTTCCGGCGGTTCCCCGGCAATTGATTGGCAAAATTTAAGAAGGACATTAAAAATAAATTTTGATGTCCCGGAAGTGAATTGGATTTTGCCGGGTGAAGCCGCTGCGAATAACATTCTGCAAAATTTTATATCTAATAAATTGGCAAGCTACGGCGCGAAACGGAATGACCCGACTCTCGATTATGTTTCCAATCTTTCGCCGTATTTACATTTTGGACAAATTTCCGCGCAAAGAGTCGCGTTATTGATTCAACCACTGATTGATTACGGAGAATCTCAAAAATCTTTTCTGGAAGAATTAGTAGTTCGAAGAGAACTCGCTGATAATTTTTGTTACTTCAATAAAAGTTACGATTCTTTCGAAGGATTTCACCCATGGGCTAAGGAATCATTGAACCTTCACCGCCGGGATACAAGAGAATACATTTACAATCTTGAGCGATTTGGAAACGCAAAGACTCATGATGCTCTTTGGAATGCGGCTCAAACCGAAATGATTCGAAAAGGAAAAATGCACGGCTATATGAGGATGTACTGGGCAAAAAAAATTTTAGAATGGTCTAATGGGCCGGAAGAGGCACTGCAAACCGCAATTTATTTGAATGATAAATATGAACTTGACGGCCGAGATCCAAACGGTTATGCGGGTATTGCATGGTCAATCGGCGGAGTTCATGATCGCCAGTGGTTTGAAAGACCGGTGTTCGGTAAGATTCGTTATATGAACTACAACGGCTGCGCTAAAAAGTTCGATGTGAAAAAATATATCGCGGTGAATCAGAAAAAATAAAAAGCCCCGACTGAAGCAGGGCTCAATTCCTTCTTCAACAAAAATTATATTAATAATCTCGCCTTTATAGTTTCCGGAATCTCTTTCAGCTCGTTCAGAATTTCTTTCGAATCGTGCTTGCCGTCGATATCTACTATTACATATCCGATGTAAGGATCGGTTTGAAGAAACTGCGAGGCGATATTCATGTCGCGCGATGTAAATATTTTTGTTATTCTATTCATCACTCCGGGTTTGTTATGATGAATGTGCAGATATCTTTGCTTATCAAGATTCGGCGTAAGTGAAACCTCGACAAAATTTGTAGCACCGATTGTAGAACCGACATCGCAATACTTAACGAGCTTCTCCGAAACTTCCAATGCAATGTTTGCCTGCGCTTCCGAAGTGCTTCCGCCGATGTGCGGCGTTAAAATTACGTTTTCAAATTTCTGCAGTACATTAACAAACGGTTCGCTGTTGGAAGTCGGTTCCTCGGGGTAAACGTCAATGGCCGCGCCGAAAAGATGTTTCTCTTCAAGGGCCCTTGCAAGATCTTCAAGATTTACTACAGTCCCGCGAGACGAGTTAATTAAATAAGAACCCTTGCGCATCTTTTTCAACTGTTCATATTTGATCATGTTTTTTGTCGCCTCAGTCTCGGGAACGTGAAGAGTGACAATATCAGATACATTTAATAGCTCATCCAGGGTTTCGCAAGATTTGGCATTACCGAGGTTAAGTTTCTTGATTATGTCGTAATAGAAAACGTTCATGCCAAGACTTTCGGCAAGAATGGAAACCTGCGAACCGATATGACCGTAACCGATGATGCCAATATTTTTCCCGCGCACCTCAAATGCATTGGATGCTTCTTTCATCCATTTGCCTTGATGGGTAAAAAAGTTTTTCTCTGGTATTTTTCTGATCAGCAAAATACTCTCGGCAATTACAAGTTCGGCAACGGAACGAGTATTGGAAAACGGCGCGTTAAAAACCGGCACGCCTCTCAATTTGGCTTCGTGAAGTTCAACCTGGTTTGTTCCAATACTGAAGCAGCCGACGGCAAGCAATTTGTTTGCTTCGTCCAAAACTTCCTTTGTAATCTGCGTGCGGGATCGTATACCGATCAAATGTACATCCTTAATTTTTTCTTTAAGCTCTGCTTCTTCAAGAGAAGATTTCATCCATTCAACGTTGGAGTAATCGTGGTTTTTGAAATATTCCAGTGCGTTGTTGTGAACGCCTTCAAGCAATAGGACTTTGATTTTGTCTTTTGAGTATGAGTACGTTTTTTTCAGCTCGTTCATATTTATTTTATAATAGTTATTACGGAAGATAAAGATTAACGATTTGCTGCAAGTTTTGAAATGCCGGCGGCAGTCACCGGGAATATTCCCTATCTAACCGCGGAACATGATGCATAGTTTTTCAAAATTCTGCATATTTATTATTTTCAACGGCAAAGTTATTCTGCTTTTGGGAAAAATACCAGAAAAAATAAATT
>DAIEQA010000203.1:0-1777 GCA_027348115.1 Ignavibacteriales bacterium
TCGGCGAACCGGTTTTGCCGTCAACGTAATCGAACCATTTAGGCAATCCTCTATCTTTAGCTACTGCAAGAATCACGCGCGACATTCCTCCCGTGTAAGCATTGGCAGTTGCAAAAATAATTACAACAGCAAGCAGCGCCGTTCCAATTGCACCGTGACTTCCCAACACATTTGCGAAGATTGCGGCAAAAGGCGCAACGCTTCCGCCGGCTTTGTAAGCCTGCGTACCAATTGTTACCGCTGCGACCGCAATGTACAATCCGCTAATGAGAATTACGCTTAGAAGAATGCTTCTTTGGAAATCACGCTTCGGATTTTCGAATTCTTCTGCAACGTTGGAAACATTTTCATACCCGAGATACGACCAGAAAATTAAAGCCGCGGCTGTTCCAATAGGCAATAAACCGTTCGGTGAAAAAGGAACAAAACTTTCCGTGCTCATCGATCCGGCAGAAAGAACTACGGCGGTTACAAGAAGTACAACTATTGAAACGACAACCGCTAATTGTATTTTGTTGCTGAAGGTGATGCCTAGATAGTTAACTATAAACGCGAGCAAGATAATTCCGCCGGCAATGGCGAATATTTCAAATCTGCTTAACGGAAATGCAAATGAAAGGTATGAAGCGGCAATTAATGTAGCGGCGGGCGCGCCGGTAACGTACCAGAAGATAAACTCCCAGCCGGTTACAACAGCTACCGGCAATCCAAAACTTTCTTTTGCGAACGCATAAATTCCTCCCGATTCCGGATTACGTGAGGAAAGCGACGCAAATGTATAAGCGAACGGATAACTTGCGAGCGACAACACAATCCACGCAATTAAAGATGCCGGTCCGGCAAGCTGTGCAGTCAATCCGGGCAAAATCAAAATGCCGGAGCCGAGAACGGAACTAACGTAAAGCGCAACGGCGTGGCGCATCTTAATTGCTTTTTTCAAATTTCCGACAGATTCTTTACCGAGGGTTGAAACTAATCCGCTTTCCAAGAATAAACTCCGCATTTAGTATGTTCAATTATTTTCACTGCTTAAGACGTGTAACCACTCTACATGGATTTACAGGAAAAAGTTCAATTCTAATTTAGTCGTTTCTTTTATCTCTTTGACTTGTTAAAATATTAGAGTTTTTACATCATCGGTTAATTTGTTCATTCCTTTTATTGTTCTTTCAACTTATCGAGCAATAATTGTTCTTCCACAAATTTTCTGTGGGAAGGACTTGTCATAAGTTCAAGCAGATCGAGCGATGCTAAATAACTTACCAAATTTCCGTTCGAGGAAATTATTTTTCCGTCTTTCACCACCTTAACCACTTTATCATTCATTACTATCAGTTTCGGGTAGTCGTGCTGTAATTTTTCCGAACCACCGCAATATGTAACTATCTTTTTGTTATCTGCTGCACCAGATGCCCCCAACAGAAAAGCCCCCGCACAATGGCTTGCGGTGTAATCTGTAGTCGCATTTTCTTTCTTAATGAAGTTTACCAGAGCTTTATCTTTTGTTTGGTTCTCCGGATTATTAGAACTCGGCACTACTAAAACGTTCAGCTTGGGAACATTCTTGAAAGTATAGTCGGGAAGAACTCTTAATCCTTCTTCGCTTGTGACGACCTCATTGTTCTTCGCTATCAAAATAACGTTGAATAATTTTTTGTCCGAAGAATCTCTCTTGGTAAAGACATCCAGCGGCGCAACTGCTTCGTTGGTAAGGAATCCGTCAAATATTAATATGCCGATTGTCGGCAGTGCCGGATCTATATTTGAAATAGTGTTA
>DAIEQA010000225.1:0-34631 GCA_027348115.1 Ignavibacteriales bacterium
GTCACTTGATGACAGTCTTCAAGATATTGTAGGCACAAAGAAATTATAATTACAGTTCAGCTTTTCAAAGAACAGTTAGTTAGAACAACTTTTGTTGCTCTCCGGGATTTATTTATCTCTTGACTTAATCCTTTTTTAAGCTGTTATGTTGCAGTTCACATTAATGAGCCTTTGAATAGAACTATTTTTCATATACTAAAATTGTTTTTTCAATAAGACTTTTTGCTTCATTATATTTTACCAAATGATATTCAACAAACTTTATCAGATTTCTAATTGTATCTTTTCGCTGATAAGTAGCAGAATTCGCTTTAGAAAAAGCAGTTGATATGATTGGAGTTCGAGGATCTTCCATATTATCTCTAGCAAATTCAATGTATTTTGGAAGAGTTTCTTTTTCCAGTTTTTCATAATCGGTGAATGTGTCATCACTAATTTTTAATAATGATTTTGTTTCACCCCACAATTCTGCAAAACTTTTAAACCAATGATCTGATTCAATATCCGCTTTGGTATGAAAAAGTCGGGTAGCTTCCTTATCGAAAAATTGACCTAATTCAACTATTCCGTCAAGTGCTTTTTCGCTATGATTATGAACGGAATCATAAAGTTTTTCAAATCCAGTATTGATCATATTTCTAGAATTTTCTATGAATCTTAACTGTTTCCTCAAGTTTTCAAGAGTTTTAATTTTATCTTTTTCTTTACCTTTTTGAAAATCAATAAATATTCTGAATAAATCTGCTGCAGGAATGTTATTTATTTCGAAATAGTCTAATTCTGCGAAAGAAGAAAGCATAACATTTTCAGGAGAAGGACTTTTTAATGTATTTATAATTTCTTTGTAGTTATCAATTTGGAGTTTAAGACCTTCTAAAATAGTTTTAAGATTTTCAAGAAAAACTCTTTTCAATTGTTTGTCCTTCTGCATCTGCTTGATTTTATTACCAACCATTTGAGATATTAACCCAGCACCAAAAACAAAGACTGCTACAATTGCAGAAATTAAAGCACTCCTATCGGAATTTGTGTAATTATTAATTCCAAAAAAATCTACGAGAAATAACATTATTAAGAGAAATAAAACTATCGAGAATAAAGAAGACCAGAATCGTTTCATAAACATTTAAGACTCCAAAATATCACTAATATTTAATTGAGCAACATAACGACGTTGCGTTTAGCCCGCCGCCCATAACAACAATGCCGCAAACTTCACACAACTTTTATTTTAAAATCAGTTTTGTTTTGCAATCACACTTTTAAGAACAACTTACTTTGAAAAACTAAACCCAATAATCCTTCACTACGACCAATTCGAAGAAGCGGTCGGTTTTGAGTTGCTAGTTAGTTTTTGCTTTAATTTTACGTTGCGAATTAGAACATAAAAATCTTTTACCAAACCAATTTTAAAAAACAATGAACTAACTACTCCACGCCAAACAACAAGCAATATTTTTATTGAGCTAACTTTTTCTTGCTAAATTATTTTATTTACAAACCAAACCAGCAATGAAAAAACATAAAACCAATTACAAACACAAAACTGAAAAGCCACCAGCTATGTCTTGAATAAACAGCAAGCCATGTTTTGCAACCAACCAAAGAAAAGAACAAACCAACATTTGAAAACCGAACCAAGAATTATTAACAAACCAAAACCCAACGGACAAAACCGGAACGCCAAACCAACAATGTTGCCAACACTTACACCGAACTATTTTTTGTAAACTAACGGCGTTGTGCCTAAGCCGAAGCCAAGAACAACAATGCCACATTTATTAAGTAACTTTTTATTTAGAACAAACTTTCATTTTCTAACTACACCGAATAACAAAGCCGAAACGTAAGAATAAACTTTTAAATTGCACAAATGCTGAATGCGAATTCGCTTTCGGCTTGAGGCACTTGTTATGCCATTTATAAATATTAATTTGCATTTATATTTTAATCCTTCTTGAGAAATTTATCAGCTGTAATTTTATACAATGATGAAGCTGTTTCACCAGGATGATTTTTAAAATAATCACTAACCAATCTGAAACCAATTGTGTAACCTGTATTAGCCGGAATAGTTTTTTTCAATCCAACAAACCATTCCAAATGATCATAATCAGGATTGAACCATACTTTTTCAGCTTTCTCCTTCCATTCCTTAAATTGCTCTTCAGATAATGCTCTGCAATAATCAGGTGTATCCATTTTACAAACTTCAATTGCAAAATGACAAGCTAAACCTTCACTGATCATTGCTTCAAAGAGATTATTACCATAGCCAACGGTTCTGTATCTTAATGTATGGTGATATTCGTGCGGTATTGTCTGTATAATATGTGTCGTTATTGCTTCATCAAATTTGGGATGATTTGGATTCAGCAATATGTAGATTTGTTTATCATTTGGGGCAGCGCCACTCATTCCTATTCTCGGAATGGTTCTTTCGGGAAAGACAAGAACTCTGAAGTCAACATTTTTAACATCTACCAATCTTGAAGTTGTATCTATTCCTTTTTTGATGCTGTTTATTATTGTGGAATAATTTTTAGAATCAACTGATGACATATTTCGATGGAAAAATATTTTATTTGTTCTTAGGGAGTCGATGAGATATACATCATCTTGATTGAGCACATTTTGTTTTTGCTGGTCTTGCGAATAACAAAAAGAAAATGGAAGAAATAATAAAAACAAAAATACATTTTTTGATTTCATCTATTTCCTCATGATTGATTAGGCATAACTATTACTTATACTGCACTTGATTATTGTATTTGGAACGTAGGTACACAGCACTGTGCATATCTATATTCCATTTTTTTAGAATTTCTTTTGTATCCTCAACTTTTTAAAATAGTCTTTGCACATCTACATTTCGTGTGTCTCTCAGTCTAACAAACTCTTTATTTTTAAACAGCATTTAATACGTGCATAAATGTCTAGTAGTTACCCTGTATCAAGAATCCAGCATCCTGTAATAAGTTTTTAAAATCTATATTGTATTGCGTCTCAGACTTGCATGCTGAAAGGTATTTGATGGAAATGAAAATATAATTTGAATTTCCCAACATGTAATATCCCCTTAAACTGTTCGTAACTTAAAATTTGATTGTGAAATTGTCAATTGATTAATCAATGGTGTAAAACCGCGCCTGCCGACAATAGCTTCTTTAATAGCATGAGAATACAATAATCACAAATCATAAATCGTAAATCACAAATAATAAATCAAATAAGCTAAAAGTAAAGTTTCCCCCAAAAAATTTCGTTTTGCGCTATTTTAGCGGGCTTTTCATAAAATTATTCTATTTCCCGCGAATTTCTTTTGACTTTGCTTCAAATCATCACGGGTTTCTTGATTATTATTTTTCTTCCCGGTAAAATATTTCGGTTTTCTAAATTTTATTCCTCCTTTCCAACAAATTTTTCCGTTTCGCCAGGAATCTATTTCTCTTCCCGGCAAAATTTTTTACTTATCCGTATTTCATGTGCCTTATCAACATTTCAGTTGAGATTCCGTAAAAATTTTCTTCAAATCCGTTAGATTAATCTTGTTCCCCAAAAAATTTTCTCGGATTTCAAGGACCGTTCGTTGATAAATATCTTAAAAATTATTTTATCAGTAACATCTTCTTCGACTGCGTTAAAACCTGCCCTGAGCCAAGCGAAGGATTATTTGCGCTGATAGTATATATATAAATTCCGCTTGATAATTTGCCCGCGTTAAATTCAACGCTGTAATAGCCCGCCGTCCTGCGATCGTTTACCAAGGTTTCAACTTCTTTGCCGAGCGCATCGTATATTTTTATAGTTACCGTTCCGCTGAAAGGTAGTTGGTAATTTATTAAAGTTGACGGGTTAAACGGATTGGGATAATTCTGGTAAAGTCTAAATTCATTTGGCAGTAAAGAGGTAAGATTATTTTTTACGTCGGTTAAAATAGCCGTAAATGTTCCGGTCATGCCAAAAGAGAAATGCGCGTCGCACTGATAATTATATATTCCCGGGGCTGTTACCACATAATTAAATACCGTGCCCGTTCCGTTGTGAAAACTTGCCGCCCCGGCCGGAACACTTGTTGAACTTAACGGATGAAAACCAAAATCGCCTTCCCAAATTATGGTATCACCGGTAGCAACGGTTAAACTATTTGGAGAATAAGTCTCTCCAAGTGAACCTCCAAATTTAATTACGTGAGTGGCTGCGTCCAGTTTTAATCCGGAAAGGGAAAACATAATAGCGCTTGCAAAGAAAATTACCGATGAGAAACGAAAATTTAGTTTGGTTTTCATGCTAAAACCTTTCGAATTTATTTAGTCGGAGAGGAATATTTCGATTAATGTTAATTAAATAGAGGAATGGAAAAGGTTACTATTTGCTAAACAAAAATCTTCCTCAATCGGTTCATCGTGAATAATACGTTCTGCCTGCGTGTAATCCGGCAGATAAATCCGTAAAAGAATTGATAGTCATTGCTAAATGCTGATAGCAAATAGTTCTTAGCTTCAAATTTTCACCAAAATTGCCATACGGTAATCTATGTTCTTACCCCGCGATTTTCTTATATTTGCCGGAAAAATTTTTACGAGGTGTGCCATCGCAAAGAATAAGAATGAACCTGCCTCTCCTGGTTTAGGCGGGACTGTTGAGAAAATTGTATCGCTTGCAAAGCGCAGAGGATTTGTATTCCAATCGTCGGAAATATACGGCGGCTTAAACGGCTGCTGGGATTACGGCCCGCTTGGTGTTGAGCTTCTTAAAAATGTTAAAGAAGAATGGTGGAAAGCAATGACTTACCGCGAGGACGTTGAGGGTTTGGACGCTTCCATCTTAATGCATCCCCGCGTTTGGGAAGCCAGCGGCCACGTAGAAAATTTTACCGATCCTATGATCGACTGCAAACAATGCAAGGCAAGATTTAGAGTTGATACGCTCGGAGAAATGCTCAGTAAAAAAGTTAAAGAAAAAATCTTTATGCTGCGTGTTGATGAAGGGTACGCAAATACATTATTGAATCTCTGCCTAAAACTCGATCCCGTTTTCTTTGCGGAAACTAAACCGTCCGAATTTTTTAGTAAGTTAAATGATTTTTTGAAGAACCCGGAAAATGAAGCGAGATACCTGGAAATATTATTAACGGATCAGGATGTTTTCTCGCATCTTAAAGCGATAATCAACTGTCCAAACTGTGGAAATGCCGGAACGTTTACCGAGGCGCGTAAATTTAACTTGATGTTCAAAACGTTTCTCGGTCCGGTTGATGATTCTGCAAATATAATTTACTTACGACCGGAGACTGCTCAAGGAATATTCGTAAACTTTTTGAATGTATTGAACTCAAGCCGCCAGAAACTTCCGTTTGGTATTGCTCAAATAGGCAAAGCATTCCGTAATGAAATTAATACCAAGAATTTTCTTTTCCGCACGCGCGAGTTTGAGCAGATGGAAATGCAGTACTTTTGCAAGCCGGGCAGCGATATGCAACATTACGAGGAATGGAAGGGAAGAAGAATTGCCTGGTTTAAATCTTTGGGAATGACTCCGACCAAGCTGCGTTTTCATGATCACCCCAAAGATAAACTTGCGCACTACGCAAGGGTGGCAACCGATATTGAATATGAATTCCCGTTCGGATGGGGAGAGATTGAGGGCATTCACAACAGAACAGATTTTGATCTCGGAAGACATCAGCAGTATTCCGGTAAATCCCAGCAGTACTTCGATGACGAAACAAAAGAAAAATATATTCCTTTTATTATAGAAACTTCCGCAGGCGCGAGCCGTTCGTTTATGGCTTTCTTGGTCGACGCGTATTACGAAGAAGAAGTTAACGGCGAAATGAGAAGCGTTTTAAGATTTCATCCGAAGCTGGCGCCTATTAAAGCGGCTATTCTTCCGCTCGTTAATAAAGACGGTATGCCTGAGATCGCAAGAAAAATTGAAGCCGATCTTCGTCCTTTCCTGAGAATATTTTACGATGATAAAGGTGCCGTTGGAAGACGTTACAGAAGGATGGATGAAGCTGGAACTCCGTTCTGTATTACAGTTGATACGCAGACATTGCAGGATGAAACTGTCACAGTGCGAGAGCGCGATTCGATGCAGCAGGTTCGCGTTTCTATCGAGGGATTGTTAACTTACTTATTGGACAAATTAAGATAGACCTATGTAGAGACTGGACACCCGTCTAAACTTGGTCTAGCCGAGGTGATGTCCCGTCTCTACTCTTTTATATAATCAATTAATCTGCGCCAAACCACCACATGCAATTATTATCAAGAGGCAGGCTTCCATTCTTGGGTTTGTAGAAAGGAATTTCATATTCCTCACCAAAAAGCCAAAATCTTTTTTTGTTAATAGTTTCCGGGTAGAAACAGGGACCGAGAGCGTTTATGTTTGCCTTTGGAAGTATACCGGAATTGAGCGTGCGCATTATATCCGCAAGGGTAGCTTCTCCGGCGTAAAATCTTATTAACGCGCTCAAACTTCCATTGGAAATAACAAGCGATTCGGTTCTGCAGCGTTTGTAAAGATCGCGAATAAAATCGTCGAGAGATTTAACACCGTTGCTATTTTTCATTATGGCGGCGTTTAAATTGTTTAGTAAAATATCACCGCGTTGTAATGTAAGTTTGTTTAATTCAAGGTCAGTCCAAAATTCCTTTGTTGCTTTTTCGTTGGTCTCAAACCTTACCGATGATGTATAATAATCGTTTAACATTTCATTGTACCGGCTTACGTATTCCTCAAGATTGATTAATCTGGCACGGAGAAGCAAAAGTCTTGCGTAGTATTCGCATACTCCTTCTTTGAACCAATAAACTAACTGCGGGGGGTCGGCAAATTGAATTGCGTCGCCGATCCAGTTGTGAAAATATTCGTGCGCAATTGTTTTTTTAAGATCGAAATCGATTTGGCTGCGGGGCGATAAATACAAGGCAAGCGCGTTTGTCCTGTCTTCGGCAATCGGACTATCCGGACTATCAAATGGAAGTACAATTACCACCTCGAAAGGATTGCTGCTGTCGTTCCAGAAATTGTTCTCGGTGGAAATTATTGTCTTAGTTACATCGCATAACTGATCAACGGAAAATGTCCAGTTGCCTCGCGCCGCAATATAAAGCTGCCCGGCTTGTGTAGCCCGGTTATAAATTTTAAAATCGCCGCCGGCAAATACTGCGTTGCGGAATTTCCATAATGCCGAATTAAATGCCTGATATGTTTGGTTTATGCCAAAGCTGTTTGCCAAATTCCAGCCGGAAGGAAAATGATTCCACGAAATTTTATAATCATATACATTGCTCCAATCCCATTTTGGAATAATAAAAAAAGTATCGCCGAAAAAATGAAAATAATTTTTACGTATCACCGGCAAATAATAGTTGGATGAGCCGACGTCGCCAAGGCTGGACTCTTCGAACTGATAATATATTCTAACCAGCGTGTTGGAGTAATATTTTACGGTTTTAATCTCGGGTCTATCCGTGTCTTCTATTGTTGTATTTGCGGAAATAGCTTTCAAAAATTTGATTGAAGTATTATCCACTCCTGCTGACGAACCGGTAGGCAGAAGCAATTTTGTCTCTCCGGATTTTTCGCCCTGGAACTCAAGAACAACAATTAAACGGAATGTGTTTATATCGTAAAAAGGTTCTACGGAGTAGCTGATGTCGAATTGTTTGTTTTCTTTATTGATTTGAGCTCTTTTGTTTTTATCGGAAGAAATATTAACCTCTCTTGGTTTTCCGATAAGCAAAGAATCGTTCAATTGCAGGATAAAGGAAAAAAATACAGCTAAATATAAAAACGGTAAAAGTCTTCTCATTCAAACCTAAATTTCTTTTCAATCCACAAAGTAGAATTACAAAAATAATCCATCATTTGAAATACAATTATTTGGTGAGTGCGTGCAAACGCATTTATTTCTCAAATAATATTATAACACCTTGAAATTTAATAAATCAACGTGGCTCGTTTTTCCGTTCTTAACTTTTAATAGAGAACCGCGTCTTATTGTTCGCAATTATAATGAATTTTTATAATTTTAAACATATCGAAACCACAAGCATTACCATTTCAAATCATTTCAAGGAGCTATCCTAATGAAAAAGAAATTCATTTTATTTTTTGTATTAATCGGATTCGCATTAGTCAGCGGCCAGGCCAGGAAAATTGACTTTGTCCAGTACAAACTGGATAACGGTCTAACAGTTATCTTGCATAAAGATGCATCGACGCCGATAGTTGCGGTTACGGTTCTTTACCATGTTGGGAGTAAAAACGAAGATCCGCAGAGAACCGGTTTTGCTCATTTCTTCGAACACTTAATGTTCGAGGGTTCGCCGAATATTCCGAGGGGTTCATACGATAAGATTATCGAGAACGCGGGCGGTCAGCTAAACGCCAACACAACCTTCGACCGTACTTTTTATTATGAAATTCTTCCTTCCAACCAGCTTGCACTCGGGCTTTATATGGAATCGGAAAGAATGCTTCATCTTAAAATCGACAGCATCGGCGTAGAGACACAGCGCAAAGTTGTTAAGGAAGAAAAGAAACAAAGACTGGATAACCAGCCGTACGGAACACTTGAAGAAAGAATTTTTGCGGATGCGTATAAGGTTCATCCTTACAGATGGACGCCGATCGGTTCCGACCAGTATATCGATAAAGCCACACTTGATGAATTCAAAGCTTTTTACAAAAGATTTTATGTTCCGCAGAATGCTACGTTATCAATTGCCGGCGATATAGATGTTGAAAAAACAAAAGAGCTTGTAAAAAAATATTTCGGAGATATTCCCAAAGGGACTTTGGAAATAACGCGCCCTCACGAAGTTGAACCGAAGAAAACTGCCGAAGTAAGAGACACTGTTTACGATAAAGTTCAGCTTCCGCTGGTTTGCCTTGCATATCATATGCCGGCACAGGGAACGCCCGATTACTATGCATTAAGCATGTTAACCACACTGCTTTCCGACGGCGAAAGCTCCCGTTTGGTAAAAGACATTAAAGATAAAGAACAGAAGGCCCTTTTTGTCGGATCAATTCCTCTTGCGCTTGAAGATCCGGGGTTGTTCATCGTTTACGGTTTGCCCAATGTTGGCATTCAAGCCGGCGATCTTGAAAAAGCGTTCAAAGATGAAATTTCGAAAGTTGAAAATAATTTGATAAGCGAAAAAGAATTTCAGAAGATCAGAAACCAGGTGGAAAGCGAGTTTGTAACGAGGAATGCTACGATGGCAGGAATAGCAGAAAGTCTTGCCGATTACTCTGTTTATTACGGCGATCCTAATTTGATTAATACTGAACTTAAACGCTACATGAATATTACACGGCAGGATATTAAACGCGTAGCCGATAAATATTTGACCAAAGAAAACAGAGTTACAATTTATTATCTGCCCAAATCGATGGAAAAGAAATAATGCTGCAAATTTTATTTCAAGAAAATAAAAGTTTGATAAAAATCGGAGTATAAAATGTTCAAGAAAATATTAACACTTGCACTTGTGGTTTTAATTACGATCACCTCGTTTGCACAGCTGGATCGTACAAAACTTCCTGCCGCGGGTCCCGCCCCCGAAGTAAAAATAGGCGATTATGATTCATTTACATTACCTAACGGATTAAAAGTATTTGTCGTAGAAAATCACAAACTACCCCGCGTAACGTTTAGTCTTATCCTGGATGTCGATCCTGTTCTCGAAGGAAAGGATGCAGGTTATGTTTCAGCAGCAGGGGATCTGTTACGGTACGGAACTAAAAACAGGACTAAAGATAAATTAGATGAAGAAGTTGATTTCCTTGGGGCATCGCTTAATACTTCCGCTACCGGAGTTTCCGCATCCGGACTTGCCAAATACAAAGATAAGTTGCTCGATATTATGTCGGACGTTGTAATTAATTCTAATTTTACGCAGGAAAGTCTTGATAAGATAAAAAAGGAAATGCTTTCGAACCTTGCCGTAGCTAAAGACGAACCGAATTCAATAGCGCAAAGAGTACGCGAAGTTTTGATGTACGGAAAAGGTACTCCTTACGGCGAACAGGAAACCGAAGAAACCGTTAAAGCATTTTCTTTGGATATGTGCAAACAGTATTATCAAACATATTTTAAGCCGAACGTTGCATACCTTGCCGTTGTGGGCGATGTAAATAAAAAACAAATTCAGCCGCTGGTTGAAAAATATTTTGGCAAGTGGCAAAAGGGCGATGTGCCAAAGAATACTTATCAATTTCCCAAAGCCCCGCTAATCAATAAAGTTTGTTTAGTCGACCGGGAAAATTCTGTTCAATCGGTTATATCGGTATGCTACCCGGTTGATATGAAGATCGGCAATGAAGACGTAATTAAAGCCGGCGTGATGAACTTAATTCTTGGCGGAAGCTCTACAGGCAGATTGTTCATGGACTTGCGCGAGGCCAAAGCGTACACTTACGGTGCTTATTCAAGCTTAAATCCCGATCGTCTGCAAGGCAGCTTTCTTGCATTCACATCGGTTAGAAACGCCGTTACGGATAGCGCAATTACAGAGGTTATGAATCAGCTTAAAAAAATCAGATCCGATAAGGTTACCGATGACGAACTGGACAGGGCAAAAAATTTTCTCACCGGAAGCTTTATCCGCGGACTTGAATCTCCCGAAACTGTGGCACGATTCGCTTTGAATATTGCACGTTACAATCTTCCCAAAGATTATTACAAAAATTATTTAAAGAATCTTTCCGCAGTGACTACAGACGATGTTCTTGAAATGGCTAAAAAATATATTAAACCGAATAACGCTTACATTCTTGTCGTCGGCAAGGGTTCGGATATAGCCAAGAACATAAGCAATTTTACAGTTACTGGAAAAGTTGATTACTACGACATCTACGGTGAAAAATATGATCCGAACATAAAGAAAGTACCCGAAGGCGTTACGGTTGACCAAGTGTTGAATAAATATGTAGACGCTTTAGGCGGTAAGGATAATTTGCTTAAAATAAAAGATGAATCGATGAAAATGACCGGCGCCATGCAGGGAATGAATATAGTGATTACAATGACGCGTAAAGCTCCGAATAAATTTTATCAGCTTGTCGATTTCGGCGTAGGTCAGCAAAAAACAGTTTTCGACGGTACAAAAGGCAAAACCAGTGCTATGGGACAAGAACAAGAATTAACTGGCGATCAGCTTGAGTCGATTAAGCTGGAAGCCGAGATGAACGCCTTTTTGGATTATCCGAAGTATGGAATAAAACCAGAACTAACGGGAATGGAAACTATTAATAATAAGGATGCGTACAAAGTTGTTCTTAATATGCCGAACGGTAAAAAGACAACTCAGTATTTCGATACCAACACCGGCTTACTCATTCGGCAAATTAGCACTGCAGATACTCCGCAAGGCAGTTTTACATCAACAATTGATTTTGATAATTATAAAGATGTTGATGGTATAAAAGTACCCTACAAGTTAACTCAAAGCACTCCAATGGGATCAATTGAGTTGACCACTACTGAAGTCAGCATCAACAAAGGTGTCCCCGATTCCGACTTCGAGGTTAAGTAAACCAATATTTTCGAAAAAGCCGTATCGAATTCCGGTACGGCTTTTTTTAACCGATAAAAATTGTTGGTCGGGTCAAATAATTCTTAATCCAAAATTCCCTTCTTACCGCCGGTTTTCCGGTATTCACCGAAAGAATATTCTTTTCCCAAATTATGTGCTGTATGTTTTGACCTCAAAATTGTGAATTTTAGCTGAAAACGAAGGTTCTATCGCAAAACATAATTCTGATACTGAAAAAATTTTCTCTTACGGCAGAAACTTTCGTAAATTTGGAAACGACTAATACACGAATCGTTTCCAACGAAACCTTTTTTGATGGTTTGAGGTTCTGAGAGGAATAAAAGGAAAACAATATGACTGACGAAAAAGAAATGAAGGAGAGGATCCTTAAGAGATCGGATGAGCTTTTCCGGCAATTCGGATTCTCCAAAATTACAATGGAAGAGATTGCCGCTAACCTTGGCATCAGCAAGAAAACTCTGTACAAACATTTTTCCAATAAGGATCATATTCTAAAAGAAATTATCTCCGAGCATAAATGCGAGATACAAACATTTATCGATAACCTGGTGAACGACAATACTCTTCAGTTTATTGATAAACTTGAGAAGCTGATGGATTTTCTTACCCATCATGCGCCTATAGTTGACGGCCCCATGCTGCAAGACTTAATTAAAAATCATCCTGAACTTTGGAATGATATCAAGGAGTTCAGAAAGACGAAATCCAATTATCAATTTTCCAGACTTCTTAAAGACGGAATGGATTCCGGATTTTTCAGAAACGATATAAACCAGGATTTCATCGTTGTCGCTTATATGTCCGCGGTTCATGGTTTAATAAATCCGGAAACGCTTTCCAACATGCCCTATTCAATGGATCAAATACATAAACAGTTGAGCAAATTGTTGCTCGAAGGAATACTCTCGGATTCCGGGAGAGAAAAGTATAGGCAATTAAAAATAAAAAATGAAAACAAGGGAGATTCGACTTTATGATTAAATCCGAATTCAAATTATTGATGCTGGTATTGGCCCTGATACTATTTGGAGGGAATGTAAAAGCACAACAAAAAATGTCTTTAACTGTTGGTCAAGCTGTTGAGATCGGTCTGAAAAACAGCAAAACTTTGCACTCATCTTTGATGAAGGTTAAATCCGCTGAAGCCAAGGTAAAAGAAATTAATGCCGGCAGACTGCCTTCGTTAAAATTAGCTGCTGCTTACAGAAGGTTAAGCAGTATAGATCCGTTTTCTATTTCCTTCTTGGGAAACACCTATACAATTTCGCCTGCTGTCCTGGACAACTATACAACGCAGCTGACTCTTATGCAGCCTGTGTTTACCGGTTTTAAGTTAATGGCCGGGTCGGATATGGCAGAACAATCTGCTAAAGCTACATCGGAAGATTACACAAAAGATCAAAGCGATCTCGTCTTTAATATTCGAAACGCGTATTGGTCCTTATTTAAAGCAATGCAGATGAAAACGGTTATGGATGAAACAGTTAACCAGGCCAAAGCTCACATAAACGACGCAAAGAATTTGTTGAAAGCCGGCATGCTTACTCAAAACGACATACTAAAATTGGAAGTGCAGCTTTCCGATGTTGAATTTAAGCAGGTTGACGCCGAGAACGCAGTTAAACTTGCAAACGTTGCCTTGAACAGTGTTCTAAATATTCCGCTGGAAACAGAGATTGAAATAAATTCCCAGCCCGATGCAGTCCCTTCCGAATATGAAGGAATTGATAAACTTGTGAGCGACGCCGTTGATAAAAGACCGGAAATCAAATCTGCCGATTACAGGGTGAAGGCAAGCGAGGCAAATGTTACTATGGCTAAATCTTCATGGTACCCGCAAATTAGCATTGTTGGTGATTACTACTACAGCAAACCAAACCAAAGAATTTTTCCAACCAAGGATGAATTTAAGGGCACATGGGATGCGGGAGTAAACGTTAGCGTAAATATTTGGGATTGGCTAACGACTGCTCATCAAACCGAGCAGGCGCAGGCGCAATTAACACAAAGTATGGACGCGCTGTCAATCATAAAAGATAACATCACCCTTGAAGTGACGCAAAACTATCTGAACTTTACCCAGTCAAAAAAGAAAATTGATATTTCAAAGCTGGGAGTTCAGCAGGCAGAAGAAAATTTGAGAGTGACCGAAGATAAATTTAAAAACGGAATGGCTTTGAGCTCCGATGTTGTAGACGCGGAAACGGCATACTCAACCGCAAAGATAAATCATACAAATTCTGTTGTTGATTATGAATTGGCCAAAGCCCGATTAGATAAATCCATCGGTAAATAAGAAATTAAATTATTGGAGAAATAGATTATGAAAAACTGGAAAGTAATTGTTGGTTTTACGCTGGTACTTGCGATTATAGGTTCAATCTTGTTCATGAATAAGAAAAAGCTTGCGGCAAACACAGCTGGGGGCATTAACGCGGCTAACTATGTAACAGTAGCTAAAGTTGTAAGAAATAATTTATCTGCCGTGCTGAACTTGACCGGTACCATCACTGCAAATAACGATGTGAACATTATGTCCGAAACCTCCGGTAAAGTTACGGCGGTTTATGTAAAAGTCGGTGATTATAAATCTGCCGGTTCGGTTCTCTTTCAGGTAGACGATGAACTAAAGCAAGCGGCTTTTATGAGCGCACAGGCAAATTATGAAAAAGCCAAAAAAGATTATCAGCGGTTTCAGGATTTATACAAACAGAAATCCGCTACGGACGCACAGCTTGATGCCGCAAAACTTGGCGCCGCTGTTGCGGAGTCTCAGTACATAGTAGCAAAAAGACAGCTTGAAGACACAAAAATTAAAACTCCTATTTCGGGTTACATTACATCAAGAAATGTTGATTTGGGCTCGATGGTTCAAGCCGCTCCGCAAGCAACTTTGGTTGCCGATGTAGTTGATATATCTCGCCTGAAAGTAAAATTAAATATTGCCGAAAGCGATGCGTTCATTCTTAAAACCGGCGATGAAGTTTCCGTTACTACGGATGTTTACCCGGGAATAATATTTAAAGGAAGAATAGAATCTATAAGCGCTAAGGCAGACGACGCACATACATACCCGGTTGAAATTACAATCGCCAACCAAAGCGCCCATCAATTAAGGGCGGGAATGTTCGCAAGAGTAGAATTCACAAGCATGAAAAACCGCGATGTTATGCTTATACCGCGCGAGGCAATTGTTGGAAGTGTAAAAGCTCCGCAAGTGTATGTGGTTGAAAACGGCATGGCAAAGTTGAGAAACATTACGGTTGGAAGCGAAGCAGGAACTTCCATTCAAGTTGTAAACGGATTGAATGATGGAGAAACAATTGTAATCAACGGACAAAATAATTTAGTGGATAACTCAAAGGTTCAGATACTTAATAATTAATAAGTCTTGTTTAACGAGTTAAAAGGATTTTGAAAATGACAATTACCGAATTATCGATTAAAAGGCCGTCGCTTATAATTGTAATATTTGCGGCGTTAATGACTTTAGGTTTGTTCAGCTATGTAAGGCTGAAATATGAATTGCTGCCGAGGTTTTCACCCCCGGTTATTACAATAACAACAATCTACCCCGGCGCTTCGCCCAGCGAGGTTGAAACCGGCGTTACCAAGGTGGTTGAAGATGCCGTCTCCGGAATGGATAATGTAGACGATGTTATCTCAACTTCTATGGAAGGAGTTTCGTTTGTTGTTGTTCAACTTTTACAATCGGCAAATACGGATTTTGCTCTTCAAGACGCGCAAAGAAAAATGGGAGAAATTGCTACCAAGCTTCCGTCTTCGGCCAAAACTCCTACCGTCTCGAAGATTGCTCTGGATGAAATTCCGATATTGCGAATGGGCGTTGGCGCAAATATAGACTCGCGCCAGCTCTACCAGTTTGTGAAAGATAAAATTCAGCCGCTCATTTCAAGAATTCCCGGCGTTGGACAAATATCTCTTATAGGCGGAGACGAACGGGAGATTAGAGTTAATCTTGATTTGCAGAAACTGAAAGCATACGGACTTTCCATACCGCAGGTTACGCAAACAATACTTGCATCCAATTTGGATTTTCCGACCGGCAGCATAAAAGATGTAGATAAGGAATTCACGGTTCGTCTTGCGGGTAAATTAACTTCGGTCGATCAGCTTCGTAATCTGCCGATTGCCGAATCGCGCCAGGGCGGCGTTATAACTCTTGCGGACGTGGCCGAAGTTGAAGACGGCTCTAAAGACCCTGAAAATATTACAAGAATAAATTTCCATAACACAATTGGTGTGGTGTTAATTAAACAGTCGGATGCAAACGCTGTTGAAGTTGCTAATCTTGTAAAAAAGGAAATGACCAAACTTGAAGCTCAGTACAAACAAATGGGTTTAAAATTTACTATCGCGGAAGACGGCTCTCTCTTTACAACTGACGCGGCAAACGCCGTTAAGGAAGATTTATTAATCGCAATTCTTCTGGTTTCTATTGTGATGCTTATGTTCTTGCACAGTGTGCGTAACTCGGTAATTGTTCTTATCGCAATACCGGCATCGTTAATCTCCACCTTAATTGCCATCTACGCTTTCGGGTTTACTTTAAATTTGATGACGCTGCTCGGTCTGTCGCTTGTGGTGGGTATTCTTGTGGACGATTCTATTGTGGTTCTCGAAAATATTTATCATCACCTTGAACGCGGAGAAGAAAATAGAGTAGCCGCACTTAAAGGAAGAAACGAAATCGGCTTTGCCGCACTCGCAATTACTTTTGTGGATGTGGCTGTATTTCTGCCGCTGGCGTTAATAGGCGGTATTGTTGGAAATATATTGCGACAGTTTTCGATTGTTATTGTCGTATCAACCTTGATGAGCTTGTTTGTATCTTTTACTCTTACGCCGCTTCTTGCTTCCCGTTTTGCAAAACTGGAAAGACTTACAAACAGAACCTTGCTCGGAAAGTTTGCGCTTTGGTTCGAAAAAGAATTTCACACATTTACTGATAACTATATCAAACTTCTTAAATGGAGTTTTAAAAATCGCGGTAAGGTGGCTCTTGTTACGCTGTCAATGTTTGTAGCTACGTTTGCGTTAATACCAGCCGGATTCATCGGTTCTGAATTCATGACGCAGACCGACCGAGGCGAATTTGCTGTTCAAGTTGATTTGGAGCCGGGAACTCCGATAGAGAAAACAAATCTCGTTTCTCAGAAGATTGAACGTGCTATAGCAAAATATCCGGAAGTCGATAAAATGTTTGTCAACGTAGGCGCTTCCGCGGAGGGCTTTATCGGATTCTCGTCCGGCAATTCTCTTGAGATCGATGTTACGTTGGTTCCGAAAGATAAAAGAAGTCGTTCAACCGATGAAATAAGCAATCTTATAAAAGCAGATATTAACAAAATTCCAGGATCCAAACTGAGAGTTAATCCTATTGGTATTTTCGGAACAGCCAATTCCAGCCCGATACAATTGCTGATTAATGGGCCGAGTTATGCCGAGGCGCTAAAAGTAGCAAAACAAATTGCAGACTCGGTTAAAACAATTCCAGGAGCGGCAGATGTTCGTCTTTCTTCGCAGGATGGTAACCCGGAAACTCATATCGAGATTGACAGAACAAAGCTTGTTAATTACGGATTAACTCTTGCTGAAGTAGGACAGGCGCTTCAAGTTGCTTTTGCCGGCAACGACGACGCAAAGCTCCGAGAAGGCGATACCGATTACGATATAATGATTATGCTCGACAAATTCGATCGTTCCAAAACCGATGAGCTTGATAATATCTTTTTCACTAACAGGAAGGGCCAGCAAATCTACTTAAAACAGTTTGCAAATATTTACCAGGCAACCGGTCCTACAAAGTTAACGCGCGAAGCAAGAAGTGCGTCGGTTACAATTTATTCGCAGGCAATTAACCGTCCTTCAGGAAGTATTGCGGCGGACATCGTAAAGAAACTTAAGAATTATCATATGCCTCCCGGAATAACATATTCGTTCCAGGGAGATGTTAAAAATCAAAATGATTCTTTCGGAGATATGCTTTTAGCTTTCTTTGCGGGAATTTTATTTACATACATGATCATGGTTGCGTTGTACGATTCCTTTATTTACCCGTTCGTAATTCTGTTCTCAATTCCGCTGGCAATGATTGGAGCGCTGTTGGCTTTGGCGTTGACAATGAAGGCGCTGAGCATATTCACAATTCTTGGTATAATTATGTTGATAGGTCTTGTGGGTAAGAACGCAATTCTTCTTGTGGATAGAACAAATTACGTGCGCGCCCAGGGAGAGACTTTAACGGATGCATTGATAGATGCGGGTAAAATGAGAATCCGGCCTATCTTCATGACGACATTAACAATGATATTCGGTATGATGCCTATTGCGCTTTCTGCCAGCTCCGGTTCAGAATGGAAGAGCGGTCTTGCATGGGCGTTGATCGGAGGTTTAACAAGCTCGTTATTCTTAACATTAATTGTTGTGCCGGTTGTTTATACAAAAGTTGAAGAGTATCGTCTCAAAATTCCGATACTGTTTGGAAAAGTGAGCGACCTCTTTAAATCTAAGAAGAAAAAGACGAACAATGTTTTACCAGAGGATTTAGGATTAACCAAGTAAGGATTTGATGTTTCGATGAAAAGCCGCATTCTTATTTTGGGTGCGGCTTTTTTATATTTGCCTTTGCGTTCTTCGCGGTCTGTCTCTGCGGGCTCCGCGTTTAAAAGGAATTCCACCCATTAAAATTATGTGATGATAAATGTCAAAATATTCCGTAATAGTTTTCGATTTGGGAAACGTTTTAATCCCCTTTGATTATAAAAAAGTAATTGATGCCTTTAACCAGCGAAAAACAGGACTGGGAGATAAATTCGCTAAGCGGTATCAAGAGAATTACAATCTTCACCGGGAATTTGAAAAGGGAAATATCTCGCTTGATGAATTCCTCGGCACAATGACAGAATGGCTTGAGCATAAAGTAACGGCGGAAGAATTCTGCCGCATATTCTCAGATATATTCACCCGCAACCGGGAAGTAATCGATCTTTTGCCTAAGCTGAAAAAAAATTATGTGCTCTGCCTGCTTTCCAATACGAACGAGATCCACGAGAAGTATGGTTACAATAACGACGGCTTCTTAAAAACTTTCGATAAACTTTTTCTTTCGCATAAAGTCGGATCGATTAAGCCGGAGGAAAAAATTTACCGTACAGTCGAAGAGTTTACCGGGAAACCGTCTTCGGAGCATTTGTTTATCGATGATGTGCCCGAGTATGTGCAAGGGGCTAGGGCTTGCGGCTGGGAAGCTATTCAGTTTACCGGTTATGAAAACTTAATTGCGGAATTAAAAAGCTGCGGAATTAGATTTTAATAAATAGTTTCTTCCAGCCACTTTCTCCATATTTCGGGCTGATAGCCGAGTGTTACATCCTTTCCGTTTCTGACAATCGGCGTTTTGAATAAAAGAGGATCGTTTAACAATTCTTCCTCGACATCAAATTTCATGAATTGAAGATGGCGTTTCTTAAATTGCTTGCCTTCTCGGTCGATTAAATCTTCAACTGGAACAGCGTGAGAAATGTTCTCAAGCTCCCCTTTAGCCAATCCTTTTTCGCTCAAATCCCGTACATGAAACGGGATACGTCTTTCCTTAAAATAACGTTCGGCCTTTCGCGTATCGCTGCATCCCTTGATCCCGATTATTTGTATGTTCATAATTTTACCGCTTAAATGATTTATAGTCTTATTGTTTCGCTTGGACAAATAATCTATTTTTCGCCCACTCAATTATAAAATTTTTTTCGGAATAGTCATGAGACAATCAAAATATTTATTATTAATCATAACGGGAATTATTCTTATGAGCTGCAGTCAAAAGCAGGAACAAAAGCATGACAACTTTAAATACGTTACCGAGCAGTTCGCCGATCTTAGAATACAGCGTTACCAGGTTCCGGGATTTGAAGAACTAACGCCCAAACAAAAAGAACTTGTTTACTACCTTTACCAGGCGGCTCTTTGCGGAAGAGATATAATCTGGGATCAAAATTATAAGAACGATTTGTATATCCGTCGTACGCTCGAAGGTATAGTAAAAACTTATTCCGGAGATAGAAAAGCCCCCGAGTTCGCAAAGTTCATGGAGTACACAAAACGCGTTTGGTTCTCAAACGGAATATATCATCACTACGGAAACAGAAAGTTTACGCCTGAATTTTCAAAGGAATATTTCGAGCAGCTCGTTAGCGGTTCCGACGAATACAAACTTCCGCTTCAAAATAACGAGACTGTTTCCGACCTTATAAAAAAATTAGAACCGATTCTTTTCGATCCGAAGGTGGACCCGATAAAAGTAAATCTAAATCCCAAAGACGATCTTGTAAAAACCTCTGCGGTTAATTTTTACGAAGGTGTAACGCAAAAAGAAGTTGAGGCGTTTTATAAAAAGATGATGAAGCCGAACGATCCCGAACCGATTTCCTACGGATTAAATTCCAAACTGTACAAGGAGAAAGGAGATATTTTTGAACGGCACTGGAAGACCGACAGCGTTTACGGCTTCGCAATTAAAAAAGTTGTCGAGTGGATTCAAAAGGCAATTGCCGTTGCCGAAAACGACCAGCAGAAAAAAGCTCTTCAGCTTCTTGTCGATTTTTATCAAACCGGCGATTTGAAAAAATGGGACGAGTACAACATCGAGTGGGTGAAAGATACTTCCTCCGTCATCGATTTTGTCAGCGGCTTCATAGAAACATATAACGATCCGCTCGGCTATAAAGGCACATACGAATCAATAGTATCGATTAAAGATCCCGAAGCTACAAAACGGATAAAAGCCATCAGCGATAACGCCCAGTGGTTCGAAGACAATTCGCCGATTATGCCGGAACATAAAAAGAAACATGTTAAAGGAATTTCGGCGAAAGTTATAAATGTCGTTGTCGAAGCAGGCGACGCTTCGCCTTCTACGCCGATCGGAATAAATCTCCCCAACGCAAACTGGATTAGAAAGGAATACGGATCCAAGTCCGTAAACTTGGGCAACATTGTTTATTCCTACAATAAAGCCGCCGAAACGAGCGGTGTGCTCGAAGAGTTCGCTTACTCTCAAGATGAAATTGCCCGCGCAAAAAAGTACGGACCGCTGGCGGATAATCTTCATACTGACATGCATGAGGTGATCGGTCATGCGTCGGGTCAAATTAATCCGGGTGTTGGCGAAACCAACGAAACACTGAAGAACTACGCGTCCACACTCGAAGAAGCGCGAGCGGATTTGGTCGCGTTGTATTATATCATGGATCAAAAATTGGTTGATATCGGCGTGATGCCTTCTCTTGACGCCGGTAAAGCCGAATATGACGCTTACATCAGAAACGGTTTGATGGTTCAGCTTGCGAGGATTCAGCCGGGAGAAAATATTGAAGAGGCGCACATGAGAAACCGCCAGCTAATTGCTATGTGGGCCTACGAAAAGGGCAAGGCGGAAAATGTAATCGAGAAAAAAATCAAAGACGGCAAAACATATTTTGTAATTAATGATTATAACAAGCTCAGAGAATTATTCGGTCAACTCCTTAGGGAAATTCAGCGCATAAAATCCGAAGGGGATTACAATGCCGGTAAGAATTTGGTTGAAACCTACGGTGTTAAGGTTGACCCTGAATTACACAAAGAAGTGTTTGCGCGATATAAAAAATTAATCATATCCCCGTACGCCGGCTTTATAAATCCGAAGCTTGTTCCAGTTTACGACGGCGATAAAATTATTGATGTGAAGATTGAGTATCCGGATGATTTTACTAAGCAGATGATGGAATACGCAAAAGATTATTCATTGCTACCAACATATAATTAACCATCCATATGGAGGTTGTCTCAAAAGTAATAATTTTTTAAAAATAGCACACGGATATCACTGATTAAACGCCTGCCCGATTTCGTCGTTCGAGGCGGAGATTTTCGCAGATTTAATTTTTGAAAAATTACTTTTGAGACAACCTCATTAAAGTGGGAGGTTTAAATAGTCGCCGCAATTCTTCTAAAGTGATATCCGTAAACCGTTAATGTCATAGCAAGCGAAAACTTCTTCGGATACTTAGCAAGAGAGTAAATAAAAGTTTTCCAAAAATATCTTTTACCTTTTTCGAGCACGCCTATAAGCCAGATCAATCTAAAAAAAGCTTTAATTTCAGTTAACGTTAATATCTGAGATTTCCACGAAGGAACATTATAAATATCAAGGAACGATTGAATACGGTTGTAATATTCGCGGGGCGAATAAATCACGTGAATCATTTTAGAATAACCAGCAATGAGATCACGGTAATTCATCTTCGGAATGAAATTCGTTGCGCCATCCATGTTGTTGCCGCTCCAACCTTCAAGCAGTCTTCTTTCATTTTTTAAACGATTGAAAAGATGTGTTCCACTCGGAGCGTTTAACAATCCAACCATTGCGGAAGGAATACCGCTCTTTTCTATAAAATTAATTTGTTGACTAAAGATATCAGGCGAATCGTGATCGAAACCAACAATGAATCCCGCGGAGACAAGCATTCCGCGTCTCTGCAATTTTTTGACAGACTCGAGCAGATTACGTTTTAAGTTTTGCGACTTGCCGCATTCAACAAGACTTTCATCATTCGGAGTTTCAATGCCGACAAAGATGCTTGTAATACCAGCATCGACCATTAGCGTTATTAGTTCATCATCGTCGGATAGATTAATGGAAACTTCGGTGATAAAATTGAATGGATATTTTTTCTCTTTCTGCCAGTTGATAATTGCAGGAAGAATTAAATCTTTTAATTTTCTTTTGTTGCCTATAAAATTATCGTCGACAATTGATATGCTTCCACGATAGCCCAATTCGAAAAGCCGGTTTAATTCTGAAAGAAATTGTTCCCGGCTTTTAGTCCGCGGTTTTCTTCCGTTTAACATTGTGATGCTGCAAAATTCGCAGTCGTAAGGGCAGCCGCGAGAATACTGAAGACTGAGTGAAGCGTACTTCTTCATGTTCAGCAATTCCCACATTGGAATAGGAGTCGCTGATATATCGGGAAATTCATCGGTTGTATACAAATATTTCGGTGTCCCACTCTCCAGATCTTTTATAAATAACGGAAGGGTAATCTCCGCTTCGTTAAGTACAAAGTGATCGATGCCTAAAAAGTTCTGATGTTGTGTTGTAAACAGCGGACCGCCTGCAACTATTTTTGTACCCAATTTATTACAGCGGTGAATAATTTCTTTTACGGAACGTGTGTGAATATTCATAGCGCTTAAAAAAACATAATCGGCCCAAAGTAAATCTTCGTCGGTCAATGTCGAAACATTCATATCGATTAATTTTTTCTTCCATTCCTTGGGAAGCATAGCAGCAATGGTTATTAAACCGAGCGGGGGCTCAGCCGATTTTTTCGAGACAAACTTTAAGGCGTCTTTAAAACTCCAAAACGTGGCAGGCGTTTCCGGGTAGACTAATAAAATTTTCATGTTGTTCTCCCAATATTATTGCGTCGGTAAAAGAAAAATATTCCGGCGGTATTATGCGCATTTTTTCGATCGGCGTTTGTAAAAGAACTGTAAAAAGTTTAGCTGCCCGCTTTCGCTTTTCAACTTAATGACGGATATTTGGAACGGACAAGTATTCGATTATACTGTTCGTAAAAAAATAGATATGAAAAAACGTCACTCACTTCTTTATCTTATCTTCGCATTTGTTTTTGCGCAGTTCGCATGGATGGGTTTGCTCGGCTTATGGATTTATTGGTATGTCTCCAACTATTTAATTTTCGAGCAAGTCGGAGATAAACTCTCGCCGCAGATAGTTATCGATAGCCCCAACGTTGGAATTTTTGTCGGCGGAATAATATTGATTGTTCTTATCGCCATCGCAATGTTTTTCATCTTCCGCAATCTTACCGTACAGATGAAGGTTACAAGTTTGTATGATAATTTCATTGCGAACATCACTCACGAATTGAAATCACCGCTTTCGTCAATACAGCTTTACCTGGAAACTTTGAGCATTAAAGAAGTTCTGCCGGAAAAGCGAAAAGAATTTTTAGAGATAATGATGCGGGATGCCAGACGGCTGAAGAAACTGATTAATTCAATTTTAGAAATTTCAAGACTGGAACAGAAACGGATCGCTCATAATTACCACGTTTACAATGCCGATGCCATTATTCGCCAATTAATCGGCGAAGCTGTAAGCCAGTTCCGGCTTTCAGATTCTTCCGTAAAAATTAACGGCGAACTGAAATGCAAGTGCGTGATAGATAAAGACGCGATGCAGATAGTTTTTGACAATCTTACCGATAATGCAATAAAATATTCCGCGTCTGCCGTGCATATCAATTTGGATTTATCTCGCATTAAAGAGAAAATTATTATAGAATTCCGAGACAAAGGAATAGGCATTGAACCTAAAAACCAGAAAAAAATCTTTCACAAGTTTCAACGTATTGATAATAAAAATATTCCGAGCGTAAAAGGAACCGGGCTCGGTTTATATTGGGTTAAAGAGATTTTGAAATTTCACGGCGGTAAGATAAGCGTCGGCAGCGAAGGCGAAGATAAAGGAAGCTGCTTTAAAATAGAACTGCCGGTCTATCATGCATCAAAAAAAATTTATATGAATTCTTTGTTAAGACAAACTGCGCGTAACGAAAAAATAATGGATGGAAGCGATGAAGAATAGTTCTGTGAACAGCGGAAAAATATTACTTGTAGAAGACGAAGAGACTTTGGCTATCGGTCTTGAATTCAATTTAAAAGACGAAGGATATGAAGTTGATTGGGCAAAAGACGGACGGATCGCGCTTGAATTGTTCAACTCAAAAGAATACGATTTGATAATACTGGATATTATGCTGCCGTACTTCAATGGATTTGAAATTGCAGAACAGGTGCGCCGTAAATCTCCCCAGATGCCGATACTAATGCTTACTGCGCGGGCTTCGGTGGAAGATAAAATAAATGGCTTGGAATTGGGCGCAGACGACTATATGACCAAACCGTTCCACCTTGAAGAATTGCTCTTAAGGATTAAGGGAATGTTGAAACGAAAGACTTGGTATAAAACATCGATCGAAGATCAGCCGGTTTATCGTTTCGGCAGGAACCAAATCAACTTTGAAAATCTGAGTTGCAAATGCGGCTCCAAACAAGTTACTCTTACCCAGCGCGAAGCAATGGTTATGAAATATCTTCTGGAAAATAAGGGTAAGATAATCTCCCGGAAAGAACTGCTCGAAAATGTTTGGCATATCAGTTCGGAAGTGGAAACAAGAACGGTGGATAATTTTATCTCTCGGCTCAGAAAATATTTCGAGGCCGATCCGAATAATCCCGTTTATATAAAAAGCATTCGAAGCACCGGCTATTCTTTTACGGATGAGAAAAACTAAACGGCTACCATTTTATCTTACCGATTAAAATGTCTTTGAACATAACAAAATCGCCAGTTAAACTGTAAAGAGGATGCTTAAATGTTGCCGGTCGATTTTTCTCAAAAATAAAATGACCAATCCATGCAAATCCGTAACCCAATACCGGCAGCAAAATAATTAAGAGCCATTCGTCGGTTAATACAATGTAAACCGCTGTCAAAATCACCAGGAGGGTTCCTGTAAAATGAAGCCGCCTGCAAATTAAGTTTTTATGTTCGGAAAGATAGAACGGATAAAAATCTTTAAAGGATTTATACCGCGCTTCCATATAACCCTTTCTATTTTAGTTTAAGCCGCACATGCCGGATGCGCAACCGCCGCCGTAAGAGGGTACACCGCAGCTGCCGTCGGAACATGAAGAGCCGCTGTCAAAACTTGATGAACTGCTTCCCATAGACGCGCTGAAAGATGAGAGAAGCTTTTTACTGTTCCTGGATTGGCAATCCGGACAAACAACCTCTTCTAAGTTTGAAGATGATTTATGAAGTACGTCAAATTTTTTTCCGCAGTCGTTGCATTTGTATTCGAAGAGAGGCATTTAAATCTCCAATAATGTTTCTGAAAAAATTTATTTCTTTATATATCCCCGATTTATGGTTTAGTTATCTCAGTTTTGATAAACCCGATGTTTTCCAGCATCGCTTGAATTTTGTCTCCCGGTACAACTCTTCCCACGCCTTCCGGTGTACCTGTAAATATCAAGTCGCCCTGTTCAAGCTTCATTCGCGCGGAAATGTATTTAACAATTTCAACCGGTGAGAAAATCATATTCTTAATTGACGAGTGCTGACGCTCCGTTCCATTTACTGAAAGTGTTATATTTTCGTCGCCGCGAAGTTTGTAATCCTTTTTCAGAACAACATCTGTAAGTACGGCGGCTGTATCAAAACACTTGGCAAGCGTCCAAGGATCTCCCTTTTTCCGAAATTCGTTTTGAAGATCGCGAAGCGTCATGTCAAGACCAATTGTGTAGCCGTGGATTGCTTTTTCCGCGGCATGATCGTCCGCATTTTTCACATCCTCGCCAATGTAAAGAACCAATTCGACTTCATGGTGAAGATCGATTGAATAATCCGGGTGAACTACAGACTCGCCGGAATAGATCACATTCGACGCGGGCTTCAAAAAAATTATTGGGAATTCCGGCACATCGTTGCCAAGTTCTTTTGCATGAGCCGCGTAGTTTCTTCCGACGCAAACCATTTTACCGATCGGAACTTTTTCCGTGCTGTTTTTGAATTTTAAATATTTCATAACTATGATTTGATGATTATTAATCCGATTGGTTTCAAAGATAAAAGAGTTTTTCGATCTTCACAAAGAAAATTTAATACTAGATTCTAGATGCTTGATACTGGATTCTCGCTTAAGAAGAAAGGACTTTTATCCAGTATCTAGAATCCCGTATCCAGATCACGTTTTTTGCTCTTTCTTCTTTGCCGCCGGGAAGAGTATGTTATTTAAAATTAATCTGTAGCCGGGAGAGTTTTTGTGCAGACTTAAATCCGTGGGGGGATTTCCAACTGCGTGGGCATAATCTTCAGGGTCGTGTCCGCCGTAAAATGTCCAGGTTCCGCGTCCGTAATTGCCGTGAATATATTTTACCTGGTCTGTGCCTGCCCGTTCCGCTAATATTGTTACCGACGGCTTAATAAATCTTTTATGGAACATGGTGGTTTGTCCCATAAAACCGTGTACAACGTTTACATGATCCTGTGTCAACATGGTGGGAACAGGATCGTACTTGGCGGAGAATTCGAAGAGCGTAAAATAATCGTTACTCGGGTCGCCGATTTCGGATTGCTGAACATCGATGTCGCTGTATTCGTAAACAAGGGGGTTCATCTCCAGCTTAAAATTTTCGAACGCGAGTGTTTGCGTAAAATCAAGTTTACTTTGAGCGTTCGGGTCGGGCGGATCGCCGTCGTACATTTTATCTACTATGTCAACGTTCTGTGCAGCCAAAGCAATATCGTAAGAATCTGTTGCAGAGCACATTGCGAACAAAAATCCTCCCTGACCGACATAATTTTTAATTGCTACGGCTACTGCTTTTTCCATGTCGGAAACTTTTTTGAAACCGAGATGCTTTGCTTCGTTCTCGTAAAGGTTTTGCTGATCGATATACCATTGAGCGCCGCTGAAGGAAGCATAGAATTTTCCGTACTGGCCCGTGAAATCTTCATGATGGAGATGAAGCCAGTCGTAATTTTTCAAATCGCCCTTTAGAATTTGATCGACCCAAATTTTATCGTATGGTACCTCTGCATAGTCAAGGGCAAGAGTTACGGCGTCGTCCCAAGGTTTAAATCCGGGCGGAACATACACTGCTATCTTTGGTGCTTTTTCAAGACGAACGACATCCATGTTCTGATCCTCGCTTTGAACAAACGAATAAATTTGAACGGCCTGCTGCTGCGATAACGGTTCGAAAGCGACTCCCTTGATGCGGCAGGTCATTGCAAGTTTGTCGGAATAATCGAGCATGAAAGATCCGCCGCGGTAATTTAAAAGCCAGTCTGCTGTTTTACCATCCTTAAGCGCGTTGAAAGTTATGCCGTAAGCTTTTAAATGGTCGGTCTGTTTGAGATCCATGTAAATAAGCAGCTTTGCCTGCGCAAACAGCGAAGATGTATATAAAAGAAAAGTAAATAATAATTTTTTCATGTTTTGAATTTTCTTGGCGGGCTAAAAATAAAACCGGCTCCATCCATTATCAATGATAAAGAATCGAGCCGCAAATTATTGACCAAGCTTCAATCTATGCCGTCTTTCTATCGCTCTCAATGTAGATCGGTTTTTCGCCTTTGGCTACAACATCGCGCGTTACCAAACATTTATCAATGTTTTCTTTTGTCGGAAGTTCATACATAATATCGAGAAGTATTCCTTCGACTATAGAACGCAAAGCGCGGGCGCCTGTTTTTCTTTCGATTGCTTTTTTAACTATCTCATCCAGCGCGAGCTGATCGAACTCAAGCTCAACACCTTCCATTCTAAAAAGCTTTTGGTATTGCTTGATGATAGCGTTCTTGGGTTCGACTAAAATATTTTTCATTGCGTTTGCGTTAAGAGAATGTAAAGGAGCGATAATCGGTAAGCGCCCTACCAATTCTGGAATCAAACCGTACTTAACAAGATCTTCCGGCTGTGACTTTTCAATTATGTTGTCCCTGTCCATATCCGTAGTACTGGAAATGTTTGAATCGAACCCGATAATATTTTTATTGATACGTGAAGCGATTATCGATTCGATGCCGTCGAAAGCGCCGCCGCAGATGAAAAGAATATTTTTAGTGTTAACGTTTATTAAACTTTGTTCGGGATGTTTTCTTCCGCCGCGCGGCGGAACGCCTGCTACGGTTCCTTCTAAAATTTTAAGAAGTGCCTGTTGAACACCCTCGCCTGAAACATCTCTTGTTATGGAAGTACTTTCGCTTTTGCGGGCTATCTTATCTATTTCATCGATGTAAACAATTCCTCTCTGCGCCTTTTCCAAATTATAATCAGCGGCCTGAAGTAAGCGAACAAGAACCGTTTCAACGTCGTCGCCAACGTATCCGGCTTCAGTTAACGTTGTTGCATCTGCAATTGCGAACGGGACATCCAAAATTCTTGCGAGCGTTTGAGCAAGTAAAGTTTTGCCGACACCCGTTGGGCCTATAAGCAAAATATTGCTCTTCTCAATTTCAACATCATCCATATCAAAAAAAGAACTGGAAGCGTTAATTCTTTTATAATGATTGTAAACGGCTACAGCCAAATTCTTTTTTGCTATGTCCTGGTCTATAACGTATTCATCCAAACTTTTCTTTATTAAGTCCGGTGTTAAGGATGAATGATAGGTTTCTTTTTTGGGGTAAGTGGAAGCAATATTATTCTTTAATATATCGACGCTTGTTTTAATACAAATGTCGCAGATATAAACATCGGGACCCGCCACCATCGAGGTAACTTCGCTTCCGTCTCTTCCGCAAAAAGAACATTTTACTGTTCTGGGTTCTCTAAGATCGCTCATTTTTATCCGTTTTTTGTTTGAATTTTATTTAACTCATCACGCGCACGGTCAAAATAGAGCGAGTTTGGGAAATTTTCAAGTAATTTCTCGAATATTTGGGAAGCTTTTTGGAGGTCTTTAATTCCAAATTCATAGCACCTTGCGAGCAAAAAAGCAGCTTTATCGTCGAAAATAGCGGTTTTTTCATTCTCCGACAATTCCGTTAGCGTTTTTACGGCGTCGGAAAAATTATCCTCGGCAATATAAATTTCTGCCAATTTAATTTTTGCGAAATCGTTTAGTATAAACAAGTTTTGGTTATCAGCTAAAGTTTTGAATTCAATCGCGGCGTCTTGCAGCTTATTTTGTATAACATCAAGATCTGCTTCGGCGTATTTCACCAGGTTAATTGAATCTTTCTTTGTACTAACTATAAGCGATGAAAGCTCAAGTGCATCATTTGCAAAATCAGCGGACATGTTTTGGGAAGCTTGCTTTAAAAGTGAAAGAGACTGCGCAAACTTACCTTTCCAAAATTCAATCTTGGCAAGCATATAAGTTGCGAGCGAAAGGTTGTCGGGGGTTGTCGTTTTAAAACTTGAGACTTTCTCAAAATACACTTTGGCGTTTTCGAGATCGCCCGCATGTAAAGCTATCTTTCCCCTGGCAATAAAAGATTGCGCGGCGTAGTCTGAAGCCGGTGCCGCATTTATTATTTCTCCATAAGTTTCATCTGCCTTTGAATAGTCGAGTATTCTGTTCCTATATATTTCGGCAATTCTGAATAAAGCTTCGATGCCGGCAGGGTTGTTTTTGTAGGTGTTTATAAATTTCTGGTAAGCCGAAATTATTTTTGTGTACTCATCTGTGAACAACAAAACCGGTTTTGCAATCGGCTTCCAAGATTCCGATTGCTCTTCGAATTTTTGGTCAAGCGCGGCCTCCATTGTTCGTGCGTATCCGAGTTCCGACGTTAGCATATACGGTGAATTTGGATAATTTTTTAAAATGAAATTATACGCATCGGCAGCCCATTCATATTTGCGATTCCTGTAAGCATCCTGGGCAAAAACAAAAACTCCTGTACCGTTGCCGTTAAATTTTTTCTCCGCTTCTGTTACGGCGTTGAAAGCTTCTTTATAGTTTTGAACCGTTTGGTATACAAAAGAAAGAAGATCGAAAAATTCTTTTTGATTGGAGGACTCTGCAAAATCTTTTACTACTTCAATAGTCTGTGCCGCCGCATCCGGACGGCTAAGGTAGGCCGTCATTCTATTTTTAACCGCTTGCAGTTGCAATGCATTTTTCGAAATCATATTGCAGAATTCTTTAGCCGCGTCTGTGAATCTCATATTTGCGGCATAAATATTTGCGAGGTCCATCGAAAATATTATTGGATCGTTCGAATGCTGCTGGCCGCGTTTTAAAATATCTATTGCTTTATCGAATGCCCTGTTTTCGATTGCGTAGTTTGCCATTACTCTGTAACTTATATATGAATCGGGATTTATCGCAATGCCGCTTTCCCATGCCTCGTAAGCTTTTTGAGTTTGATCCATTATATAATAAGTGGAACCGAGTAGTCCGTAAAGATTATAATCGCCGGGAGTTTGTTTAATCTTTTGTTGAAGCAGCCGAATAGATTGTTCGTATTTCTTTTGAGCCACAAGTAAACGGTTGAGCGATTCGAAATAAAAATTATCGGTTGGCTGAGCGGCCAGTAATTCGCGGTACATCTGTTCGGCTTTATCAAGCTGCCCGGCGGCTTCGTATGTCTGTGCAAGACGGATTTTGTTTTGCAGTGATTGATCTATCTGCGCATTCGTTACATGTGCACCGGATAAAACGAAGAGAAAAAGTAGAACGCGAAAGCCGAATTTATACGAGGTATTTCTCATCAAAGATATTGCCGATATTCAAAATCCGGTTCGGGTCGAAAGCCGACTTTAATTTTGCCATCTTTCGAATATTTTCCTCGCCGAACATATTTAATAAATAATCTCTTTTTAATTTGCCTATACCGTGTTCGGCGGAAATTGTTCCATTCATCTTAACTGCTTCGTTGCAAATTTCGGAGTAAAGTGTCTTAGCGCGTTTGTATTCGTCTTCATTTTTAGGCAGCATGTTAAGATGCGGATGGCAGTCTCCGTAATGGCCGTATATAACAAAATCCAAACCGGCGGCGGCAACAACATTTTTAAGCCACGAATGAAATTGTCTAAACTTTTCCACCGGGACAGCAATATCGGTTCCTACTTTTTTTAGACCCCGACGGCTCATTACATCGTTTACTTTTAGAGAAATAGCATGACGGAATTCGTGGAAATGCTGCTGTTCTTTTTTGTTAGTTGCAAGCCACACGGAATCCTCGCTGCAATTATATTTTTGAAGAAGCTCAATCCACCTCATCATTGCTTCGTCTTCATCTCCGTTATAATCCTCTTCGAACCAAACCGCGGCTTTAGCATTATCCGGGATATTTGGAAAATCAGGCTGCAGAAATCTTAATGAGTTGTCGTCGAAAAATTCCAGACCTAGGGCTTTTAAATCGCCGTGGGAATTACTACGCGAAAGAGTTCTCGCTTCATCGATGAAACTCATCGCATCATTTTCAGTTGGGAAAAACGCAACCGATGAAAGAACATTCTTTGACAGATCGATCAGTCTTAACGTAAGTTCGGTAATAATTCCGAGAGTTCCTTCCGACCCGATAAATAAATCGATCAGGTCCATATTCTTTTTACAAAAATATCCGGCAGCGTTTTTTGTGCGAGGCATTTCATAATCCGGAATTGCAAACGCGATTTCCTTTCCGGAATCGGTCTTAATTTTACCGTAATATTCTTCCGCAAAAAATTTGCCGCGCTCTATTGAGAGAAAATCCCCGTCGGCCAGTACAATCTTTAATCCTATTACATAATCGCGCGTAGGGCCGTATTTAAAAGTTCTGGCACCAGAAGCGTTGGTTGCAACCGTAGCACCGATGAAACAATTTCTCTCGGTCGGATCCGGCGGATAAAACAAACTTTTCCCTTCCACAATATTCTGCAAGTCCTGCAAAATAACAGCCGGCTGAACCCGGACAAATTTTTCTTCCGTGTTGATCTCGATTACGTTGCTTAATTTTTCAAGCGATAGAACAACGCCGCCTTCAGGCACGCGTCCGCCATTTAAACCCGTGCCGTTACCGGAAACGGTTATCTTTACTTTTTCGGCATTGAATTTTTTAACCAGCTCAGCAATTTCTTTTTCATTCTCAGGTACATAAACGGTTTCTGCAAAACCTGCATAGTTGGATGCGTCCGTTAAATAATTTTGAAACTGCTCGGGATCATTCTTGATAATCATTAATCGTTATTCCGTGGACTTGTTGTGGTTTTGCATTATCTGTTTCCAAGTATCCAAATCCAGCTGCTCGGATTCTTCAATCAGCATAATAGGTATATCGTCTTCAATCCTATATCTTCTCCGTGTGTTCTTATCGGTGGATACAAGAAAATTTCCGTCCAGCACCAAGTCCGCTTTCGATTCGGGGCAGCATAAAATATCTAAGAGATCTTTCGAAATCATTTCAAACCTCTCAAAACTATTGTCGTTAATTGGTAAATTACGGTTAAATTTCGGGCATAAATGTAAACATTTTTGAACTAACATTTCGGGCAGTTTTTATGATTACTAGAATAGAACTAGCGGATATACCGGTTTTGGAAACGCAACGATTATTACTTAAGAGATTAAGTCTCAACGACGCCGACGATGTCTTTGAGTACGCGAACGATGATGATATTACAAAATACGTTATTTGGGACCGGCATCGTTCCAAACAAGCTTCAATCGATTTTATCAATTTTGCCGCGGAACAATTTAAATTGGGTGAAGCGATTGTCTGGGGCATCGAAATTAAAGCCGAGAGAAAAGTTATAGGCACTATCGATCTACGTAATTACAACGGCAACAACAAATGCGCGGATACGGGTTACTGCATTTCGAAAAAATATTGGGGGAAAGGATTTACTACCGAAGCGCTTAAGGCAGTTATCGATTTCGGTTTTGAAAGACTTTATCTCAATCGCATAGAAGCGCACTGCGAGGAAGAAAATACCGGCTCGTGGCGAGTTATGGAAAAGGTGGGAATGAAGTTCGAGGGCGTCTTACGCGAAAAAGTTTTTGTTAAAGAAAGATTTAGATCGATGAAAATGTACTCCATCTTGAGAAGTGAATATTATAAATGACACGTGTAAAGATTTGCTGTATTTCAAGTATTACCGAAGCGCGGCTTGCAGTTAAGTACGGCGCCTCAGCTTTGGGATTGGTCTCGGAAATGCCGAGCGGTCCTGGCGTTATCGAAGAAAAATTGATAACGGAAATTGCCGAGTCTGTTCCCCCGGGCGTCTCAACTTTTCTTTTAACAAGCAAACAAAATGTCGAAAAAATTATTGCTCAGCAGAAACGGTGCCGGACAAACACAATTCAATTGTGCGATAGACTGATTAACGGATCCCACAAAGAATTAAAAAAAGCATTGCCGGGAATTAAAATTGTCCAGGTAGTTCATGTTTCCGGTGAAGAGTCTATCACTGAGGCGATTCTTGTTTCAAAAAATGTCGACGCAGTATTGCTTGATTCTGGAAATCAAAATCTTAAAATAAAAGAACTCGGCGGTACCGGTAGACGGCATGATTGGGATATAAGCATGCGGATAAAAAAATCAATTGATGCGCCGCTGTTTCTCGCAGGCGGGTTAAATCCTTCCAACGTTGCCGAGGCAATTAACATAGTTCAGCCGTACGGTGTAGATGTTTGTTCCGGCGTGCGCACTAACGGAAACCTGGATGAAGAGAAGCTGAAATTATTTTTTGAGAATATTAGAAACGCGTAAAATAAAATTGACCGATCAAGCAAATCTTTCCTATAAAAAAATTGTAAAGTTCTGGATTCCTATTTCCGCCACCTGGCTTATGATGGCGATTGAAATGCCTTTCTTAACCGCCGTAATTGCCCGTCTGCCGAACCCGGAATTTAATTTGGCAGCTTTCGGAGTGGCTTATTCAATTGCACTGATTGCAGAATCACCCGTGATGATGGCGCTAAGCGCGGCTACCGCCCTGGTGGAAAACAAAAATACATTTTTGAAACTCCGCAATTTTATTTACACACTTAACTCGCTACTTGCCGTCTTGATGGTGTTGTTTATCCTTCCGCCGGTATTTAATTTTTTTGCTTATACTCTTCTTCAACTTCCCGAAGGCGTTGCTAATCTTACTCACACCGCTATTATTTTTTTGATTCCCTGGGCCCCGGCAATAGGGTACAGACGCTTTTACCAGGGAATTCTTATCCGTCAGAAACTTACAAGATATATTGCTTACGGAACTATAATCCGAATTCTTAGCATGGCCGGATCTGCTTTAATAATGTTTTTGTTTACGGGAGTAAACGGAGTTATTATAGGCGCTGCTTCGCTTTCGTGCGGAGTTATTATGGAAGCAATCGCGGCAAGAGTTATGTCTTATAATTCCGTTAGGAAATTGTACGACGGTACAGTTGCATCGTTGCGCGAAATTTCTTTTAAAGAAATTTACGATTTCTATCTTCCGCTCGCTCTTACAAGTTTTATCTCGCTCGGTTTTCAGC
>DAIEQA010000243.1:0-15945 GCA_027348115.1 Ignavibacteriales bacterium
CTGAAGTCCGGAGTTGGACGAGAGTGGATTAAAAACAATGTTTTGGGGTGGAGTCCGCCAAAGGTGGAGTAGCTCGTCGGGCTCATAACCCGAAGGTTCTAGGTTCAATCCGCCGTGGCGGACTAGCCTCGCTACTAAAAAACATACAACCCCACACGAAAGTGTGGGGTTGTTTTGTTTTAAATAGTAACATGATATGATTTGGTGTTTTAAGTTGAGCGAATGCAATGAGCGAAATCTCGACGAAAGGGGAGATGCTGCTTCCGTCCATTTAATAACATTGTGGGGGATATGCCGATGCTATAACTTCATTTAAATTAGACTTTTCCAATGTTAGCTTAGATTTAATTACCAACTACAAACTCATCAAAAAACTTTCTCTCGGCTTCCGCGTTGCCTATCAAAATAATCGATTGACCTTTCTCCATTCTTGTCAAGGGATCGGGATTAATTTTTATATCGCCGCAGGATGCAACGGCAATTATACTGCACCCGCTTTTCTCTCTTACGGTAGATTGGCTTATGGATTTGCCGAGAAGCTTTCCGGGTACATTCACCCTGAATACATCCACTCCTTCGGCAATCATTAAAATATTTTCTTTCTTTAAAAGATTGAAAATACTGTTGGCGCCCATCGAAGCGAAAGACATTACAAAATCGCAGCCGGCTTTGTAAAGCAATTCTACGGTTCTATCCAGACTGCATCTGCTGATAATTTGAATATCCGGCCTAAGTTTTCTTATTAGTGTTGTAAGAAAAATATTCATGTGATCGTCTTCGGTTGTAATTGCAACAGCCGGCGAACTCATAAGACCGGATCGCAGGAGAAGTTCTTTATCGGATGCGTCGCCGATAATATATTTTGCCGACAAAGCTTTATCCGGATTCTTTTCGATTATCATATAATCGAGTTCTCTTTATTCAAGCGCGGCCGCTAACGATCTTCCGACTCTTCCTCCGCCTATAATAAGCACTTGACCGCTCGAAACATTATATATGCAGAACATTTCGTTGTATTGATCGATTTGTTCCTGCGAACCGGCTAATACAAGTACGGAGCGGTCGGATATAATTGTATCCACATTTGCGAGCGAGAATTTTCCTTTTTCCCAAATGCCTACAACAGAAACGCCGGCGAGTTCTCTGAGCCTGCTGAGTCGTAAAGATTTGTTTACAAGCGGCGTTCCTTTTACGGTTGCTTCGGCAATTTTAAGATTTTCGAAGAAACCGATGTCGTGCGCAAGTGCGTCGCCGGCGGTAATTCTTCTTCCAAGGAATTTACCCATCATCTCGCCGGGTTTAATAACGTTCGATGCGCCAGAAGAGAGAAGTACCTCTTCAGCGCTTTCGGAATCGGCTGTCGAAACAATTGGTACATCGGATGCAACATGTCTGATTGCGTAAGTAGCCGTAGTATTTATAAAATGATTTCCGGTTAATACCGCACCGGCAGATTGATTAAGCTGAATATTCCTGTATGTCTCATCGTCATCCGGTTCTCCGCATACAATATTATAACCTTTATCTCTTAGTTCCGCCGCTTTGTTCAAGTCCGGTTCCAGCAAAACATATGTTACCTTAAATTGGTTAAGTTTTCTTATCAACGTTTGGGAAACGTGATCGAAATGCGTCAAGATTACATGGTCCCTCATTGCTCTCGGCAGTTCCCTTAGAATTCTTTCCGGCGATTGAAACAATTTTATAAACGTAAATGGAACAAGTATCAGAATAAATGCGAGCCCCGATACCGAAACGAATACATTGAATAATTTTCCAATATCGCTTTGAAAAGTTATATCTCCCAGACCGAGAGTCGACATGTTTGTTGCCGTCCAGTAAAAGCACGTTGCCCAACTGTAATGCCGGTTTTCGAGCCCCATGAGATAATTAAATATAATTGTGTTTACAGCAGCGAGCAGTATTAAAATTAATATCAACCTTGTGATAAGGATAATATTTCTCCGGCTGGTTCTAATATGGAGCGGAATCGATTGTGGGAAAAGTAGTTTCAATTTACTGTCCAAATTTTTTGAACAATTAAGTAAGTTTCTCCTTATCGAAAAATAAATAATAATATTATTTCGTGTTGAAGTTTGTTAAGCTGACAAATACCGGAATAATTTTTATTCCAAAGCCGGTACGCGGACAATCCTAAGGAAGATAGCACGGAGCTACTTGCTACTTATTTCATTCTTCGCAATATTCGCAGGAAATTATTACGGAAAGTATGCTCAAATCACTTCTAATAAAAGATTACGCTCTCATAGAAAACGTCGAAGTTGAATTCGGTAAAGGATTAAATATTATTACCGGAGAAACCGGCGCGGGTAAATCCATTATAATAGATGCAATGGGACTTCTTCTGGGTGAAAGAGCATCCACCGAGGTAGTGCGTAAAGGTTCCGACAAATCAATTGTGGAAGGAATCTTCGAGATGAGCGGTAATAATAAAGTCCGGCGCCTGCTTGAGGAAAATGATATCGAAAGCAATTCCGAATTAATTGTAAGAAGGGAAGTCTCGCTTAAAGGAACCAACCGGTGTTTTCTTAACGACACTCCCGTAACGTTAAACCTTATTAAAGAGGTTGGAGATTTGCTCGTCGATCTTCACGGGCAGCATGAACATCAATCTTTGTTAAAGCAGGAAACGCATATAGATATGCTGGATGAGTTCGGCAATCTCGATTCCCTCCTGGAAGATTATTCAATTACATTCGAAAAACTTTCGAAGCTTCAGAAAGAATACCGGGAGCTCACGGCAAAAGAAAATCTTCTGAAGGAAAAACGGGAATTATACGGTTTCCAGATAAAAGAAATAGACGCCGTTTCCCCGATGAAAGATGAAGAAGTAAAACTGGAAGAAGAATTAAAAATTCTCGAGAATTCCGAGAAGCTTTTGACCTTAACGAATGAAATTTACTCCGATATTTATGACAGCGAAGATTCCGTGCGCGATCGGCTTTCAAACGTACGAAATAAAATTTCAGAACTGGTTAAGATTGATAAATCATTTTCGGAAAATCTTCACGAGTGCGAATCGGCGCTCGAATTGCTAAACGATATTTCCAGTTCGGTAAGATCATATAAAGAAAAAATTGATCTGGAACCTGAGCGGCTGGAGGAAATTAGGGAGCGTTTGGGCACCTTAACTTTGCTAAAGAAAAAGTACGGCGGTTCTCTCGATTCGGTAATAACGCATCGCCAAAGGATAGGAGAGGAATTTCAACTTGCGGAAAATTTTTCGGAAAGAATTTCCGAACTTGAAAAACAAATTAACCTTGCCAGGAAAGAATGCGGAAACGCCGCAAAGAAATTATCCACTGAAAGAAAATCCATTTCCAAAAAAGTTAAAAAGGAAATTGAGGAGTCGCTTAAATACCTCGGCATTTCTGATTCGGTGTTCGAAGTGCGAATCGAAAATGAAATTTATTCTGAAAGCGGGGACAATTTTATTTTAGTCGACGATAAAAAATATAAATTCAATTCACGCGGTTACGACGAAGTTGAGTTTTTTATTTCCACAAATTTGGGCGAGGACCCCAAGCCGCTTGTAAAGGTAGCTTCCGGCGGTGAAGTATCCCGCATTATGCTCGGGCTTAAATCTATTCTTGCTAAGTCCGATAAATTGCCGATCCTTATATTTGATGAAATAGATATCGGTGTGAGCGGAAGAATTGCTCAAAAGGTTGGGCATGCGTTGAAATCTCTCGCTAAAATACATCAGATCATTTCTATTACACATTTGCCCCAGATAGCGGGATTATCCGACCATCATTTTGCCGTTGAGAAAAAGAAATCTTTAGATCGGGTTGTCAGTTCAATCCGAATTTTGAATGAGAGAGAGAGGATTACAGAAGTTGCAAAACTTATGAGCGGTGAAAAGATTACCGAAGCCGCTTTAAACGGCGCCCGGGAGTTAATGGGACTTTCCAAAAGCAGTTTGAACTAATTAAAAAAATTATCGTTTATATTAATATTTTATTCATCTAAAGATTTTTCTTATTAAATTCAAAACGGTTAATTAATCTTATTGGAGGAAGGCATGACTAAAAAGATTTTCAGTTTCGCAATAATTATCGGTTTGTTGTGTTCATTCTCTATAAAAGCGCAAAGTCTGGACGAAACTTTGTCGCGGCTTTCCAGTACAGTTGGTAAAGCGTATGTTAACCCGGTAATTTCTGCTTTTGGTTCCAATCTTAATTCCGGCTGGGTTTCTCAATTTCCCGGAGCTACAAAGCTTGGATTTCATATTGATCTCAAGATTGTGGCGATGGGTTCGTTTTTCTCTAAAGATGTAAAAAATTTCACTTCCTCCGGTACGTTCAATTTTAATTCCGATGAAACAGACAAGCTGCTTCAGAATTCGAATTATACTCCGGCTACAATCGGTCAGCAAAACTATAATACATTGAAACAGACAATCATGAATACGCCGCTCGACGTATCATTTAACGGGCCGACAATTATTGGAAGCAAGAATGATTATTTAAAAGTTAATTTCCCCGGTAAGACTATTACCTCCGGACAAACACAATACACTGTTAATCCGTACACACTTTCCGTGACGGATGTAAAAGGATTTCTTGATGAAATTCCTGCTCTGCCTACCGCAACCGCGCAGCTGACTGTAGGAACAATTATGGGTACCAATGTAGCTGTCAGATATTTTCCTGAAGTAAATATTAAAGATATGGGCAAATTTACTTTTTGGGGAATCGGAATTGTTCACAACCCGGCGGTGTGGCTTGTAAATCCTTTGCCGGTTGATATATCAATCGCGTATTTTTATCAGAAGTTAAAAGTAGGTAGCATATTCGAAACTAATGCTTCGCAGGTGGGAGTGTACGCAAGTAAAACATTCGGTTCGACTGTTTCTATTACGCCTTATTTCGGATTGACAACCGAAACATCAAAGACGAACGTAAAATATAATTATCATTTTATCTCTACAATCGGTAATACACAGGTAGAATCGACGGCGCAGATTGCTTTCGAATCCGAAGGACAAAATACCGGCAGCGCTGTAGTCGGGTTTAATTTACATCTTGCTGCCGTAAATATTAACGCGGATTATAAAATGGCAAAGACAAATACACTTAGCGCCGGTATATCGTTTGGTTTTTAAATTTGCCGATTTCAATGTAAAGGGGCAGAAGATGCCCCTTTTATTTTATCTTTTGAAATTCTTCAACTGCGGCAAAGAATAAGCATGTAAAGAAAGAACGTTGTGAAAGACACCGCTATATATATTCACATTCCTTTCTGCGATCACAAATGCATCTACTGCGATTTCTATTCGATCATTTCTTACGAAAATGTTTCTACTTACCTCGCAGCTCTAAAAAAGGAAATCGATTTTTATTCCGAGAAATATTCTTTCGAGAGGAAAATCATTTCGATTTATTTCGGCGGGGGAACTCCTTCTTTTATGGAGCCGGCTTACATCGAAGAAATTATTCAACATGTTAAGACAAGATTTGATATTGATGATAACGCGGAAATAACAATGGAGACGAATCCAGGTACAGTGAATGCCGATAAATTAAAATTATTTAGGAAAACTGGAATAAACCGGATCAGCATCGGCATACAATCTTTCGACAAGGATGAATTAAAATTTCTTACGCGGATTCACGATGCCGGAATAGCTAGGAAAACAGTTTACCTTGCAGAGGAAAAAGGTTTTGAAAATATCAGTGTTGATTTAATATTCAACCTGCCCGGCCAGACAAAAGAAAAATGGCAGCGCAATCTTGAGACGGCGGTTAATCTTCCAATCAATCATATCTCCGCCTACAGTCTAATTCTTGAGCACGGGACAATTCTGAACAAAATGGTACTTGACGGAAAAGTTAAAATGCAGGATGATGACTACGATGCCGACCTTTACGAATACACAATTGAATTTCTTGCTCAACATGGTTTTAATCAATACGAGGTTTCAAATTTTGCGAAGGATAAAACGGAATGCGTTCACAACAACACCTACTGGCGGTATAAGGATTATATCGGTTTCGGAACTTCAGCGCATTCGTTTGTAGACGGCAGACGCTGGTGGAATTACTCATCGTTAAATTTTTACAATGCGGCGGTTGAAAAGACCGGCAACGCGATTATCGGCGATGAAATTCTTACTCTTGACGAAATGATCAATGAGTATGTTATGCTCGCCTTCAGAAGCAAAGGTTTGGATTCGTACGATCTAAGACTGCGCTTCGGAAATTCATGGCTCAAAAAAAATAAAATTCTTCTCGATCAACTTCATAAAGAAAAATTTCTCTTCACTAAAAATAATCTCATCACTTTCACACCCAAAGGTTACGCAGTTTGCGACGAAATACTTGCCCGGTTTAGATAATATACGACCCTCCATCCCATAACAACAAATTATTGGTTTGAATCTTTCCGAATCTTTTCTAAATTAAAAACAGGAATAATTTGGCGGGTATATGAAATCTTTATTTCCTTCATTAATTGTGCTTTTCTTCATTCTCATTCCGGCAACCAATTTTTCGCAATGGCAAAGACTCCAAAATCTTTCGGTAGGGTGGTTTTACGCATCCGCAATCGATGCATGTGATTCGAACACCGTTGTAATTTCTGTGCGTAGTAATACTTATCCGTTTTCTATTTTGTTAACCAAGAACGGGGGAAAGACATGGAATAATTTAACCTGGCCGTTTTCCAGCAACACCAACGGAGCGGTTGATCTCTCAATAACAGATTCACTTCACATTTGGGCTGCTCTCAGTGATGGAAGAATCATTGCTACTCAAGACGGTGGCAAAACATGGAATGAACAATTTAACGATTCAAACCTTACTACCTATTTGAATTATCTCGAAATGTTTGATTCGAACAAAGGTATAGCAATGGGAGATTGTAAAATGTACGGCGGGGTTAATCAAGTACTTTTTTTTGATGAATTAAATGGATGGATTGCCGGTTCAGTTATATATGATTCGGATGGAAAATCGTACCCATTATTAAAAACCACAGATGGTGGAGTGACTTGGAGTCCCAAAGCACTTCCTTCTAATTTATATATGCATGGAATTAATCCCAAGAAAATTCAGTTCGTAGATGAAAATACCGGCTGGATTTTTGGCTCCGGTGTAGAATTTTTAAGCACTACAGATAAAGGTGAAACCTGGCATGAAGCTGTCTTCGAAAACACAATTAGAGATTTTCATTTTGCAGATGATAAATACGGCTGGGCTGTAGGTTCGTACTATATTTACAAATCAACTGATGGAGGACTTAATTGGATTCAGAATTCACAAACTTTTACAAACTGGTTTAACTCCGTTTATTTTGCAAATAGGAAAGTAGGGTGGGCCGCAGGAATTGATAAAGATTCTTACTTATCACAAATTTATAAAACCACTGATGGCGGTGATACATGGAATATTATTCAGGTCTTTAGTGATGAAAATTTTGGAGATTGTACGGTCGTTCAAAATTCGCTGCGTTTTGTTGATGAAAATACAGGCTTCATTCTACTTACTAATTCAAAGAATAATTCGGGATATGTTCTTGAAACTACCGACGGCGGAACTACATGGTCTCAAAAAACATCCGTACAGAATCAAATGGTAAGCGCAATTCAAATCAAACAAAATAATTCGGGCAATGGCGCAGCTGATTATTATATATGGGTTGCTACCGATGCCGGTAAAATAATTTTTTCCGGCGATCTTGGTATGAACTGGAATGAAATTTCAACCCAGTATTCCAACGGTATTTATTCTATATCTTTTATTGATAAATCAACCGGATACATCGGCGGATATAACAGCTCAGTGTTGAAAACTGAAAATGGCGGGGCTAACTGGCAACGGCTTAACGGAAAGACTCCTCAACCTGCAATATTCTTAAACACAACAGATGGGGGTAAAAATTGGATTTCTCAAAATCAATTGTACTTATTTGGATTAGCTTCCGGTGATGATTGGCGCAGGTTGGATTTTCCAGATTCTGATCTTGGATACTTTTACGGTTCCGGAGAAAACATACAAAAAATTTATAAAACAGTTAACAGTGGTAAAAATTGGGAAGCTACAATTTATACCGGCGGTTTGCAGCTCTTGAAGTTTTATGATCGTAATTTGGGCTTTGCTGTAAACTCAGATTATAACGGAAAGTTTATTATGAATAGAACCGAAGACGGAGCTCAAACGTGGCAATCATTTATATTGCCGGCTAGCGGCTGGGCAAGCGATTTGGAGTTTATTCCCGGTAATCCATCCAACATATGGTTTGCTGATTATTCGAATCTATATTTCAGCAATGATACGGGAAAAACTTGGCAAGAAATTCCCGGTTTCTCTTCTATTCGTGATGTTAAGTTTACTGATGCAAATCATGGTTGGATGATTGGTGATAACGGGAGTGTTTATAAAACATCAAACAATGGTGGAATGATTACAAACGTTAATCAAGAAAAAGAATTGCCCGTTTCTTTCGAACTCTATCAAAATTATCCCAATCCGTTTAATCCAACAACAATTATAGGTTATAAATTACCAGTTGCCGGACGTGTATCTTTAAAAGTATTTGATTTTCTGGGAAGAGAAGTTGCCACACTTGTGAACGGGTATCAACAAGCCGGGAGGTATAATTCAACATTCAGCATTCTGAATTCTGCACTCAGTAATGGAATTTATTTTTACAGATTAACATTAGGTAATTATTCTTCAACGAGGAAAATGGTCTTACTTAAATAGCCAGGGGATATTCTTACAATGAAAAAATTCTTTTTCTTTTTCGGGGTGCGGTTTTTGCTTTTTGCCGTAATCATCCTCCCTCAGAATAAAGTCGAATTATCGAAGCTTACGGGTAACACATCTGTTTATTCGAAATTTAATATCAATAAAATTTCCACATTCATTTATAATACCGGCGTTGCCGATATTAGTTCAAACGGCAATGCCGGTTTCATCTATCCCAAAGGTTCATGGCGAAATGCTGTCTTTGCAAGTGGATTAGTCTGGGGAGGAAAAGTAAATGGAGAGATAAGAACAGGTGGATCAACTTATTGGAGCGGATTAAGTCCCGGAAAAATATTAAGTGATGGTAAAGCTGAAGATCCTAATTCAACCGGAGTAAGAGTATTCCGCGTCCGGCGGGATTATAAAAGTGCTGACTTAAGTATGGAATCTGACAATGAAGGTAAATCGCAGCAAGCTGTTTATAGCCAGTATGAAAAAGACTGGAACGAATGGCCTGCTGATAAAGGCGCTCAGTATGAAGATGTTGACAGCAATGGCAAATATAATCCTTCAATTGATTATCCTGGTGTTCCCGGCGCCGATCAAACTCTCTGGTTCGTTGCAAATGATCTCGACTCTGTGAAAACCAAATCATTGTATGGTTCTTTGCCAATGGGAATTGAAATGCAGACAACAGTTTGGGGCTATAATGCCTCGGCACCTTTGGGCAATATTGTTTTCAAAAAGTATTTACTTATCAATAAGAGTAAAAATAATTTTAATGAAATGTATATTGGAATCTGGTCGGATCCTGATCTCGGCGATGCAGGCGATGACTATGTAGGATGCGACACCACTCTCGATGTTGGCTACGTATATAACGGAAAAATTGTAGATTTGGTTTACTCACCCTTAAAACCTCCATCTATTGGCTTTTGTTTGCTGAGAGGACCAATTGTTGAAGGCATGCCCGATGATGTAGCTTACTTTGGTGATAGAAAAATTTACGGCAAGAGAAATTTGCATATGACGGCATTCTGCAATGTTTATAAAAATGGCGGCGGTGTCTGGCATGCACCAATGCGTGGTGATTATAAAAATGGTACTTTATTCCTTTACAATATGTTGCAAGGATTATTGGGAGACGGTACGCCTCACCCTCTTCCTATTTCGATGGGGAATGGCACTACTAAATTTCCTTACTCTGGAGATCCTGTTAATGGAACTGGTTTTATAGGAAAAAATGCTTTTTTCCCGGGAGCGCCGTGGGCGGGTTATCCTAGCGATAAAACACTAATGGTTTGTTCAGGTCCCTTTAATATGGCTCCCGGTGATACACAGGAAGTTGTTTTTGCCCAGGTAGCGGCAGGCGCTGTAGATAATATTGATTATCTAAGCGCAATTACTTACATGAAATCATATACTGCATTTGCTAAAATTTTTTTCGGAGAAAAACTAATGAAGTACGCAAGCCGTGCTATTCCTTCAGTTACGGCGACAGCGTTAAATAATGAGATTGTTTTGAATTGGGGAGAAGATGAAAACAATATCAAGCAGATAGAAACAGGTTATAATTTTTATAAGTTCCAAGGGTATAATGTTTACCAGTTTCCAAACATTGCTTCAAAATTTAAAGACGGAAAGCGAATAGCCACTTTTGATATTGTTGACGGGATTGGAAAAATTATGGATGCCTATTATGATTCGACAACTTCGTCTATGTCCGAACATGTGTCGCAGTTTGGTCAGGATACGGGGATACAGAGATTTATATCAATTAAAAATGATATCCTCCGAAACAAATTGCTTTCCAATGGAAACGATTATTGTTTTGGTGTTACACAGTATAGCTATTCCGATCTAGCTGTCATTCCGAAGGCACAGGAAAGCGGTTTTAATATGATTAGAATCAAACCTCAAGCCCCGCCACCCGGTGTTAGATATACTTACAATTTTGGAGATATCATTTCTGCCGTTCACGTTTCTGGTTCATCCTCTGCCGAGGTTACTGCAATGGTAGTTGATCCGACCAAATTGACAAACGATAATTATGAAATTACATTCAATAGTTCCTCTAATGGAATTTCCTTTTCTCTTAGTGATATCACCGTAAACAAAACGCTTCTCTCAAATCAAACAAATTTGACCGGAAATAACGACTATATAGTAACGGACGGTTTTGTTCTGAAGGTAAAAAATGATGCATCATTTAGCTTAACAGAAAATGATATATACCAATTGAAAACAACCGCTGCAGGTTATAATCAAAAACTTGCGCAAGAAGATGTTGAAAAGATAAATGTTTTTCCAAATCCGTATTACGGTGTAAACCGAATGGAGACAAACAAGTACGAACGCATTGTGACATTTACGCATCTTCCTCAAAGAGCTACGGTTAGAATATTTAATTTGGCGGGACAGTTAGTACGCAAACTGGAAAAGAATTCGACGGACACATTTTTAAGATGGGATTTGTTGAATGAATCGCGCTATCAGGCGCCGAGCGGAATATATATTGTTCATATCGAATTACCAGATATAGGCAAGTCGAAAATACTAAAGATGGCAATAATACAAGAGCATGTTATGGTGGATTGGTATAATATGAATTGACTTTGCGGGTAATATTATAGTTTGCTAATTCGGAGTAATATTCCTACATTTGAGCCATCCATTTCGCCCCTAGAGGGCGATTTTTGTTTGTGTTTATGGAAAAATCTCAAATTCATAGTAAAATCGAAGAAATTGTAACTGCCCAAGGTTTCGTTCTCATCGATTTATCTTTTCGCGGCGATAATCATCTTCGCATAATTGAAGTATTTATCGATAGTGAAAAAGGTATTACAACCGATGATTGCGAATTGGTAAGCAAGTCGATCAATGAGGCAATCCAAATTGAAGGATTGATCGAATCGAATTACCGTTTGGATGTTTCATCGCCGGGTGTGGAGAGGCCACTGAAATTTTTGGTTCAGTACGGCAAACACATTAACCGGAAATTTGAAGTTGAGTACAAAGACGGGGAAGAAATAAAAAAAATTATTGGAAAATTGATCCGGCTCGAAGGCGAGGAATTGTTCTTCGCTGAAAAAGATTTCGAACGCAAAATTAATTTTCAAGCAATCGTAAAAGCAAAAGTTTTAATTAGTTTTTGATCACGGAGGAAGAATAAATGAACACCGAGATAGTAGAATCCTTTGCACAAATGGTCCGCGAGAAAAGTCTGGATAAAGATGTTCTTGCCGGAATCATCGAAGAAATTTTTGGACTCATGGTTAAGAAGAAGTATGGACCCGATGCCAAGTAAGACGTAGTTGTTAACATGGATAAAGGCGACATAGAAATATTTCTTGAGCGCGCAGTTGTTGATGAAGTTAACGATCCCAGTCTCGAAATTAGTCTTGATGAGGTAAACGAAAAAGGCAACCCGGATGAACTGGAAGTCGGCGAAGACTTTGTTGAAAAAATAGAACTCAAGGAATTCGGAAGAAGATTAATTAATCTTGCGCGTCAGAGTCTGAATCAAAAAATTAGAGAGATTGAAAAAGATATAGTTTATAACGAATACAACGAACTTCTCGGTGAGATTGTTGTAGGCGATATTTACCAGGTTAGAAGAAACGATGTGCTTGTTAATCATAATAAGAACGAACTTATTCTTCCCCGTCTCGAACAAATTCCAAGAGAAAAGTACAGAAAGGGCGATACAATCCGCGCCGTGATAAAAGACGTAAAGAAAACTCCAAACGGTCCCGTGATTGTTATTTCCCGCGGAGATAATCTTTTCCTCCGCCGTTTGTTCGAAATTGAAATTCCTGAAATATACGACGGTGTGATAGAGATTAAAGGAATTGCCCGTGAACCCGGCGAAAGAGCCAAGGTTGCGGTTGAGTCTTCCGACGCGCGAATCGATGCTGTAGGCGCTTGCGTTGGTATGAAAGGCGTTCGCATTCATGCAATTGTTCGCGAGTTGAATAATGAAAACATCGACGTTATTAATTACTCCGATGACCCGGTTGTATTTATTCAGCGATGCCTTGCGCCTGCAAAGCTAAAGCAAATTGAGATTGACGAGGAAGCAAAAAAATGTATTGTCACTGCCGATAGCGATCAGGTTTCCCTTATCGTGGGACGCAACGGCGTGAATATTCGTCTCGCAATTAAACTCAGCGGTTACGAAATCGAAGTTATCCGGCAGGAAAAACCGTTCGAGGAGTACGAAGAAGATATCGAGCTAACGGAATTGCGCGAAGAGCTTGGCAGCGATATTGTGGATATTCTTATTAATAATAGGTTGGATACTGCCTTAGAAGTTCTCGGTGCCGGTATTGATAAGTTGAAGGAACTTGACGGAATAGACGAGGGCCTTGCTAAACAAATTATTGAAACCTTAGAAAACCAATTTGAAGAAGAAGAATAAAAACTCATATAGGTAATTACACGATGCCGGATACAGCTAAATCACCCAAAATACGACTTTATAAATTTGCTGCTGAATATAATCTTTCCACCGAAAGTCTTATGGAATTTTTGCAGAAGAAGGGATATGATGTAAAAACGCACATGTCAATTCTTACCGATGAAATGCTCGGCGATATCAAAGGGCATTTTAAAAAGGATATTGAGAAAGCTGAAAAGCATTACAAAAAAATATCCGAATTCCAGAAAAAGCGCGGCGATCACGCGGATGCGGAAGCTGAAACCGCGGCTCCCCCGGTTCAACACGTTCCGGAACATGCACATGTAGTAATTGAAGAACCAAAACCGGAACCACCGGAAATTGAAGAACGGCCCGAACCGGTAATTGTTGAAGAAGTTGCGGCTATTGCGGAAGAAGCAAAAACAGAACCTGATGTTCAAGAAACTCAGGTTGAAGCAGAACCGGCTGCTGAAACAGAAGAAACTCCCGCTGAACAGGAAGTCTTTCGTACTAAATCCGAAATTGAGTTAACGGAAAAGAAAAAAGGTCTTACCATCGTTGGTAAAATCGATCTCCGCGTTAAAGAAAAACCGGAGCGGGTTGAAAAGACAGAAGCAAAAGTAGAATCAACTCCAGCCAAGAAAACCGAGACTGTTTCCGAAGAAGAAGCGGATAAAAAGAAAAAGAAGAAGAAAGTTCTTAAAGCAAAGAAAAAAGTTAAGGGAGCTGAAGAAGGTCCGGAAGAAACTGTTGTTGCAAAGAAGAAAAGAAAAATTAAACGGCTCGAAATAGACAAACGCGAAGTTGAAGATGCGATCAAGAGAACTTTGTTAAGCATGGATGAATCCGCCGTTGGCGACCGCGCCTCCTTGCGTAAAAAGAAAAGAAAAGAAAAACAGGAAATTCAAGATAAGATCGACGAGCAGAAAGCTCTGGAAAGGACTAAAATTAAAGTCAGTGAGTATATAGCCGTAAACGAGCTTGCCAACTTGATGAAGGTTCCCGTCAGCGATGTAATTTCAAAATGTATTTCGCTCGGATTAATGGTTTCCATCAACCAGCGTCTTGACGTTGAAACCATAACTTTAGTTGCCGACGAATTTGGATTTGAGATTGAACTGGAAGAGGAATACCAGGCCGATGTGGAAGCGGAAGTTCCGGATTTGGAGGATACGCTTAAATCTAGACCGCCGGTTGTTACAATTATGGGTCACGTCGATCACGGTAAAACTTCTTTACTCGATTATATTAGAAGAGAAAATGTTGTGGCCGGAGAGGCGGGCGGTATTACACAGCATATCGGCGCTTATAAAGTTATCCTCGATGACGGTAAGCAAATAACATTTTTGGATACGCCCGGTCACGAAGCATTTACTGCCATGCGTGCAAGAGGCGCCCGCGTTACGGATATAGTTGTGTTGATAGTTGCCGCCGATGATGCCGTGATGCCGCAAACAGTTGAAGCTATCAACCATGCCCAGGCCGCCAGCGTGCCGATAATTATAGCTATCAATAAAATTGATAAACCGAACGCCAATATCGACAGAATTAAACAGCAGCTTGCCGAGAGAAATATTCTTGTTGAGGAATGGGGCGGTAAATATCAGTGTGTAGAAATTTCCGCCAAAGCAGGCAAGAACGTTGATGTGCTGTTGGAAAAAATTGCTCTTGAAGCCGAATTGCTCGAACTGAAAGCCAACCCGGATAGAGATGCGAGAGGAACAATTATAGAATCCCAGCTTGATAAAGGTAAAGGCGTTACCGCAACAGTTCTTGTTCAAAAAGGAACGTTGAAAGTGGGCGATCCTTTTATTGCCGGAGTAGTTCACGGACGCGTGCGCGCCATGTTCGACGAACGCAGCAAAAAAGTTTTTGAAGCCGCGCCTTCCACGCCTGTGCTTGTTTTAGGATTTGAAGCGGCACCGCAGGCCGGAGATAATTTTATCGTTGCTGCATCGGAGCGCGAAGCCAGAGAAATAAGTTTGAAACGTATGCAGCTTAAACGCGAGCAGGATAACAGGCAGGTTCGTCACTTAACGCTTGATGAAGTTGCAAACCAAATTAGCCATGGCGGCTTTAAAGAACTTCCGGTAATTGTTAAAGGCGATGTGGACGGTTCTATCGAAGCGTTGTCGGATTCCTTAATGAAACTTTCCAACCAGGAAGTTTCCGTAAAAGTTATTCATAAAGGCGTAGGCGCTATTTCCGAAGGAGACGTTCTTCTTGCTGCGGCCTCGCGCGCAATTATTGTCGGCTTCCACGTTAGGCCAAATACCAACGCGCGCAAACTTGCAGAACAGGAAAAAGTCGATATACGTCTTTACAATATTATTTACGACGCGATAAACGAAATCAAATCCGCACTCGAAGGAATGCTTTCGCCCGTTGTCTCGGAAGAAACTGTTTCCACTATCGAAGTGCGCGAAGTATTTAGAGTGCCCAAGATTGGAAGCGTTGCCGGCTGCTTTGTACAGGAAGGCAGGATAATGCGAGGAAATAAACTACGTCTATTCAGAGATGGAATTGCTATCTACGAAGGCGAACTCGGTTCGTTAAAGAGATTTAAAGACGATGTGCGCGAAGTTGAAAAAGGTTACGAATGCGGCTTGAGCATCGCCAACTTCAACGATATCAAGGTAGGCGACATAATCGAAGCATATAAAATTATTGAAACAAAGAAAAAGCTAGTTTAAAAATGTCTCATAGATTGGATAAAGTTTCTAGCCTGATAAAAGAAGAAATCAGTTTAATCTTTCTTCATAAGATTCAAGATCAGAAACTTGGAATTATTACAGTTACTAATGTTAAAGTTAG
>DAIEQA010000250.1:0-7432 GCA_027348115.1 Ignavibacteriales bacterium
AAGTAGAATTAATAGCCAGGGAAATAAAAAATCTTGTAATCATACATAAAGTTGAACGTCATAAAATTTCCGTTGTCTTTAACCAGATACAAAACTATTCTCCGATAATCAAAGACGTTTTCACGAAGAACGGCATCCCGTTTAATTTAACGGATAGAACTCCGCTAGATAATTCCAGCCCTGTAGCGGCGCTCGTAAATTTTTTGGAAATCGCCGAGAACAATTTCTTCTATAAAAATATTTTTAGAGCGATAAGCAGCAGATTTATTCGTATACCCGGAATCGACAGTTCGAATTTATACAGGATTTCTTCCGAGCTTAATATTGTTGCCGGGAAACAAAATTGGATTAACACTCTGCAAGACGCCGTTGCAAACATAAAGCACAAGGGCGACAGTGAGACAAATCAAAATGCAAAGAGGGAAGAATACCTAAAAGCGCTTGAAGACATAAAAAATATTGCCGGGTTTTTAAGACCCTTCGAAGAAAAACTGACTATCCCGGAATTTGAAGACCATCTAAAAAATTTAATTGTAAAATTGGAACTGCCGTTCAAGCTTCTTGAGATTGAAATAGACCAGGAAAAAAATGTAAGGGCTGTTACCGAACTAATTGAAATTATATCGGAAGTTTTTTTATTGTTGGGCGGGGAAACGGGCAGCGAAAAAAAATTCCCTTTGCGGTTCTTCATGGATCAAATTAGGACGGCATGCGGCTGGGCAAGATTCAACGAAAAAGAAAAATCGGATTACGGCGTTCAAGTAACCAACCTTGAAGAAATACGAGGACTCCTTTTCGATTATGTTTTTATAGGCGGACTTTGCGACGGCGACCTTCCGACACGATATAATCCCGAAATCTTTTTTTCCGGCTCATTCAGAAAAAAAGCTTTCGTACATCAATTGGAAGAACGCTACATGTTTTATCAATCGCTCCGTTCATGGAATAAAAGATTATACGTTAGCTATTATAAAACAGAGGACGGAAAGGAAAAAGTAATCTCTACCTTTCTTAAAGATTTGGAGCGCGTCTTTTTATTTATCGAAAAAAACGAGGACGACTTTAAGAATCAAATTTTTTCCGGGAGCGAATTGCAAATCTTAGTTGGCAGGTACGGAATTGAAGCAACAAAAACATTAATAAACCAAGACGGCGTTATCGATTCACAAAAAATTTCTTTCGCTCTTCAAATTGAAAGTCTGAGAAGCTCAAATCCTTTTGCCGATTCCGGGTTTACGGGAAATTTATTAGCCGGTGATGTAAGCGGGTTGGACGATTCGTGCCATAAAGAATCTGCGCAAAAATTGGGAACGTATCTTTCGAAACAATATTCAATTTCACAGCTTGAAACATACGCCAAGTGCCCGTTCAAATTTTTTATGGAAAGAGTTTTGGGCATCGAAACGGTGGAAGAGCCAACCGAAGATATCGAAGCAATCGAAATGGGTCGATTGTTGCATTCGATACTTTATGAATTTTATTCCACCTTGCGGGACCGTCAAATTAAAATTGCCGGCTGCGATGCAAAAATTTTTAGCGAGGCGGAAAACCTAATATTCAAAATCGCGGAAGCGCAAATACAAACGGCAGCGTTTAAATCACCTCTTACTTTTTACGAAAAAGAAAAAATACTTGGACTTAATTCCAACAGGAAAGAATCTATTCTTTATAAATTTCTCGAAGTGGAACAAAAATGCGATGATGAATTTCTGCCATTGTTCTTTGAAGTAAGTTTCGGAAGATTGAATGAGACTGAATCCGATAGTATACTCAGCGATTCGGCACCGGTAGAATTGGATAATGTTAAGCTTCGCGGAAAAATAGATAGGATAGAAGTGAATGAGAAATCAAAATCATTCAACATAGTGGATTATAAATTAAGCGGCGCAAAACCTTCCTTCGACGAATTGAAAAACGGGATTTCCCTGCAATTGCCGGTTTATCTTTTTGCCGCCGGAGAACTTCTAAGTAAAAAATTCAGCGGCAAATATTCTCCCGGCGAAATGTTCATCTACTCGCTGAAATATGCTGTAGATGATTTCGGAAAAGACAAGGTGGGATTAAGCAAAAGAAAAGATGAAGAAATCCGTTCGGTAAATCAGCTGATAGAAAAAACCATCGGGCACATAAAATCCTACGTTCTACAAATTTCGCAGGGTAAGTTTGGGCTTTCCCCCCACAAGGAAAGAGAAAAAATTGTCTGCAAGTTTTGCCAGTTTAGAACCGTATGCAGAATTGATGAGGCAAATTAACCGCTGCAAATTTTAACCAGCTGTAATCCTATCCCGTTAGTTAAGATTCAAATAAAAATTTTTGTTAAAATTTAATTTCTGCCTGCTAAAATTTATTAATCCGCGTTCGATTATCAGGTAGTATTCTTTCACCTTTTAAGGCCCCAAAGATGAGATCTAATAAATATTCCACAGCTCTTTTCTACTTCACTGTTCTATTAACTATGATTTTCGGGATTAATTTAAAGTTGAAAGCCAGAAGACTCTTTCCTACCGACGAGGATTATGCTATAGTGGTAGATAAAGCTCCTACTCCGGTTGGCGGACTTGAATCCATTGTGAGGAAAATTGTTTATCCCGAAATGGCAATTAACACCCGTACGGAAGGCAAAGTTTACATGTTGATTTATATTAACGAATCCGGCAATGTAGATGATGTTAAAGTGATAAAAGGAATTGGCGCCGGCTGCGATGAAGAATCCATGCGCGTTATAAAGAAGACTAAATTTACTCCCGGCGAACAGAAAGGCATTCCGGTAAAAACAAAATTTTCTCTTGCTCTATCTTTTAAACTGCCTAATTAAAATTTTGTTTGTTTGGCGTTTATGCCAATAAGTAATCTGTTTTAAGTGAAACGATAAATAATTTTTGTATCCAAGTTCAGCAACCCGGCAATTTTGACCCAAGATTGAATCAGCCGGGCAAAGTTATATTTGAAATCTTGGATTAAATTTTTTAAGTTTTCGATGCCACTGCTGAAAGGCAGTGGCAATTTTTTTTATTAAAGCACTAAATAGGAGTTTTTCAAGTGTCAAATTTTGTCTATTTAAGCAAAGAACGAATGCGGGAAATAGAAAGGGAACTTAGCGACCTCAAGACCAACGGTCGAAAACAAATGGCGGAAAGAATTGCCGAAGCGAGGTCACATGGCGATTTATCGGAAAACGCCGAGTACGATGCCGCTAAAGAAGAGCAGGGTTTGCTTGAATTAAAAATCAGCAAGCTCGAGGACCTGCTTTCACGGGCTACATTAATTGATCTGTCAAATATGCCTAAAGATCAAGCACACATACTTTCTACATTGAAAGTTAAAAATTTGAATAACGCCAAAACTTATAAATATACACTTGTTTCTCCGGAAGAAGCCGATATTGAAAAAGGTAAGATTTCAATTACCTCGCCGGTTGGTCAAGCGTTGATGGCTTCGCGCGTGGGTCAAACCGTCCAGGCAAAAGTGCCGGCCGGCCTGATCAAATTTGAAGTTCTGGATTTGGAATAATTGTTTTTACAATTAAATGTACGGTTAATTCTGAAAGTCTCTTATGTGAGACTTTCTTTTTAAGTAATATGAAACGCATCGAACAAAAGGTTTCTAAATTTATTGACGAGAACGGTCTATTTAATGCCGGCGATAAAGTTTTGGTGGCTTTAAGCGGCGGGCCGGATTCCGTTTTCCTTCTTTACTTTCTAAACAACTACAAAAAAAAGTATAAGATTGATCTCTGCGCGGTTCACTTCAATCATAAATTAAGAGGCAAAGAATCGAACCTTGATGAAAAATTTGTGGAAAGATTATGCTCTTCGCTTAATATTCCTCTGGTTGTTGGCAAGCTAAATGTAAAAACTTTTGCGGCAAGTAATAAATTATCCATAGAAGAAGCTGCTCGGAAACTTCGTTATTTAAAAATGGAAACTCTTGCAGGCGATCTCAACTGTACAAAGATTGCAACCGCGCACAATCTTAGCGACAACACTGAAACGATTCTTATTAATCTTTTTAGCGGAACAGGAGGAACCGGCTTGAGCGGAATACCGATCCGGCGAGGAAAAATTGTTCGGCCTGTTCTGTGTGTAGCCAAGACAGAAATTATGGATTACCTTGATAGTAAAAAAATTAAGTACCGTATAGATTCCTCAAACCGCAGCGACGTTTACAAACGAAACTTTATTCGAAACCGTGTTCTGCCTTTGATTAGAGCGAAGATTAATCCGTCGGTCGACGGCGCTTTGTTTCGTTCGCTCAAAAATCTTGATAACGAAATTCGCTTTAATAGAAGCGCGATTGAATTCTTCCTGAAAAAATTTGTTAAGCGGGAAGGTAACTCTATTTCCATTAGTATAAATATTTTAAAAATCTTTGATAATGAAATTCCGGGTTTGTTGCTGAAGGAAATAATGCAAAAATATTTTGACCACGACTTTGAATATGACGATTATATTAAGATTAATTCGTTGCTGACTAAACAAAAAGGCAGAAGAATTGAGTTGTCTAAAGATTTAATCGCGTTCCGCGAAGACAAGGAAATTAGAATCGAACATGTTTTGAAATCATCTAACCAAGCCAAAGAACTTCACCCTGACGAGGAAATCAAAATAGGATCTGTCACCGTAGGAGTCGAACATATTGATAGACGGCACGTCAAATTTGGCGGTTCCGGAAACGTGGAATTTATTTCCGGAGACGGGATGAGTGATAAATTCCGAATTCGACCGTGGGCTGCCGGAGATAAATTCAAACCTCTCGGTATGCAGGGTTTCAAAAAGGTTTCGGATTTTTTAACGGACTGTAAAATTCCTACATCTAAAAGAAATAATCAGCTCGTGCTCTTAAACCGGAACCATATAGTATGGATAATTGGTTTAAGAATAGACGATCGATATAAAGTGAATTCCAAAACTAAAACAGTCTATAAATTATGGATGAATTGAAAAAAGAAGGTAAAGACGAAATAATTATCGGTACGGAAAGATTTATTACTTATTTAACCGAACAGGAAATACAGAAAAGGATTTCCGAGTTAGGCAAACAGATTTCGGAGGAATACAAAGCCAAGCTACCGATATTTATAGGCGTGCTCAACGGCTCGTTTATGTTTATGGCCGATTTGATGAAACACATTACAATAAACTGCGAAATGGATTTTTTCAAACTTTCCAGTTACGGCGACGAGAAAATTTCTTCCGGTAGGGTAAAGCTGATCAAAGATCTTAACGCAGATATTAATGACAGGCATTTAATAATTGTAGAAGATATAATCGATTCGGGGCTGTCAATTAATTATATCGAGCAGATAATTAAGGAACACACACCCGCGAGTATGAAGGTCGTATCTCTCCTAATGAAGCCGGAGAGTTTAAAATATGACGTTAAAATTGATTATATTGGCTTCAAAATTCCTAATAAATTTGTGATTGGTTACGGTCTCGATTACGCTCAGAAATATCGAAATCTACGCTCAATCTATGTTTTAAGCGAATAGGTGAATACCAAATGGAATATTTTAATAATAAGTTATATATGGCCGATCAAGAAAATAATTCGAACCAGAATAAGCCAAAAAGAGGCCCGGGCGGTCAGCAAAAGCCCGACGGCGATTTTGATTGGGGAAGAATAATTAAAACAGTGTTCAGTTGGGGTGCCGTTATAATTGCAGCGGTAATTGTTATGCAGTTTATGCGCGCCGGTACTTCCGGCACCGTGGATGTTTCTTACGATGTCTACGAAGATTTTCTCAATTCGGGCAAAATTGTTGAAGCTAAAATTTATAAGACGGATGTTAACGATTACCGATTTGAGGGAACTCTCTCCGAAAAACAAAAGCGGCTAATCAACGGCAACTATGTTGATATAAAAACTTTTTCTACCACGCTTGTCGAACCGGTTATCCAGGATCAAGTAAAGATCTGGAATGATAAAAATATTAAATACACTTTCGTAAAGGAATCGAACGAGTGGATGACGGTTCTTCTCGGGCTGCTTCCCTGGGTTTTAATTTTCGGTCTATGGATGTTCTTCTTTAGAAGAATGCAGGGCGGCGGCGCAGGCGGAACGAGAGGCATTTTCAACTTCGGAAAAAGCAAAGCTAAACTTATTTCGGAATCAGCTATCAAAGTTACATTTAAAGATGTTGCGGGTGCCGACGAAGCCAAGCAGGAACTTGAAGAAATTATCGAGTTCTTACGGGAACCAAGTAAGTTTCAAAAACTCGGCGGTAAAATTCCGCGCGGCGTTTTATTATTGGGCCCTCCTGGAACCGGAAAGACCTTATTGGCAAGAGCCGTAGCAGGCGAAGCCGGCGTGCCGTTCTTCTCTATCTCCGGTGCGGATTTCGTTGAAATGTTTGTAGGCGTTGGTGCGAGCCGCGTTAGAGATCTTTTTGAACAAGGTAAGAAGAACGCGCCTTGCATAATTTTCATAGATGAAATTGATGCCGTAGGTCGACATCGCGGCGCAGGTTTGGGAGGCGGCCATGATGAACGTGAGCAAACATTGAATCAGCTGCTTGTCGAGATGGACGGCTTCGAGCAAAACAGCGGCGTAATTATTATCGCTGCAACCAACCGCCCGGATGTTCTCGATCCGGCATTGCTGCGCCCAGGTAGATTTGACCGCCAGGTTGTTGTAGATCGTCCAGATGTAAAAGGCCGCGAAGGAATCCTGAAAGTCCATACAAGAAAAATTCCTCTTGATGTAGACGTGAATTTAACCGTGCTCGCAAAAGGTACTCCGGGATTAGCCGGTGCGGAAATAGCAAATCTTGTTAACGAGGCGGCATTACTTGCAGCTCGTAAAAACAAGAAGAAAGTTACGATGGAAGATTTTGAGGAAGCCAAAGATAAAGTGATGATGGGCATGGAACGGAAGAGCATGATAATTTCCGAAGATGAAAAGAAGATTACTGCTTACCATGAAATCGGGCATGTGCTTGTAGCCAAAATGATTCCGGAGGCCGACCCGGTTCACAAAGTTACAATTATTCCTCGCGGACGCGCTCTTGGCGTAACAACTTATCTTCCGGTTGACGAAAAACATACTTACTCAAAAGATTATCTTGAAGCAATGATTGCTTATGCATTAGGCGGAAGAGCTGCGGAGAAAATTGTATTCAACCGCTTTACAACCGGCGCCGGAAATGATATTGAAAAAGCGACCGGTATTGCCCGTAAAATGGTTTGCGAATGGGGTATGAGCGAAAAACTTGGTCCATTGGCATACGGTGCTAAGGAAGAAGAAATCTTTTTAGGAAGGGAAATAACTAAACATAAAGATTACAGCGAACAAACGGCGCAGGATATCGACTCGGAATTGAAAAAGATTGTAATTAACGGTATGGAACGAGCAGAGAAAATTCTTACCGATAATATTGATGTGCTGCATAAACTTTCTCAAGAACTGCTCGAAAGAGAAATTCTGGATAACG
>DAIEQA010000260.1:0-3731 GCA_027348115.1 Ignavibacteriales bacterium
AAGTACTATTTACGGCAAGCCGATTATGACTTAGAAGTAACTAAGACTTGAATGACACTCTATTAAAAAAGATAACGCAACCAATCGGAATCAGTCATGGATGTTTTCCTTACCAAAAGAATTTGCATTCTGTGCTTTAGCTTGAAATTTCTTTTTGCCCTCGGTGGGTACAAAACAAACTCTTACTTCTGCAAATAGTCCATCGTTTACCACCTTAACCTGGAAATTCCAATCGTCGGATTGATCAGCCTGATATGTATTGATATTTTGATGTGGATCGAGAGTTATTGCTAGCATTCTTTATTTCAAAATTGATTTTATTTTTCTTGATGAGCGCAATCCCAAGTTATAAAAAATGAATTGTTAATCAAAACAAGTTTTAAAAAAAAATATTTTTCGCACAGAGAGAATTTTTTTTTGATTTTCACAAAAGTTTCGTTATACTCACACCTCGCTGTTGGGACATGAATATTTTTCCTAAAAAAATTTTTCTGCCGGATTATTTCATCTCTATTTGAATTTCATGTTTCACAAATTCATTGCCCATACCATTTATATTGATCTTTAATTCCCCGTTTGCAAGTCTGGCGCCAATGATTTTTTTTATCAGAGATGAATTAGTTACGCCAAGTTTGTAATCAACATTCTGTTTCCCCTCGCACGAAACATATAACGTTCCGCCCTTAAACTTTTGCGACACAATTTTTAATCCATCGTTCACAATTCCAATTGGTGTGTTCCGTTCAACAGCGTAAACCGCAACAACTGGCTCTTTTATTATTATCAGATTCGCATTGTCTTTCAATTTAAATTCTTTTTCCAAGGTAACCGCGTTGCCTTTATTTGAAATGTCAGAATTAATTTGCTGTCCGTTTATATTTGTGCTGGTAATTTTTGTACCGGGTGGAAAATCCTGGCTAAAGTTGATTGCAATTTCCTTATTGGAAGATTTGCCGACATGCAATTCAACTTTATTATCCGCTATCTTCAAATCAAAATTAACAACCTCATTGCCAAGTTTAACATTTCTTACACTTAGAAATTTCCAATCCGGCGGAAGCTTTGGCGCAAAAGTTATTCTGTTATTCAAAGCATCAACATTAAGACCTATTAGACCGCTCATCATCGGGAATATGTATCCGCTAACGCTAAATCCTTGATCGTGATACGCTTCACCCAGTTTTGTATTTATGTCTCCGGAGAAAACCTCCGGCACAATTCCGAGTCCGTAATCGAACGCATGTTGAGCTGTTTTTATTACTGTCTGACAACCTTGAAAATCCAAGTGCGTATTAAATTGAGCAGAACCAATAAAAAAAGAAGTGAACGGCCAGACAGTACCGTAATTATAATTTGTCGGATCGTAAAGCGATGAATTACTGGAAAGGTTTCTAACTCCCCAATCCGTAACCATATCGCTTTCATTGAATTTTTCTATTGTACTTTTGCTTCGCTCCGGATTCATCAAGCCGAAAAGAATGGAGGCGGAAGAATAAATATTTTTATCGCGTACCTGCTTGCCGTCTTCGGCGGCTCCAAAGCTGTAAAATCCCAGATCGTCAATCCAAAAAATTTTTTCGAGCGCCTGACGGGCTTTTGGAAAAAGCGTCTCTGTTTCATGTTCGATCTCCTTATCGTCAGCAGCTTTGGCCATAACATTTACTTCTTCTATGGCTTTTGTCCAAATGCTTTGAGTATAGTTGTCATTAAATATTTTAACCAACGAACCGAATTCGAGCACGCCGAGTCCCGCGCCTTTTAAATCCATCAAGCCGTCGCCGTTGCTGTCCTTGCTTTTACACCATTCATAAGCTTGAACTATCGATTTCCAACTATCTTTAATAAAATTAATATCGCCGGTTTTTCGGAAGTAGTCTCCCATTGCTACAAGATACCACGGCGAAGTGTCGGCGTGATTATATCCGAAATGATAATCGTTCCACCAATCTACAAGTCCGTCGCTCTGAGAAAGCTCGTGCGCCATTTTCCCGACATCAACATTTTTATCGGAAGGATTTTTCTTGCGTATCGGGAAATCTTCCTGCCTTTGCCACTTTTGAGTAAACTCAAGGGCTTGTTTTACGGTTGAGTAATCTCCGAAACTATTCATCGCCAATGAATTTATAAATGCGTCTCCTCCAAAAAACCAGGCGAAACCGGGACGGGCGCCTCCGCCGCTTAATCCGTATCCAGCAACCAATCCTTTTCCCAAAGTCGGATTATCAACCAGTAAATTATTCAACGCAGCTTTTCCGTATTCGAAGGCAAGATTTAATTTTTCATTTGGGGTAGCTACTTCAATAGTTGAATCGCGGAGACTTTTATAAAAATTATAATTCTCTTCATAAAGAGTTTCGATGCTCGAAAGAATTTTTCTGTAAATTGTTTTTACCGAATCATATTTTGTTTTCACGGGACTGCCTGCTATAACAATTGGAAAATATTTTTCCGATGCCTGGTTAGGTTGAATTGTGAATTTAAATTGAATGAGATTATCGGCAAACATATGCGCAGGGGGTGAGGTCATTTGCTCGGCAACAGGCGATCCGCACAGAAATAATCCTCGCTGCTGCGATTCCGAAATTACATACGCTTTCATGTCATCATCCCAATAACTATACTGGCCGCCAATTCCAGCCGGCCACTCTGGCTGCATTACCGGCATGAATCCCGGAACGATTGTAAGAGGCGCAGTTGTGTAGACGTCTAAAAGTATAACTGCCGCGGGCTGATTATGCGGAACAAAAATAATTTCCTTTACTGTGAATGATTCGTAAACAAAGCTGATTGTTGTCGCCTCAGGCGTAACGGAAATATCGCGCGCGATCTCTTTTGACAAAATCGGCTGAGTGGTAGAGCCGACAAAGAACTGCAAATCAAAATTCCTGAGAACTTTCCACGGCCAGATCCACATTTCGAATGAGCCGTTTTCAAATCCCATTAATGCCGCTTTACGCCCAATCTTATCCATGTATTGATTCGGCTGTGCCGGGCGCGTGAGCATAAGATCATTCTGATGAAGATTGAATTTATTTATTAATCCGGTTTGAGAAAAAACAGTTTGAAGAAAAACAAATAAGAAAATCAAAATCTTTCCGAATCGTTTCATTGTTCTATTGCTCTATTGTTATTTTTAATTTTTACGTTGCTATTTGAGCTGCGGCTCGCAAATCCATGTTACTGTCAATCGCCAAAATTATTTCCGATATTTTTCAATCAACACTCTTGCCATAATTGAATCCCAGATGTAATTCGGAGGAGAGTTGAGCGCTTCGTTATCCGGACTGTACGACTCCCAATAGTTATGATTCTTCCTCAACTGAGTTGTTACTGCCAGCATCATTTTGCTGGCAAGTTCGTCTGCAATTTTTTTGTAACCGTAATTTTTCAGTCCGTCTAAAACCATGTAATTCCACAACAGCCAAACGGGTCCATTCCACTTGCAGCAATAATCAACATAAGGGGTATAGAAAGGATCGTCGGCAGCGAGGGTAGGTATGCCGTACCTACGCCAGAATTTTTTTGTATCGGTTAGATGATTAACAAGTTCTTTTGCCCTTTCCTTAGTTGCAGCACCCGACCACAAAGAAAGGAAGCCGATAATTTCCATCCGGCGTAAATCGCGAGTGAGATACTTGAACGAATGATCTTTCCGATTGATCGAATAATAAAATTTGCTGCTGTCATCCCACATCTTTTCATTTACAAGTTTGGAAGTAGCATCTGCCATT
>DAIEQA010000263.1:0-10552 GCA_027348115.1 Ignavibacteriales bacterium
GTAACGTGTACTTAATTTCGATCAGAGCTGACGGCGCTCAATTAGGATGGAGTACCGGTATGAGTCTTAATGCCGACAGTATTAAATTGAAATTAAGAGGAGTAATTTTCGACGGCTTCACCGCTTCAGGTCTATCTGTAAATGCACATTGGAGCAAAATGGATGTACAGGATTGTGATTTTAGAAATCTTATGCACGCAACTTCCTGGTTCGGCGGTCAACCTTTTATTTCCGGTGCGCCTATTCACATGGATACCTGTAAATTCATCAACAATACTTTCTTCTCATGTAACTCTTATCTATGGTCTGTTAGAGGATATGATAAGTATTCCGTATTTGAACACAACACTATAGTCTACGGTATTGTAAATCCGTTCTTAACAAGACAGGGTTCAAACCTGCACATAAAAAACAATTTGTTTTATTCTGCGCATTCCATGGGCGGAAATCCTGATCACGTAATCAACGGCTGGTTCTTAAATTATCCAGATACTTCTTCAAGCAGTATAATCTATATCCGAGGACTTGATTCAACAAGTTACTGGTCAAAGCTGTGGGGAGGCAACATTGCCGGAACGAATGTTTATTTAGATCCAAACAATGGTGTAACCCAAGATATGCTCGATCCATCCAAGAGAGTTTTTGAGCTTAAAAATAACGCATACTTCTGGCCGAAAAAATTAACAGATTTTTATAAAGCGTATAATGACACTGTTAAATTGGCGGATAGCGTTGACGTACCGAAATATGGTCAGTCAAATGAAATTAAAGCTTATCTAAAAAGAAAACTTATTATGCCTACATGGTTAAACAATTATGCTCAATGGACGATAGACAGCTTATTTGTAAGAACACACGTAAATACTCAAGTAGCTAATAATATTAATCAAGATCCGGGATTTAGTGATGCCAACGTACTTGGACAGGTAGATAAAGTAATTGACTACGTTCATAAAATCTGTACCAACACACTCGATGTTCCTTGGTTCTTCGATCCGAATAATGCGCTTTATCCTCCGGCATGGCCGTTACCTGAAAATCTTGCTTATACAAACACAACAATGCAAACAGCCGGAACAGACGGTTATGCATTGGGCGACTTGAACTGGTTCCCGGCTCAAAAAGCTCAATGGTTGGTAACAGATGTAAAAGCGGAACCGAATAGCGTAAAACCAACGGAGTATACATTATCTCAAAATTATCCGAACCCATTCAACCCGACAACAGTAATTAAATTCAGCGTTCCTGTTACAGGTTTTTATACCTTGAAAGTATATAACATTCTCGGTCAGGAAGTTGCGCAATTACTTAACGGTCAGTTGAACCCGGGAAGCTATTCTGCAACATTTGATGCTACCAGATTAAGTACAGGCGTTTATTTCTATAATCTGACTGGAAACAATGTAAATATTACAAAGAAAATGATGCTTATTAAGTAATCCCCCTTCTATAGCAGCTGGCATTTAAAAAATGCCGGCTGCTATTTTATAAAAAAATTTTAGTAACAAAATCATCAAACTTGGTTTACCGGTAATAACTAAAATGAATTTGACTGAATAATGCATAAGCAATCGTAGTCACTCTCCCGAATACTTTCCGGCCTTAATTTGATATCGGCAAAAGAATGAAATATGATAATGATAAAAGAATAGTAATGACTCTTGATGCAGGCGGAACTAATTTTGTTTTTTCCGCTATTCAAGGCAACCGTCAAATTGTTAACGAGATCAGACTTGACTCCAATGCCGATGATCTTCATAAGTCATTATCAAATATTGTTGAAGGATTTTCTCTCGTCGCTGAAAAATTAGTCGATAAACCGGCCGCCATAAGTTTTGCTTTTCCGGGACCGGCAGATTATCCAAACGGTATTTTGGGAGATTTGGGAAACTTAACTGGCTACCGCGGCGGCGTAGCTCTCGGTCCTATGCTTAAAGAAAAATTTTGTTTGCCTGTGTTCATTAACAACGACGGCGATTTGTACGCTTACGGCGAAGCCATTGCGGGATTTCTTCCATATGTAAATGAAAAGTTGGAAGCTGCGGGTAATTCCAAACGATTTAAAAATTTATTAGGTATAACACTCGGCACCGGTTTTGGAAGCGGTATTGTTAGAAACGGGGAAATATTTCTCGGCGATAATTCGATTGCTGGGGAAATATGCCTGATGCGCAACCGCATCTCTCCAAATGAAAATGTGGAAGAGCATGCGAGCATTAGGGGATTGAAAAGAGTGTACGCTCAAAAGGCGGGAATCAAAAAAGAAGACGCGCCTTCTCCCAAAGAAATTTTTGAAATTGCTACCAATGGAGTAAGCGGCAACAAAGAAGCTGCTGTTGAAGCATACAAACAGATGGCGCAGGTGGTCGGCGACGCCCTTGCTAATGCCGTTACTTTAATGGATGGTCTTGTTGTTATCGGCGGCGGATTAGCAGGCGCAAGTTCGTTGTTTATGCCTTTTCTTATCGATGAAATGAAAAGTCATTTTATAATGCAGAACGGTTCGCTTCTAAGAAGACTTATCGCCGATGTTTATAATCTCGAAGATTATTCCGATATGAAAAATTTTGTAAGAAGCGAATCGAGGGAAATACCCGTTTACGGCACGGATAAAAAAATTAAATATGATCCTTCACAAAAAATAGGTATCGGCATTTCTAAAATAGGAACGAGCAAAGCTATTGCTATTGGCGCCTATTCCTTTGCGCTGGATCAGTTGGATAAGAGTTTATGATTATCTTAATAGAGCGGTGATTTACAAAAGGAAGTTGTTGCGATCGAAAATATGATCGAGCATTCAATACCTTACCAATGAAAAATCGCAATTGAAAAGTTACTTTGAAGAAGATTTATAAATTTAATTCTTAGGAAACAAATGAAAACCAATTCGAAGGTTGAAAATTATTACTTAAGCAAATCCGGTAAAAAATTAATTTACGAGCCAACTGAAAAAATCCCGATAATTCAGGTAGATAACTTTCCGGAGTTGGGCGAACTAACTGCGCTAAGATTTATTGAATGGCTGCAGAATAATCCCGGCGGAGTCGTTTCACTTCCAACAGGCAAAACACCGGAACATCTTATTTCTTGGATTACGCGTATTCTTAAAGATTGGAATAAACCCGAGATAGAAGAAAAACTTAAATCTGTTGGTCTCGATCCTGCAAAACGGCCGGATATGAAAAAAATTAAGTTTGTTCAAATAGACGAGTTCTACCCGATCGATTCTTCTCAGCACAACAGCTTTTATTATTATATTCAAAAATATTACATAAAAAATTTTGGACTGGATGCAAGCAATGCCCTTTTAATAGACGTGAACAAAATAGGTGCCGCTAACAATCTTCCGCTCGATGCTATCTTTCCGGATAAAGTTGTGGATCTCTCACTTCGAACACGAATGCCCGCAAGCAGAATAGAGCGGCTGCAAAAAGAAACAATAGAAATTGTTGACGAGTATTGCACGCAGTATGAAAAGAAAATTCGGGAAATGGGCGGAATAGGATTTTTCCTCGGCGGAATCGGTCCCGACGGACATATTGGTTTTAATGTTCAAGGCAGCGATCATTTTTCATCAACACGATTGATTGCCACCAACTATCAAACACAAGCCGCGGCTTCTACGGATCTTGGCGGAATTGAAATTGCGGCCAACCGGCTTGTAATTACAATTGGACTTGATACGATTACGTATAATAAAAACGCCACTGCAATTATAATTGCTGCAGGCGAGGCCAAAGCTAATATTGTAAGAGATTCTATAGAGAACGATGCTTCAAATCGTCACCCAGCGACTGTTCTGCAAAAACTGAAAAACTCCAGGTTCTATTTAACTAACGGCGCGGCCCTTCGTTTAACTGAAAGAAGGTATGTTGACGTTGAAAAAGAGCAGAAGCTTTCGCAAAGTTCGTTGGAAAGAGCCGTGATAAATCTGGCTGTAAAATTGGATAAAGATGTAAATAGCTTAACCAGGCAGGATTACGAGACCGACAAACTATCTACACTGGTTCTAAAAAAATCCGGCAAAGCGGTTAAGGAGGTTAATGAATCGCTTCATAATGCAATCATAGAAAGATTCAAAAAAGGAATGACAACGCCGGAGAACGAAGTAATACTTCACACCGCTCCACATCATGATGATATTATGCTTGGCTATCTGGCGTTCATCAATCATCTTGTAAGATCTCCGCTAAACAAACATCACTTTGGAATTTTTACTAGCGGGTTTAACGCCGTTACAAACTCTTACATGCTGCAGTTGATGGAACAATTAAAAAATCATCTTGAGTCCGGCGCCTTCGACGATAAATTGAAGACGCGTTATTTTGATCCGGATAATACTGAAGGAAAAGATAAAGATGTAAGCTTATACCTCGACAGCATTGCCGATCACAGTAGGACAATAAGAAAAGAAGCGCTTTCAAGAAGAATGCTTCGCAACATGATAGAAATTTACGAGGAAGACAGCATTACTTATCTTAAAGACAGGGTTGACGAACTTATAAATTATTTTAAAACCCAGTACCCCGGCAAAAAGGATATTCCGCATGTTCAAAAATTGAAAGGCATGCTTAGAGAATGGGAGGAAGAATTGATGTGGGCGTATTACGGCTTTAGTACCAGCGATGTTTCGCATCTGCGGTTGGGATTTTACCAGGGCAACATTTTTACGGAAAATCCCGAAACACAGAGAGATGTAATGCCAATAGTAAAACTTTTGAAAAAAATTAAACCAACAATTGTTACAGTTGCGCTTGATCCGGAAGGAAGCGGACCCGATACTCATTATAAAGTTTTGCAAGCCGTTAGTGAAGCTCTCAGAATCTACGGCAAGGAAACCGATATTTCCAAACTAAAAGTCTGGGGCTACAGAAATATTTGGTACAGGTTTCATCCCGCTGAAGCGAATATTTATATACCTGTAAGTCTTAACTCGATGGCCATTCTGGAAAATACTTTTATGAATAGTTACGGCTCACAGAAGGACGCGAGCTTTCCGAGCTGGGAATACGATGGACCATTCTGTCGCTTAGCTCAGAAAATTCTGGTTGATCAGTTTAAAAAAATTAGAACATGTACTGGCAAAAACTTTTTCTTAACTCACCCGGCACCAAGAGCAAGGGCAGCTCACGGCATGCTCTATCTGAAAGAATTGACAGTTGAGGAATTCTACCGGCATTCGATGGAACTAAAGAAGCTTGTGGAGAACAGATAAGCGAAGAATTTTTTTGGGAGGAGCAGCAAGCTAAAAAGATTTTTTGGATATTCGAATTCGTGAATTGGATAAATTGCAGCAGCAAGGAGTGACATGAAAAAATTTTGTATGGTAATATTCTTTTTCGCTTCTCTTCTCTTTGCGCAAAACGGTAAACACACATTTTCACTTTCGCCGGGTAAATTCCTTCTCGATGGAAAACCATTTCAAATAATCAGCGGCGAACTTCACCCGGCAAGAATTCCCCAAGAATGTTGGCGCCATAGAATTCAAATGGTTGAAGCCATGGGTTGCAATACAATTGCGGTTTATGTTTTTTGGAATTACCACGAAACAGCTCCCGGCAAATTTGATTTCAAAACCGGCAATAAAGATTTGGCAAAGTTTATTAAACTTGCTCAAGAAGAAAATATGTGGGTTCTGCTTCGTCCCGGTCCGTATGTTTGCGGCGAATGGGATTTCGGTGGTATCCCGCCGTACCTTTTAAAAATTCCTGATATTAAAGTTCGATGCATGGATTCTCGTTATATGGCCGCTGTAAGTAGGTATATCAAAGAATTATCTAAGGTCGTTAAACCTTTTCTAATTACAAACGGCGGTCCCATTTTAATGCTGCAGATTGAAAATGAGTATGGCAGTTACGGCAACGATAAAAATTATTTGGAGGAACTTCGCAAGCTGTGGTTAAAGGACGGGATTAATATACCGTTTTATACTGCCGACGGACCAACACCATTTATGCTTGAAGCAGGAAATATTAACGGAGCGGCAATTGGATTAGACAGCGGTTACAGTCAGGCGGATTTTGACTTAGCACAAAAATTTAATCCCAATGTTCCGGCATTTAGCAGCGAGACATATCCGGGCTGGTTAACTCATTGGGGTGAAAAATGGGCGCGACCGGATACAACCGGCTTACTGCGTGAAGTAAGATTTTTGATGGAAACGAAAAAGTCTTTCAACCTTTATGTTATGCACGGCGGAACAAATTTCGGATTTACTGCCGGGGCTAATTCGGGCGGCAAAGGATTTGAGCCGGATGTTACAAGCTACGATTATGACGCGCCGATCAACGAGCAGGGAAGACCTACGCCAAAATATTTTGCTCTCCGCAATATCATTAGTAAATATGTAAAGAGTCTCCCGGAAATTCCCGATCCGATTCCCGCGATGGAAATTCCCGAAATTAAAATGGAACTCTACTCAAGCATTTGGGAAAATCTTCCGAAACCTGTCTTCTCCATTCAACCCAAACCGATGGAAGCTTTTGATCAGTACGAAGGATTTATACTTTACAAAACAAAATTGATCGGTCATAAAAGCGGCAAACTTACCATTACCGACCTTCACGATTACGCAACCGTTTTTCTCAACGGAAAATTTGTTGGAAAATTAGACAGGCGTGAAGCCGAAAACACTATCGAAATTCCTAAGTCCGATGTTAAGGACCCTGTGCTGGAAATTTTTGTCGAGGCGATGGGAAGAATTAATTTCGGACCAGAGCTGATCGACAGAAAAGGAATTACACAACGAGTTACTCTGAACGGAATGACTTTGATGAATTGGCAAGTCTACAATCTCCCGTTCGATTCCAGCTTCATTCTGAAATTAAATAAATCAAATCCTTCAACTGACAAAACCGGTTATTTTTTCAAAGGGACATTTGAAATAGATAACACTGCCGATACATATTTTGATATGAGCAATTATAAAAAGGGTATTGTCTTTGTCAACGGTCACAATCTCGGCAGGTACTGGGATATCGGTCCTCAAAAAAGACTTTACTGCCCGGCTCCTTGGCTCAAAAAAGGAAAAAATGAAGTTATAGTTTTCGATCTCCTCCAGCAAGAAGCTAAAAGTGTTTCCGGGAAAACAACTTTGGAATGAGAATTAAATCAACTTGGTTTGATTACGAGCATAGAGGATAATATTTTGCGCGTAACTAAAATGGCGTAACAAAGAATGCATAGGATTTTTGTTTCCGTAATTTTGATTAGTTCATTGCTTGTAATCGGCAATACAACTTTTGCGCAGAAGAAAGTTGTTGGGTATTATGTATACAGTTATAAATATGTATATCCGGAGAATAAAATTGAATTCGGTAATCTCACGCACATCAATCATTCTTTTATCTGGCCGAATAAAGACGGCTCTCTCGCGGTACCGGATGGGTTCCTCGATCCGCAATTAATTTCAAACGCGCACAATGCCGGTGTTAAAGTGCTTGTTAGTCTTGGCAGTGCCGATTCAACTTCCATAAAAAATTTTGCAATGATGTCCGCGGACTCAACAGCCCGTGCTGCATTTATTAATAATCTTCTTTTGTTCATTCAGCAAAATGGTTACGATGGCGTCGATTTCGATTGGGAATTTCCGGCTAACGCTATAGAAAAAAATCAGTATACATTGTTGATTAAAGAATTGAAAACCGCCGCTTCGCAAACATTTCCGAATCTTTTGGTTACGATTGCCGCAAGTCCGGGTGATTGGTTTGGCCGTTATTTCGATTTTGAAAATATGACTCAATACCTCGACTGGATAAATGTAATGGGTTATAATTTCCACGGCAGTTGGACCCAGCACTCCGGTCATAACGCGCCGCTGTATACAAATCCCGCGGATCCGGATAAACCGGTTCCTGGTTCCGATGATGATGGAGTTAAATATTTATCCGTAACCAGGAAAGTACCTAAAAATAAATTAGTGCTTGGGCTGCCGTTTTACGGCAAACAGTTTAACGCTTCGGGATTATTCGCAGTTCAGTCTGGCGCTGTTTACGATCTTATTTATAATCCCGATATTGCTACAAAACTAAACGACATTAATTGGAAATATAATTGGGATGATGTTTCAAAGGTTCCTTACTTGGTGGCTGCCGCGAATTCCAAATTTATCACATTCGATGATACCGCTTCCGTTAAATATAAATGCGACTATGTGAAAGCTAACGGTCTGGCCGGTGTAATGATTTGGGCTCTCGGTTACGATTATTCCGGAAGCGAGTCGCCGCTGCTTCGAGCCATAGGTAAGTCGTTAATACTTTCTGCCGTTGCAAAAGGTGATGAGTATAAAATTCCGGAAGATTTTAAATTGTACGATAATTATCCCAATCCGTTTAATCCGTCGACTCATATTCGTTTTGAATTACCTAAGGGCGGTCATGTAAAAATTATTGTCTTTGATGCTCTTGGCAGAGAGGTTAAGGTTTTGATAGATCAATTTATGAATGCCGGGAATCACGAAACCCTTTTCGATGCCTCGCACCTTAACAGCGGTGTTTATTTCTACTGCATGCAATCGCAAAACTTTATTCAAGGCAAGAAAATGATTCTGATTAAATAACTTTCTACTCACTCAATTTGATAACCGAGATGACTACAACAAGTAAAAGTAAAACCGCATCGGACAATTATTTATTGTCGATATCAATCATCGGAGTATTATTCTTCATTTTCGGATTTGTAACCTGGCTTAACGGTTCGTTAATTCCTTTTCTCAAAATTGCATGTGAGCTAAACCAGGTTGAAGCTTACTTGGTTACACTGGCGTTCTATATTTCTTATACGTTCATGGCTCTGCCAATGTCCGCAGTGCTTCAAAGAACCGGTTATAAAAACGGGATGGTTCTTGGTTTGATAGCTATGGCGGTCGGTGCTCTTATTTTCATCCCGGCGGCGCAAACAAGAATTTACGCTTTGTTTCTTCTTGGTCTTTTTGTTATGGGAGGGGGATTAACAATTCTTCAAACTGCGTCCAACCCGTATATAGTTGTGATAGGTCCCAAAGAAAGCGCGGCTGTAAGAATTAGTTTTATGGGAGTTGCAAATAAGTTTGCAGGAATTCTCAGTCCTCTGATTTTTACAGCAATCATGCTGCACGGAATGGAAAGATACAGCGACGCAAATCTTCAACTGCTGGATGCGGCTCAGAAGAATGCGGCCTTCAACGAATTAGCCGCCCGATTAATACTGCCGTATATTGTGATGGCCGTGGTTCTTCTTCTGCTTGCGGCAATGATAAAGTTTTCCCCTCTGCCAGAAATTGAAACCGGCGAAGAAGACAGTATTAAAAGCGATTCCGAAAGCAAGACAAGTATATTGCAGTTCCCGCAGTTGATGCTTGGCGCCATTGCTTTGTTTTTCTATGTCGGTGTGGAAGTTATTGCCGGCGATACGATCGGTTTATACGGTAAGAATCTCGGCATTTCGTTTTTCGGAAAGCTTACATCTTATACGATGGCTTTTATGGTTCTCGGTTACATTATTGGAATTGTTACCATACCGAGGTTAATCAATCAGGAAAAGGCGTTGGTACTTTCAGCAGTATTAGGATTTATTTTTAGTCTGGGGGTCTTATCTGCATCAACTTCAAGCAGCGGAATTTCAAGCGTCGTTTTCGGATGGCTCGGCATACCGGCTATTCCAAACTCGGTTTTCTTTCTTGCGCTGCTGGGATTGGCTAACGCGATGGTTTGGCCAGCCATTTGGCCGCTTGCTTTGGAGGGATTGGGCAAATATACAAAAATCGGTTCTGCAATTTTGATTATGGGAATTGCCGGCGGTGCTTTGCTGCCTCCGCTTTACGGAGTACTCTCAAGTAATTTTTCGCCGCAAGGTTCCTATTTGATTTTGCTTCCGTGTTATTTGTTCATACTTTATTACGCAGTGAAGGGACATAAAAAAAGATCCTGGTAGAGCGAAACCGGAAGAAACATTGGCATAGGTGCCTTAACTAATATTGGTGCAGCTAAACAAAAAAATCCCGATGAATTTTTTTCATCGGGATTTTTTACGGATGAATATTGAAGAGCGTCACTTCAGCAGCATCATCTTTTTTACGAGCGTGAAGCCGGCGGTGCTCATACGGTAGAAATAAATTCCCGAAGCATACCTGGAATTTCCCATTGAAAATTTTGTGGTGTACTTGCCCGGCTGTTTCACTTCGTTTACCAATGTTGCAACTTCCTGCCCGAGAATATCATAAACTTTTAACTCAATGATAGAAGTCTTTGGAACCGAATATTCAATTGTTGTTTCCGGGTTGAACGGATTTGGATAGTTGTTGCTCAAATAAAAATCCGCCGGTAACGATTCATCTCTCGATTCAACCTTGGTTGCTGTTTGATTGTAAACTTCAAACTCATACATCGAATACCCGTACTGTGTTCCGCGTTTTGTCCCTGTTAAACGGATGTACCTCGCATTTTCATTCACATCCCATTTCTCAATATTGCCTGCACCGTTTTTTTGATCGACAACTGTTTTCCAGTTGACTGCGTCTGCGGATGTCTGAATTGTGTATTCTTTTCCGTAAGCAGCTTCCCATGTTATTCTAATT
>DAIEQA010000054.1:0-7155 GCA_027348115.1 Ignavibacteriales bacterium
ATCAGTTAGTATTGCTCAGTAAAAAATTATCGGAAGAAATAATTATATCTACTAATTAAGAAAATTTAATCCCGGTATATTCGGGAATCCTACGGGAGAAAATGACATGGCGGAAATTAGGCCTGATGAAATATCTGCAATATTAAGAAAGCAACTTGCCGGATTCGAAAATGAAACCGATGTTTATGAAGTCGGTACGGTTCTTCAAGTCGGCGACGGTATTGCACGCATTTATGGTTTATCCAAAGTTATGGCTAGCGAACTTGTTGAGTTACCCAACGATGTAACCGGAATGGTTTTAAATCTCGATGAAGACAGTGTTGGATGCGTACTTTTCGGAGAGAGCTCGCTTATTAAAGAAGGCGATACTGTAAAAAGAACAAATCGCGTTGCATCGTTTCCGGTTGGAGAGAAACTTCTTGGCAGGGTGGTTAATCCTCTCGGCGAACCGCTTGACGGAAAAGGGACCGTTCAATTCGATAAGTATATGCCGATTGAACGCAAGGCACTCGGCGTTATTCAGCGCCAGCCGGTAAAAGAACCGCTTCAGACCGGTATCACCGCTGTTGATGCTATGATTCCTATTGGCCGGGGTCAGCGAGAATTAATTATCGGCGACCGCCAAACCGGTAAGACTGCCATTGCTATCGACACTATTATAAATCAAAAATATACTCATACTGAAGAAGCAAAGAAGTACGGAATCAAACCGGTTTATTGCGTTTACGTGGCTATCGGTCAAAAAAATTCTACGGTTGCTCAAGTTGTTGCCAAGCTCGAAGAAGCCGGCGCGATGGAATACACAACAGTTGTTTCTGCCCCGGCATCAACTCCGGCGCCGCTTCAGTATATAGCTCCTTATGCTGGTGCAACACTCGGCGAGTTCTTCCGCGATAACGGTAAACATGCCCTTTGTATTTATGACGATCTTTCCAAACAAGCTGCTGCCTACCGCGAACTTTCTTTATTGTTAAGAAGACCACCTGGACGCGAAGCTTATCCCGGCGACGTATTTTACCTTCATTCCCGTTTGTTGGAGCGCGCTTCTAAGTTAAGTGAAGATTTAGGCGGCGGAAGTTTAACTGCTTTGCCCATCATCGAAACACAGCAAGGAGACGTTTCCGCTTATATTCCTACTAACGTTATCTCTATTACTGACGGGCAGATTTATCTTGTGCCGAATTTGTTTAATGCCGGTGTTCGTCCCGCTATTGATGTAGGTATTTCAGTATCCCGTGTCGGCGGTAACGCACAAATTAAAGCTATGAAAAAAGTTGCCGGGTCGTTAAAATTGGATTTGGCACAGTATCGCGAACTTGAAGCGTTTGCAAAGTTTGGTTCCGATCTTGATAAAGCTACGCAGCGAACCTTAGCTAAAGGCGCGCGGCTTGTAGAGCTGCTCAAGCAAGGACAGTACGTTCCCGCTCCGGTAGAAAAACAAATTGTTAGTGTGTTCATAGGTACAAATAATTATTTCGAATCGATTGAAGTGAAAGATGTTAAACGATTTGAAAGCGAGTTTCATGAATTTGTTGAATTGAAATACCCCGCAATTTTTGAAAATATTCGTTCTGCTAAAGTACTTGACGATAGTACCGTACAGATGATCAAAAAAGCGGCGGAAGAGTTTTTAGAGATATTCAAGAGAAGCTGATCTTAGAATATGGCAACGCTACGCGACATAAAAGGAAGAATCAAAGCTGTTAAAAGTATGCAGCAAATTACCAAGGCGATGAAAATGGTTGCGGCCGCCAGGTTGAGACGCGCCCAGGATAATATTATTAATGCAAGACCATACTCAAAAAAAATATCCGAAGTTTTGCAGCACTTGCTTAATTCCGTTTCCAATTTTACCAACCCGTTATTTACGGAACGCGAGGTAAAAAGAGCTGCACTCATAGTTGTAACGTCGGATAGGGGATTGTGCGGCAGTTTTAATATGAATGTTATTAGAACAGCAGAAGATTTAATTAATACCGAATTTATAGAACTGAAACAATCGAATAATTTGCTGCTCTATTGTATAGGAAAAAAAGGCAACGACTATTTCACCAAAAGAAATTACAACGTAGTTGGTTCTCACCCGGGAATTTTTTCCCACTTAAAATTTGAATTCGCCTCCGGACTTATTAAAGAATTAACGGCTAAATACCTTACCGAAGACGCCGATAGGATTGACAAGGTTTTAGTTGTGTATAATGAATTTAAATCGGTCATTCAGCAGAAAACAGTTCAAGAACAATTATTCCCTATACAGAAAATTGATTCCGGTCACGAGGATTCTACGGCTAACGTCGATTATATATATGAACCGGATAAAGTAAAAATTGTTGAAGCGCTGCTGCCGAAACATCTCAACGCGCAAATGTGGAGAATTCTGCTTGACTCGTATGCCGCCGAACTGGGGGCCAGAATGACCGCGATGGATATGGCTACTGAAAATGCCAAAGAACTAGTACGTACTTTGAACTTGACTTATAATAAAGAACGCCAGGCATCCATCACCAAAGAAATATTGGAAATTGTATCCGGAGCGAATGCACTTAAGGAATCTTAATCCCCCGAAATTTGAAATGAATTCTCTTTTTGTTATCTTTAATTTAGGTTAGTCTAAATGCTCGAAGATTTGACAGAGAAACTTGAACGGGCTCTTAAAAAGATTACCGGTCAAGGTCGATTAACAGAAGCAAATATTTCGGATACACTGCGAGATATCCGTCGTGTTCTTTTAGATGCCGACGTTAATTACAAAGTCTCTAAGCAATTTATCGACGATGTAAAGAGCAAAGCTCTCGGCAAAGAAGTATTAACTTCTATTACTCCGGGACAGCTTATCACAAAAATTATGTATGATGAGTTGGCTCTCTTGCTGGGTGGAAGCGGATCGGAAATTAAATTGAATCCGTCCGGCATTACTGTTATTATGCTGATCGGCCTACAGGGATGCGGAAAGACAACTTTTAGCGCCAAGCTGGCTAAGTATTTAAAAAATAGAAATAGAGATGTTCTTTTAGTTGCTGCGGATGTGTACCGTCCCGCTGCGGTTGACCAGTTGAAAATTCTTGGTTCACAGATTAGTGTCCCTGTATTTTCAATCGACGGAAGCAAAGAGCCTGTAAAAATTGCGGCGGATGCTCTAAGTTATGCAAAGGCGAATGGTCTTAATACCGTTATTATAGATACAGCCGGACGTCTGCATGTTGATGAAGAAATGATGACTGAAGCGGTTGCCATCAAAGAAAAAGTGAATCCGACGGAAACATTTTTTGTTGTCGATTCGATGACCGGTCAGGACGCGGTAAATTCTGCAAAAGCTTTTCATGAAAAAGTTGAATTTGACGGCGTTGTTCTTACAAAACTTGACGGCGATGCCAGAGGCGGTTGCGTTCTTTCAATTAGGTCGGTTGTGGATAGACCTGTAAAGTTTGTAAGTCTTGGTGAAAAACTCGATTCGATCGAAGTTTTTCACCCGGATAGAATGGCATCCCGAATTCTCGGAAAAGGAGACGTTATTTCTCTTGTTGAAAAAGCGCAAGAGCAGTTTGACGAGAAAGAAGCCGAGGATTTGGAAAAGAAATTCAGAGAAAACAAATTCGATTTCGATGATTTTCTGAAACAGATTAGAATGATTAAGAAAATGGGTTCTTTAAAATCTTTGCTTGGAATGATTCCCGGTCTCGGCGCTAATTTGAAAAATGCCGAAGTTGACGAAAATCAACTTGTTAAGGTTGAAGCCATAATTCATTCGATGACAAAGCAGGAAAGAACGAATCCAAAAATTCTTAACGGAAGCCGGAGAAAAAGAATTGCCCGCGGAAGCGGCAACAGTATTCAAGATGTAAACAGACTGATAAAACAGTTTGAACAAATGCAGCAAATGATGAAAATGTTAAATAAAAACAGCGGCAAGCTGCCGTCGTTACAAAATATGCGTAACATACGTTTTAATTAGTTAATTAAATTATCAGGAGGAAATACTAAATTGGCAGTTAAACTTAGACTGAAAAGAATGGGAAAGAAAAAACAGCCTATATACAAAGTTGTTGCGGCTGATTCACGTTCACCAAGAGACGGCAAATTTATTGAAGCAATAGGTCTTTATAATCCTAAGACCGAACCTGCTACTGTAGAAATAAAAGAGACAAGAGCGTTATACTGGCTCGGAGTCGGTGCTCAACCTACGGATACTGTAAAAAATCTTTTAACTCATCAAGGAATTTTATTAAAGCGCGAATTAATAAAAAAAGGATTATCCGAAGAACAGATTACCCTTAAACTTGACGAGTGGAAAAAACTTACTGAAGCTAATCAGGCCGCAGCTTTGAAGAAAAAAGCCGAGAAAGCTAAAGCAAAAAAAGCATCTGCTGAAAAGCAGCAAAATACAGGTAGTGAAGCGGAAGCATAGGGTACTGCTTCCGAGTAGCTAGCTCTTTATTGGAGATTAGCGTGCACTAATTAAGTACCCTGGTGGTTCACTTAACTTAAAGGTACTCTCATGAAGGAATTTATTGAATTTATCGCGAAACATCTTGTGGATAACCCCGGTAACGTGGTTCTGGAGGAAGTTACTCCCGACGACAAGACTGTAGAACTTACACTCAAAGTCGGCGCCGATGACGTTGGCAAAGTAATCGGAAAGCAGGGGAAAACAGCTCAGGCAATGCGTACTTTGCTTACGGCTATTGCAGCCAAAGATGGTAAACGTGCTATTTTGAAAATACTGGATTAATATTAATTCCGATCGTGGATGACCTATTTCTGATTGCGGAAGTTAAAGCGGTAATCGGCTCCAACGGTTTTGTCTTAATTGATTCTTTTTCCGATTTCTCCGAAAGATTCTTTAAACTGCAAAACGTGGTTATCGAATTCTTCGGGGCTGATAAAGAGTTCTTCGTAGAGGATGTAAAACGAAGCGGCGATAATTTCGCGCTTAAGTTTAAAGGAATCGACTCCGAAGACGATGCTAAAATGTTTCTGCGGAAAAAAATTTTTATCGATAAGAAAAATTCGGTTAAGCTCTCGGAAAATACTTTTTTCATTCATGATGTAATTGGCTGTAAAGTTTTCAGGAATTCGGAATTTATTGGGTACGTTAAAGATGTTTTGATTTTGCCCGCGAACGATGTTTATGTAATCGAAAATGCCGATCAAAAAGAAATTCTTTTGCCGGCAGTTAAAGATTATATAAAAGAATTTGATTCGGAATTGAAAACATTAGTGCTTGTGCCCGATTGTGACCTTTTATACGACGATGAGAATTGATGTAATTTCTGCCGTACCGGATTTACTGACGAGCCCAATTAATACGAGCATTCTAAAAAGGGCACAGGACCGAAAAATAGTTGAGATTTACGTGCATAATCTGAGAGATTATGCTCACGATAAACACAAACAAATTGACGATAAGCCGTTTAGCGGCGGACCGGGAATGTTGTTAAAGCCGGAACCGTTCTTTGAATGTATTGAAAAATTAATGAGCGAGAGAGAATACGATCATTTAATTTATCCGTCACCCGGCGGAAAATTCTACGATCAGAAAACGGCGAATAAATTCTCGCTTAAAAAAAATTTGATGATAATTGCCGGGCACTATAAAGGAGTCGACGACAGGGTTCGCCAACGTTTCGCGACTGATGAAATATCAATTGGCAGATACGTTTTAACCGGAGGAGAAATTGCGGCGTTGGTTATAATCGATTCTGTAGTTCGGCTTATACCCGGCGTTTTGAATGACAGCGAATCGGCTTTGAACGATTCGCTTATGGACGGCGATGTAATTGAAGCGCCGTATTATACACGACCGGCAGAGTTTAAAGAAATGAAAGTACCGGATATTTTGCTCTCCGGTAACGATAAAAAAATTAGAGAGTGGAAAGAAGAGCAATCCAAAATTTTAACCGAAAATTGGAAAAAAATAAATAATATGGAGTAAGCGATGGACAAATTAAAAGAACTGACAAAAGATATGATGAATACGGAATTTCCCGCGTTTAAGACCGGAGACCATATTCGCGTTCACGTTAGAGTTATTGAAGGCGATAAAGAAAGAATACAGCCCTTCGAAGGCGATGTTATCAACATCCGCGGAAACGGCATGAATAAAACTTTTACCGTTCGTAAAATTGCAAGCGGAGTTGGTGTTGAAAGAATTTTTTCTTTCTATTCGCCAAAACTTGCCAAGATTGAAGTTGTTCGCGAAGGTAAGGTTCGCCGTGCTAAACTTTATTACCTCAGAAGTCTTTCCGGAAAAGCAGCACGCATCAAAGACAAAAACGTTAAGTAAGAATCTGTTTTTAGATCTAAGCCGCTTACAGTGAGCGGCTTTTTTATTTTTAAATTTTGAAGACAATGAAAATTATTGCCCCCAAAAATATTTACTCGTCAATATTGTTAAACTCTCTTTCCAAAGATGTGGGCATTGAATTGGTGTTTCTCGAATCTGCGCTTATAACAAAAGAGCTCGAAACCAATACTTCCGCTGTAGGAATGATTCCAACTTTGGATCTCATCAAGCATCAGCATCTTCATGTTTCTGGTAAAACGGGGGTATCGTTCGACGGGCTGTTATCCAACTCATACATTTATTTTTTGGAATCCGAACATAAACCCGAAAATCTTTATCTGAGAGGAGATATTTCTTTAAACGAAATAATCTTAAGCAAGATTCTTTTCTCGGAAAGGTTTTCCTCGCAAGTACAGGTAAGTTTGGAAACCAGCCAATCGCCGGCATCTCAAAAAAATTACATTGTGGTAGGCGACGAAAATTTTACTTTGTGGAACGTAAACAATGGCTTAAGCTTTTCGGATGAGATTGCCGAGATGCTAGACTTGCCGTACGTAAGCTTTGTGTTTGCTTCGCTTGATAAATCTGCGTTGACAGCGTTTAACGATCTTTCAGCCGGCGTCGACGGCATTATTGAAGATCGATTAGAAAATATTCTTGATGATCTTTCCTACAGTTCCGAAACCAAATCGTTAATTAAAGATAATCTCGAATCGGTGTACTTTGAGATGACCGAAAACGAAAATACTGCTGTTAACGAATTAATAAAATTAGTTTATTATCACGGTATAATCGACGATATGTTTGATGTAAAGTTTGTTTAGAGAAAGTGCATGGGCGAACTAACCTGCATAACGCGGTTTAGTTCGCCC
>DAIEQA010000275.1:0-4584 GCA_027348115.1 Ignavibacteriales bacterium
GACGCTACAAAAGATTACGAACGCGAACACACCACGCCGTTCATCTGGGAACACAACGAGAACTTCTGTATAGGCAATGTTGAATGGGAAACAGGTCTGGATTATTCCTCTACCCATCGTTGGACAATCGATTTTCCGGAAGATTATGAATTCATTAGAAAGGTTTATGCCGAGCTTTTTCCGGTTAATCCGCATTTCTCCTTGCAGAATATTTTAGACCTCATAAAACAAAAACCCGAAATCGCAGAAATTAATTCACAGTATCTTGGAAAGTATTGGTACGAAAAACATCTTGACGAATTAACTAACATTGACGAATACAAAAACAAGCTGAAGAAAAAATGACAAAGAAAGAACTAAGACAATTAAAGGAAACCTCGCTTAAAGTCCGCGAACATATTGTACGCATGAGCGGCAACGGCGGATGCTTTATAGGCGCGTCGCTTTCCTGCGCAGATTTGATTGTATACCTCTACAAGAAATTTTTGAATGTCTTGCCTAAAAATTTCAAAGACCCGAAACGGGATTATTTCTTTTTATCCAAAGGTCACGACGTTCCCGCAGTTTACGGAACTTACGTTGAAATGGGATGGCTTGAAGAGAAGCGTTTGAAAAATCATCTTAAAACGAACGACTATATTTATTGGCACCCGAACCGTAATATTCCAGGCGTTGAATTTCACTCCGGCTCGCTCGGGCACAACCTTTCTGTTGCAAGCGGTATCGCCATCGATTGTAAGTTGCGTAAACAAAAGAACAAAATCGTAGTTGTGGTTGGCGACGGTGAACTCAATGAGGGTTCGATGTGGGAAGCAATGCTTGTTGCCTCTGCATATAAACTTGATAACCTGCTCATCATTGTTGACCGAAATCAATTCCAGGCTAATATGCAGACCGAAGATTTAATACCGCTTAAACCTCTCAACAAGAAATTCGAAGCTTTTGGCTGCAGCGTTAAGAAAATCAACGGCCATAACTTTGAAGCTATGGAAGATGCGTTCAAGAAATTTCCTTTCGAGAAAGGGAAAGTCTCCGTAATTGTAGCCGAAACGGTTAGAGGCAAAGGACTGCCGAGTATTGAAAAACGCGCAGATCGATGGTTTGTAAATTTCAAAGATGAGGAAGTCGAACAGCTTCTTCAGGAACTTCACGGCAAAAGAAAAGCTCACTTAACTTCCAAAACAATTGTGGCGAGATAGACATGACATATGAAGATTTATTACTTGAACTAATCCGTAAAGATGAAAAATATATTGTAATGACTTCGGAAAACCGGGCGGCAATGAGGAATCTTCCTTCAAGAATAAAAAATCATTTTATCGATACCGGAATTACCGAACAAACACAAATCGGAATGGCAGCGGGATTAGCCCTGCGTGGAAGAGTTCCGATAGTTCACGCCCTTGCAACTTTTCTAACGATGCGCGCTTTCGAATTCATTAGAACCGATGTAGGAATCGGGAATCTGCCGGTGAAAATTGTTGGGGCTGTACCGGGATTCTTATCCGACGGCAACGGGCCGACTCATCAAGCAGTTGAAGACGTTTCTATAATGCGCGGAATACCTAATGTAGGTGTTTTTTGTCCTGCCGACGAAGACGATATGTTGAAGGGTTTGCCAAAAGTTTTTGCAGATAATTCCCCGTTTTACATCCGGTTCAACAATACAAAACCGCTCGTAGAGCATTCGAAATTTGAGATCGGCAAAGCGGAAGTCTTTGGAGAAGGCGTCGATGTTGCAATTCTCGTTTACGGTTTCCTTTTCGGCCAGGCATATAAGGCAAAAGAAATTTTGGAATCTCAAGGAATCGCCGTGCGTTTAGTAAACCTTAGAACACCGAAGCCGATTGACGAGGCAGCCATCTTAAAAGCCGTTGATGAATGTAAAACAATTGTAACTGTCGAAGATCACTTTATAACAGGCGGTCTTTACTCGATATTGGCGGAAGTTCTTCTTAAAAATAAAAAGACGGCGGATGTTTTACCGCTCGCATTAATGAACAAATGGTTTAAACCGGCGCTGCTTAATGATGTGTTGGAATATGAAGGTTTTACCGCCGAGCAGATCGCGGAAAAAATTTCGAATAAAATAAAAGCAGCAAACAATTAACGTTCACGGGAGTAAAAAATGCCAAATAAAATTTCTCTTAAAAACGATTTTCCCGAAATAACAAAGTCGGATGAACTTTATAACCGCGCGCTCGGATTGATTCCTTCAGTCACACAAACATTGGCTAAGGGTCCGGGTCAATGGACAAAAGGCGTTGCCCCGAAATATCTTGTTAAAGGAAAAGGTTCGCACGTGTGGGATGCCGACGGAAATGAATATATCGATTTCATGATGGGAGTCGGCCCACTTTCGCTCGGTTACGCGTATCCCAAAGTTGACGAGGCGATTAAGAAACAATTGGAAGACGGTATAACATTCTCCATGATGCACCCGCTTGAAGTTGAAGTTGCCGAGATGATCCGTAATATTATTCCTAACGCGGAAGCAGTTCGCTACAGCAAGACCGGCGCAGATGTTACAAGCGCTGCCGTTCGTTTAGCACGCGCCTATACCGGCAAAAATAAAATACTGTGCTGCGGCTACCACGGCTGGCACGATTGGTACATAGCGGTTACAGCACGCAATCGCGGAATACCTGAAGCCGTTCAGGCAATATCTTACACATTTAGTTATAATGATATCGATTCGGTAAAAAATTCAATCGACGACGACATCGCCGCGGTAATTCTTGAACCGGTGGTGTTTGAAGAACCTAAAAATAATTTTCTTCATAATCTTGCGGAGCTTTGTAAAGAAAAAGGAATTGTTTTGATATTTGATGAAATGTGGACGGGATTTAGAATGGCTCTCGGCGGCGCGCAGGAATATTTCGGAATTACACCCGACCTTGCAACCTACTCGAAAGCAGTTGCCAACGGCATGCCGATTTCAATTCTCGCCGGCAAAAGAGAAATTATGGATCTTGCAGACGAAGATATTTTCTTCTACACAACTTTCGGCGGCGAAGCGCTCTCGCTCGCGGCTACAAAGGCAACCATCGAAGAACTACGGGATAAAAACGTTCCGAAATATCTCAACGAGCAAGGCAAGAAAATGAAAGACGGCTACAACCGGCTGGCGCAGAAACTCGGAATGGATTATACCAAAGCCGTTGGATACAACTGGCGGTCGCTCGCAAACTTTGATGCAAAGGCAGGCGATCCGGCAGTTCAAAAAGCGTTGATGCAGCAGGAGATGATTAAACGCGGCGTACTCTGGCAGGGATTTCATAATATGTCTTTTTCCCACAGCGATGCCGATGTAGATTATTCTTTGCAGGCGCTTGAAGAATCGTTGTTAGTACTCAAGAAAGCCGTAGAGGAAAATAAACTTAGAGAATCTCTCCGCGGCGAACCTCTTCAACCCGTATTTAGAAAAGTTGACAATTTTAACATGAAACCGATGAAAAGATAATGCAGAACGTAGAATTCAGAATGCAGAATAAACTAGATGGCAAATAATGGAATTGTTCAATCTAAAAAATAAAACGGCAATTGTAACCGGCGCGTTAGGATTAATCGGCAGAGAACACTGCAAAGCATTAAACGAAGCAGGGGCTAATGTAGTCGTCGCAGACATTGATGAATTAAAATGCATCGAGTTTGCGGAAAATCTTTCTACCGATTCAATCGGAATTTCGCTCGACGTGACGAATCCCGAATCGATAAAAAGATTACGCGATAAGGCGCTTCGCAAATTCGGGCATATCGATGTGCTTGTTAACAATGCCGCCATTAACGACATGTTTGAAAATCCCAAAGCAGCGAGCGAGCAATCCAAATTTGAAAATTATCCTCTTGAGCTGTGGCATAAATCCGTAGATGTGAATTTAACCGGCGTATTTCTTTGTTCGCAAATTTTGGGAACACTTATGTCCAAGCAGAAGTCCGGCAGCATTATTAATATTGCTTCAACTTACGGCATTACGGCACCGGATCAATCGCTCTATATTAAGGAAGATGGGACGCAATCGTTTTACAAGCCGCCGGCTTACTCCGCCACTAAAGGCGCGGTTATAATGTTCACAAAATATCTTGCCGCCTATTGGGGAAAAGACGGAGTGCGCGTAAATACTTTAACTCCCGGCGGCGTTGAAAATTCTCAAGATCAATTTTTCATCGATAAATATTCATCTAAAACAATGCTCGGCAGGATGGCACAGCCGACCGATTACAAAGGCGCGTTGATTTTTCTCGCGAGCGACGCGTCAAGCTACATGACTGGGGCTAACTTAATTATAGACGGCGGCTGGACCGCATGGTAAATCAACGGGAACTTATGGCAAAGAAAAAACTATCAAGAAAGCAGATACTTAAAAAAGCGGCGAAGATAAAATTACTTTTAACCGACTGCGACGGTGTTTTAACAGATACCGGAACATATTATTCCGCCGAAGGCGAGGTAATGAAAAGATTTTCCATACGCGACGGTATGGGTGTCGAAAGGCTTCGTAAGTATGCCGATGTAGAAACCGGAATTGTAACCGGCGAGGCAAACGGAATAGTAAAGAAGCGCGCAGAGAAATTGAAAATGAC
>DAIEQA010000277.1:0-6195 GCA_027348115.1 Ignavibacteriales bacterium
TACATTGAAATATTTTACAACAGAGTAAGACTTCATTCAACTATCGGTTATTTATCGCCGGTGGAGTTTGAAGAAATAAATAATGGAATAATTAATAAAAAAGTTGCTTAACTTTTTGTTGCCTTTTTAGGGGTAAGATCAGTATAGAATCTTTAGAAAAGTAAGGCCCAGTGGTGGAACAACCAGCGCTGAAGTTCAAATAGCCACTGTATATAGAGGTACAACAACTTATACTGATAATAGTTATGATGTAAGCAATCTATTTTATTATCAAGTTTATTACGACGTGCGTGCTTATTACCAGCCGAATGGAACAATGTCGGATCCTGATTTTTTATCGACATTTGCAAATACTAATATGGATCCTGCAATGGTAAATCATCGATCTGTTAAAAACACTACTGAAACTGAAAAGTCTGAAGATTATTATGTAGCCAATTATCCCAATCCCTTTAACCCAACAACAATAATAAATTACCAATTACCTGTTGATGGCATGGTAACTTTGAAAGTTTATGATATACTAGGTAAAGAAATTACTACATTAGTAAACGATCTCAAAACAGCCGGATATTACAGTGTTGGGTTCGACGCAAGCAATCTACCGAGAGCGGGATTTATATCTACACTATTACCGCGAACAATTATACTCAATCCAAGAAGATGTTGCTGATGAAATAACGGAATTAGCACTACCGAAAGGCGACTAACGTTAGCCGCCTTTCATTCCCACGAAATAACTAAACATGTAACCGTACTTTACTAATACAAGCGACGAAAAATTTTTCGATTACCTGCTGTATGTAATCTCCATCATTTTAACATCCTGGCCGTTTACCACATTAAACATAGTATTAATCACATGCTTGTCGTCGACGACTTTGTTAATCGATTTTATCGGCTGCGGTTTGCCGGTCATTGGATCTGTGGATGTGCCGGTGTAAATAACCGATTTCGTGGCGTCGTCCCATACGCCTTTCATAAACATTATGCCTGTGCTCATGTTGTCAACCCAGGTGCTCAAATATTCTTTGGTAGCGTTGTCGTAGCCGTCGAGTCCCATTCCTTCAAACGGCATTCCCATCATGTTGCCTTTAAAAGTGGATTTCATATACCTGCCGCCGAGAATCATTTCAAAATTTGCGGTGGCTTCGGATTGCATTTGCTGTCCTGAAGGATCGAACATAGTAACGGCGGCCTTCCAATCGCCTGCCATCTTTGCAAAATCCTGATGAACCTGGCCGGGCGTCATGTACTCCTGCCATTTCTTCATCATTTCCTGCTGATCTGCCTGCTGGGCGCAAACGCTCATACTCAATAGCATCAAAGTTAATGACGCGGCAGCGAAAATCTTAAATGTCTTCATAGAATAGCTCCTTTCATAAATAAATTGGTTTGTGCGATAGAATATAATCAATACTGGGGCTGAGCAAAAGTTAAGCAATTTATTTTTAAACAAAAAGACCGGCTGTATCGGGTTATTCCGATAATACCGCTTTTGTCTTACCGTTTTTCATCAAGACAAATGAAGCCGCGGTTATCAGCGCAAATAAAAAAGCGCCTGCCCACAAAACATCCGAACCGAAGCTGTCGAATATCAACGTTCCGAACCACGGGCCGAACATCAGCGAAAAACTAAACGTCATTTGGAAATATCCCATGTATTCGCCGCTTCTATTTTCCGGCGCCACTTTGGAAACATATGATGCGCTCGCCGGGAAAAAAATCATCTCGCCGAAAGTCCAAACTACAATTGTTGCGGCGATGAACCATAAATTTCCGGAAATGACCATAGCCCCAAAACCTGCGGCGCACAGCACAGAGCCGACGGCAAGAAGTTTTCTATCGTCGATATTCGCCATTGCATTGTTAAGCGGAACCTCGGTTAAAATTATCAGGATCGTATTTATGGTTATTAGCAATCCGAATGTCGAAGTCGTATGACCGAGTTGATGCACGATATAAAGAGGGTACGCGCCGAAATGCTGGAAAAAAACCAGTTCAACAGGAATAATTGCCAGCAAGAAGAAAAGAAATTTTCGACCTTGGAATATACTTGTGCGAACAGAATTTTTCGGAATTTCATTGCCGGAATTTTCTTCGTCGGGAATTTCTTCCGGCAATGTAAATTCCTTTTTAGGATGAATGTGCGCTAAAACTAAAAACAATCCGGCAAGAATCGAAGTGGCTCCGTCGACATAAAATAAAAAAGAAAAACTTACAGCGGAAAGAAATCCTCCTGCTACCGGGCCGATGCTCATTCCCAGATTAATTGCCAGACGGTTAAGTGCGAAAGAAGTTTTTCTTTGTTCCGGTTCGGATTCTTCGGAAAGCAGGGACATATTAGCCGGCCGGAATGCCTCGCTTATTATCGACCAGCCGAGAATCATGGCGAGTATGCCGTAATAATTTTTTACGAGAGAGAATAAAATTAGAACAACTCCCGTAGCGAATAAAGAAATTTTCATTACCCGCAGCGCGCCTATTTTATCGCTGAGTTTTCCTACAAAAGGAGAAGTAAACAAAGCGCCTACACCGTAAAAGGCCAAAGCCAGCCCGGCACGCGTATCCGAAACACCTATTACCTTTGTAAGATAAATTACAAGGAAAGGCAGCACCATTGTTCCGGACCTGTTTATCAAAGTAGAAAAGGCAACAAGCCAAACATTGCGCGGAATATTTTTAAGTCCTCGCCAAGGATTCATTTAGATTAAATACTTGAATGTTTATTGAAAAATCCACATCGATAAATAACTAATTACTTGAACTGTTTCAAAAAAATGATGGTTCTGAATATTGCCAACTTGAAAGGAGTAAGTAATGAAAAAAAACAGTTCAGTGTTCCTTTCCTCAAAATCTTTTTTTGCAATTATCATATCAACAATATTTCTTTTAATAAATGTTCCGAGTAACGCGCAATCGCCCTGGTCTAAAAAACCGATGAATCTTAAAGTGTTGCCGCAGGATATAAGCAGCGATCAGCTAAAAGAAATAATGGAAGCTTTTACCGGCGCTTTGGGCGTACGGTGCGACTATTGCCACGATAACTCCAAAGGTTCTAAATTTTCCGATATAGATTTTCCTTCCGATGCCAAACCAACCAAAAAAATAGCGCGCGTGATGATGAAGATGGTTGAAAGTATTAACGAAAATAACTTGAAAGATGCACGGGCTTTTAAACCGGATCTAAACAAAGTGCAATGCATTACCTGTCACCGCGGCTCACCGCACATTGATATGCTCGAAGATGTTTTATTCGAGACATATAAAAAAGACGGTCTGGATGCCGCAATGAAAAAATACGACGAGCTGCGCCAAAAATATTACGGCGGATTTACTTACGATTTCCGAGATCATTCATTGCTATCTCTTGCTTCCAAGATAAACGATTCCGGCAGTTTTGACGACGCCGTAAAAGTTATAAATAAAGATATCGAACTGTTTCCACAATCGGCCACGCCGCTAATCTTTTTGGGCAGCACTTACATGAAGAAAGGCAATAACGAAGAAGCCGAAAAAAATCTAGAGAAAGCGATCAAGATCGATCCCAACAATCATTTTGCTGCAGATATGCTTAAGAGACTGCAAAACCCCGAAAAAAAATAATTCATTAAGCCGGTTTTTCGCCGGCTTTTTTATTCCACCCTTTAAGTGATACTAACATATAAGAGTCGAAATAGTTATGTTTCATTAGGTAAAATTTGGAGGAATGATAAATGAAGCTGGTAAGACCTTTTCTGATTGCTCTTTCGGTTATCTCATTAGCAGCTTGCTCATCTTTGGTATTAAAGCCTGCGGATTTCGGATGGCCGATCGAATCCGTTCTAAAGGTTGATAACAAAGGATACGTAGAGGAACAGAGATACTCTTTCACGCTGAAAGTAAAACCGCTGTTCTATGCAGAGTTCCAGGATTCTTCGATTGCCGCTGGCAAAGAGATAAGAATTATCCGCGATAAGATGGGTTACTATTATATAACCGCCGCAAACTTTAAAAATGTTTATATGTTTTGTACCGTAGCCAACGGCTTAAAGCTGGAAGACAAATTTTTGATTAACGAGAAGGGCTTGACCGATCCCGCCTTCAACCAGAAGTCGCCGGATATTGAACTGCTGGACGGCGCGGCAAAATATTTATTGAACAACAAAGGCCTTGTGAGGTAAAATATGAAGACGGGCAAATCGGTAATCTTAACGGTTTTATTCTACATATTTATTTTCGGAAGCTTAATTAACGCGCAGTCGGATTACGAGAGGACGCAAAATTTCAAAACGCGTTTCAAACAGCTTGAAGAGGCCATCAAGAATGCTGTATCGATTGACGAGTGCAATAACATCGGCGAAAATATTTCGAAACTAAAGGACGAATATTTACCGTATAAATCCCTGCTCGATAAAAGTCTCTACCCTACCAATTTCGATTCTTCATTTGCTAAAATTAACCGCGAGCTTGCAATTAGGAAAGGAGACTTTACACAGATAGTCGACTTGAAAACCGAGGTTGGAAGTCTTAAGGACAAAATTTCCGATCTCAGCCAGCAAAACGTTAACCTGCTTTCGCAAATAAAAGAGCTGACCGTAAGGACAAACAAAGACGCGCAGACAATTGCCGCTTTGCAAAAACTTATTTCGCAGTTGAAGGCAAACATAGCCCAGCGCGATGAACTCGTTCGAAATATTGTAGACAGCTTAATGGCGGAGTTTGTAAAAACTCCGGGAACACTTAACGACGCTGAAAAACTTTCCATATTCAAGAAGGTCGATAACGGAAATTTATTTTATAACATCGAACGCACTATCAGCGATAATGTTCAATTCATGAAAGTTACGCAGATGACTCCCGATGATCTTTCGGGTATGAAGAAACAGTATAACGATTTCAGCAAGGTGTGGCGCCAGGTGGGGCCAAAGTTAGCCGATGTATATATGAATAAACGCGATAAAGCTTCCGAGATCGCTACCATCAACGGATTATTTTTTGACTGGAACAACCGCATCAACGAGGAAATTTGGGGACAGGTTAACCGCCTCTTCCGCATGAAGCAGCTATCAATTTTACCTTTTAAGAGCGGCGAGCAGTTTGTAAGCAGCGTAACTTCCTTTGTAGACGATGAAATAAAAAATCTGCCGGTTAAGGGTTCATCGCAAGCGGAAAAAACCTTTACAACATTTACGGACAGCGTTTATTTTAAGACTGTCGAACCGGTCTGGATTCCGCTTCTTGTAGAAAATAATATGATGACCGCCGCTAATAAAGATACAATCGAGAAAAGAATTTCGATGTGGAAGGAAAAAGTTGCGCCGGCTTCCAAAATGAATTGGGTTTACATCATCGGCGGAGTTGTAATTGTTGCCTTGATACTTGCTTATTTTATGAAAGGAAAGAAGAAGGTTGTTGCAGAAGAAGAAAAAACCGCATAGCATTTGTGCAGATTTATGCATGGCTGAAATTTGAAAAACCGGGTTTGCCCGGTTTTTTTATTGCGCCGAAATTTTTTCGAAGAGGCCTACGTAAAAACTTTTCCCGGGAAAAACTTCTTCAACCGAATTTTTTATTTCGATAATTCCCCTGTTACGGGCCACCTCTTTAAAGTTATCCGGATGGACCAAATGCATAAATGGTTTCAACAACCGTAGGGAAACGTATTCGGTTTCTGAAATAGCCGATACGTTTTCTCCGGCTAATTGCAGAACGATGCACATCAAACCGCCGGCTTTTAACCATCGAGATGTTTTCAGAATAAGTTTTTCAACCTCAACATACTCGAATATTAATGCGGCGTGAACAAAATCGAAAGAAGCGTCGCTCAATTCGAGTTCGTTCAAATCGGCACAGACAAGTTGAAGGTTGGGAACATCCTCGATAAACCAGGCCCTGCACTCGGCTACATATCTTGTGTTGATATCAATTCCCACCACGCGTTCAATTTCCCTGCCGATTAGATGCTCAAATCCGTTACCGGCAGTACATCCCAAAACACAAATTGACTGCGGCTCATATTCATCCAGCACATCTTTGAAGATTCTGTTCAGCATTTGAAGCTGCATTACGTTCGGAGCGGACATGTGTCCTTCGTAATCCTCGGAAGGTATTTGCAGCCACGGATTATTGACTTTCTTTTTCAAAATTTTCCTGGATTTTTATCTCTTCCAATTACTTCAGATAGATTCCTTCGGTGAACCAGCCGCACCAATG
>DAIEQA010000284.1:0-35421 GCA_027348115.1 Ignavibacteriales bacterium
GATTCGATTTTAATTGCGGTGTAACCTTCATGCCGGAAACGCCAAGATTGGACGGCTCAAGAAAATCAAGTTCGTAATCGTAAAGATAATCTGCAGTGGACTGGGCAAACGATAACCCCCATGTTTCCGTCAAATCGAAAAGGTTGTTGCTTCCGGTCAAAGAACTGTTAAAAGTTTGTATCCGCTGTTCTCTATCTCTAAATGTGTAGGTTACTGCACCGCCCGTTCCGCCGCCGGCCGGGTAATCACGTGAATGTAATATATAGTCTCTATCTGTAGAATTATAAACATTGTTGAACTTTATATTTCCGCCGTCTGGAGTGTTAAAATCCAAAAGGAGGCTTCCGCCGTTTCTTGTTCTAACTTCATCGGTAAATTCAAGCGTAATATCATTGATAGCATAATTGGTTTGATTATTTATCGTTTGATCATAAGCAAGGTTATAACTTTCGCTGCTTCTAATTTTCCTTTCAAAATTTGCATTTGCTTGAACGCCGAGTACGTCGTCAAAGAAACGCTCGCCGTACCTAAACGAAAAATCATACTGTTTAAATGATTTCATCAATCCGTTATAATTTCCTTTCAGAACGGCACTGAGTTCCCGCATTGAAGGCGCTTTTTTAGTTACAAGATTTACACTACCGGCAATTGCGTCGGCGTCTTTATCCGGAGTGAGTGCTTTATATAATTCGATACCTGCAAGCGAACTTTGCGAGATTGTACTTAGATCGAGTCCTCTATCTGCCTCATCGGTAGACGCTATTTGAATACCGTCTATTGTAACAGTAGTATACTTGTCGCTCAGACCGCGTAAAATAACTTTGTTTGCCTCACCGCCAGATCTCAAGATGGAAACACCGGGTAAGCGGCCAATTGCCTCAGCAGCATTTACATCCGGTAATTCTTTTATTTTTTGTTCAGATACTACATTAACAATTGTGTTAGCGTTTAATTGTTGATTAATTGCCGCGGCTTGACCGAGCGCTTGAGAAGTAACAACAATTGTTTTCCCTTCAATTACACCGGTCGATAATTGAAAAAACAGTTCGATGGAACGATTTCCTTTAAGAGGAACTTCAACCGTTTTTGTCTGATAACCAATGTAAGATACTCTTATCTTATAAGTGCCTTCAGGTATATTAGGAATTTTGTACTCCCCTTGTAAGTCGGTAGCAGCTCCTAAAGAAGTTCCAACTATAAAAACGCTGGCCCCTATCAGCGGTTCCTGTGTTACCGAATCGGCGACAATACCTTGTAGCGTAACCTGTCCAAACATTGCCGAAGAAAGTAAGAACAAACCAATTATCAGATATTTAACTGGAAAAGTTATTTTCATAAATATGCTCCTTTATTGAAACTTTTAATTTTATAAACATCTTATGATCGTTATCCAATTATTTTTTTAAACTACAATTTTAGCTTGAATGATTTCCAGTTAAGGCGCTTTGATACATAATGCCGACCATCTATGTTCTTAAAGTCTTTTGAAAAATCCAGAATGTATTATAAGATAGCTTTGACTTTTTTAGTTATCCATAAAGAATATGCAAATTCACTTAAGTTGATTAACTGTAATGAATTTCTATTTACTCAAAACGCCTTTATTTAACCGTTTACTTTAACGCTTAACTCAATTTGGGAAGAATTTTCTTAATAGTCAAGTTATAAATTAGCTTTAACTCTAATCAAAATACTTGTCAGCAAAACGGAGGGGCGTCGGAGACTTCATTTAGTATGTTACGAGAATTGAAATCTTTGGCTGCTGCTTTCGTAACATTTGAAATAAAAGATATTCAAAAATCTCAACAAGGAATGATTCTAAACTAACATGCCTAGATCTGAAGAATAATCTAGAAAATTATTTCTGTAATTTTAATACCGATACCCATTTTTTGATTGATAGATGCTTTTATTCAAAAAATTTATGGTTCAATTATTCCATCTCCGGTTTAATTATTTTATAGTCGATTTACTTTCCCTGCGGCGGATTCAAAATAGAATTATACAAAAGCAAAAACATCGTTGTAAAATTCGATGTATCTCCTCCATGCAAACTTTTTGGAGCAAAATAGAAAGTTAACTTTGTGCAAAAAAAACACCCGGCTATTTATTCAATACCGGGTGTTTTATGATTCCTAAAATATATACTATGTAATAGCTAATGCTAACTACTTGAGAAGCATCATTTTTTTTGCTTGAATATAATTCCCGGCTTTGATTCTATAGAAATAGATTCCACTAGCTAAATTACTTGCATTGAAATTTACTTCATACCTGCCGGGCGCTTGTTCGTTATCAACTAGGGTTGTAACTGTTTCACCAAGAATGTTGTAGATATTAATCGATACACGACAAGTTTGAGGAATTGAATATCTAATCTTAGTGGACGGATTAAAAGGATTAGGATAATTTTGATTCAGTTCATAATCCTTAGGGATTTGTTTTTCAGAACCGGTTTCTTCTACCGAGGTGATAAATGATTTATCCGGCATCCAATCGTATCCGAAATTCGGATTAGAATTCTTAGAGAAGATATTTTCTATTGTGTATGTTGCCGCTTCCGCATCGGTCAATTGTCTGGAAATAGATGTAAGTCGACCCGATTTACCTGAGCCAAGTCCCGTGCATTTGTATTCTGCGTAAAGTCCCGGTGCAACATTCCAGGTAGACCAACCGGCTGGATTAAGTGAAATTGGCTCGTCGCATTTTATAAAGACAGTTCTAGGACTAGCCTGCCATGGTCTTCCAAGCAGGAACGAAGTAATCGGTATGCCGTCGAACCCAACTGAATCGGCAGTGATTTTATTATTCAGAAATACATAACCGAACTTAGACTCGGCATCTGTGCTGGCCGCAGTTAGTGTACCGCCGTTTCTATTGATATGTATTTCACAGCTATCGAACACAACAATATTTCTTCCGAAAATAAAATCTACAGATCCTTCTATGTAACAGTTCCTCATGTAGGTTCTGCCGGTACCGCGTCCTCCCCATGTGTAATATGTATCCTGATATCCCAACAATTTACAGTTGTAATACTGTTGCCTATCGCCGTTAACTCTCAAAGCAACAGCTTGCTCGTTTCCGCCAGGATGGGAGTTATCGTTAACAATTGTATTTCTGAAAGTTATATTGTATGCGGAAAAATCATCCGCATCAATCCCGACACTGTAAGAACCGGAAGTACCTAGATTATTCTTCCCGGCATAATCATCGTATGTTAAAATTGTATTGTCGCGATCTTCACCGTATAAAATTACATTTGTTTTATTTGCCGACAGTAAAAGCTTTTCATAATAAGTGCCTTTCTTAACGATTATAAAATATGAGCCGGTATAAAAATCTGGTACATCGTTGAAGGCAGCTTGCACCGAAGTATAATCGCCGCTTCCGTCTTTAGCAACTATCTTTTTAACAGTGGGAGCCGGGGATTGAGTTTTAAATGTGTCAACAAGACCATACCCGGTACCTTTACTGTTTGCGGCGTATGCACGAACATAATATGTAGTATTTGCAGCAAGTGGATAAAGAGTGCTCGTAAATGCACCGAGCCCGTTCCCATTTTCAGTTTTGCTGTCAGTTACTGTTGGGTTACCTTTTGTATTCCAGCATACACCTTTTACTTTCACTGTATCTCCGCCCCACGATGTAACTGTTCCGCCAGACAACGCCGTTTTAACCATTATACTTGAAACAGTCGTCGTCGTAACTGTAGGAACGGTAGTGGAGTCGAGAGTTGCAAAAGTAACTTCATTACCATAGGCAGTTCCTGCCTCGTTGGTTGCATAAGCACGTAGATAATATTTCGCGCCCGCAGTTAATCCGGTGATTATGCTAACATAAGATCCCGATCCTGTTCCGTCATTTGTCTTGCCGTCGGTAATAGTTGCGTTGCCTGTTGTATTCCAGCATACACCTTTTGCCGTAACCGTCGCGCCACCGTCTGTTGAAACATTTCCACCGCTTTTTGCGAACGTCGTAGAAATATCGGAGATATCTGCGGTAGTAACCGTAGGAGGATCGGCAGTAACTCCAACCGTGGTACCAAAAATCTGAACATTATTCAGCAATACAAGTTTCCACTGCGGATCGGCCTGAGTATCGTAAGGATAGACTCTTAGATACAAAGTTTCTCCACTATTAACGGTTTCATTTAATTTGGCATGCACCGGTACTAATTTTGCGCTTGTCAATGAAGTGTCCGGTATCAGCAAATTCTTAGTGGCAAAAGTAGAATCCTTTGAATAATAAACTGCCGCTCTCAGATTGTTTGTGAATTCACAGCCGATAAGAAGGGAAACGGAATCCGCATAAAATGTTCCGCCGTGTTTTGGCGATACTGTATACTGAACATAAAAATCATTCACAATACCGGTAGATGCTTGCCAGCTTCCTTTTGGATCAGCAGATGTGGTTATTCTTGCCGAAGTAACATTCTGACCATCAATCGTTGGATAAGATGTTGAGTATCCGTACAAATACAATTGTTTACTGTAAGTTTCGTTACTTCCAATTATGGATCCTGTTGTGGTAGGAATATTTGTCTTGTCCACATCCCATGTAATTGACGCCGAAGCGGGATGACCTTCAACGTCTCCGCCGATAAGAATATTTTGAAGGCATAAATATTTTCCGGACTTCACTGCCGCATCCTGATTCCAAGGATACACTCTAAAATAAAATGTCTGTCCCGAGTTAACCGTCGCGTTGAGATTGAATTTGTAGGATTCAAGATTAACAGAGTTCAGAAAATTATTTCCGCTCGTGTCGCTTGTGGTGTAATTTAATTTTGTTGCGTTCTTGAAATCCGGGTCTGTTGAATACCAAAGATTAGCTTTAAAAGTATTGGAACTCTTTGCGCCCATATCGAGCGAAACTGTATTTGCATAAAAAGTGTATCCCGGTTTTGGCGATACGGAAAATTGAACAAACACCGTATCGATCTGATCCATAAGTCCTGCCGGCCATGTATTGCCTGTATTTGCCATGCGGATTCTTTGACTGTTGTTTGGGCCGGAGTATTGATTGATCTCCGTGTTGTTAAAGTATTCGTCAGGAGCCGTTACTTGACCGGTAGTAGTCGCGGCATAACCTGTTCCGCCTGTACCCGGATTTGTTAGAGGCCAGCTAGCCGTTGCGGGATAGGTTATACCCCTGGTTGTTCCCGCGATTTTTGCATCTTGAATATAAAGATATTTTGATGTTGACGGCGAGCCGGTGTAATAAGGATAAACACGAACGAATAATGTATCGCCGTCTTTTACGTCTGCATTAATTGCAAATGCATATAATGTATCGGAACCATTGCCAAGAACAAGAGGTAAAGAATTTAATTTTGTCGCATTAGAAAAATCGGACTTTACCGAATAACTTATATTGGCACGCATGGAGCTCGTTCCGCCACCGCTTAAGTACATTGAAACAGAGTCGGCGTGAAAATTAAAACTCGGTTTTGGTATTACGGCAAACTGTACGTAACGCGTATTAACTTGATCGGTTTCATTGCCCCAGGAAACAGCCGCGCCGTTTTGGTAAGGCCACCATCTTTGATTTGTTCCGAGAGGTCCGGCAGCCGTTCCAGAATATGATCTTACAACAAAACCGGGACTTCCAATTTGCGATAAACCCATAACGTTGCCTTGAACCGCGGATACTGCCTGGCTATCCGGCGGCACACATTTCCATTCTACAAACGCGCTGTTTTGCGCAAACGCCTCCATCGAGAACAGAATAATTGCAAGTGAAATAAGTAGTATTGAATTAAGTTTCTTCATAATGGCACTCCTCCTCTAGTTGGTGTAATCGAACTGTTATAGCGCTCATATAATTTTAAAATGATGATTTTTTTTGCTGCGAAAAGGTTGATACAAAACGCCGGTCCTGTAGATAGGGGCAACTACATTCTGCCTTTTACCGGTTGGTCTATGCCGCCAAAGCATCTTCGTTTATAAATTAAAGACAGTTCTTATCGAAAAGGAAAGATGACAGATTAAATTTTGTACTTCTAATTTCAGTTGGAAATTTCTTGCCCATCTTATTTCTGCATAAAATAAATACAGCCGATTTCGGAAAATTTATGTGCCGCAGAAACCGGCTTCAAAAAAATTAATTAACAATCAGAGCTTTTTGGCTTGCCCCATCTTCGAATATAAACGGTTGTTTTGAACAGTCGGTTTTAGAATTGATCAATTTAATATTCTCTGTTTTTGATCCGGTGAGTTTTAGAAAATATTTTGCACCAGAATTGCACGACGTAGTATTAAATTCGAAATTTCTGCCGTCTTTAATGGCGAACTGAGAATCGGAATTCGATTTTATTACCACGTTTTTAAGTTTGATGTTTTCGGCATTAACCGATTCAAACCCGCTATCCGCAACAATTGTAGAATTGGATAACTCAATATCGCGCACCGAAATATCCGGCAAATCGTTTATCAAGACGGCCTGTTTGGCGCCTTCGCAAATTAAACGGTCGATATGAATACCGGTAAAGAGAGGTATTTTCATTTCCGTTTTTTTGTCTTTAGTTTTTGCCGCTCCTTTATCTTCGTAGTTTAGGTCGAAGATGATCGCTTCGTTGGCAATGTCTTTCATCAAAATATTATTAATGAAAATATTCTTTACCAATCCGCCGTTTTTAATTCCGCTTTTAAATCTTAGTCCGGTATCCGACCAGACAAAATTGCAGTTAGTCACATAAACATTTTCAATTCCGCCGTCGGTATTGCTTCCTATAACAAACCCGCCATGAGCATGATAGACAACGCAATCCGCAACTATAATATTTTTCATTTCGGGCCCGTCCGTGTGCTTGCCGCTCGATTTCATGCAGATGCCGTCGTCCCCCGCATTAACCGTGCATTTGTAAATTAATGCGTTCTTGCATGCGCTCAAATCTATGCCGTCGCCGTTTTGCGCGTACCACTCGTTATTTATTTTCACGTCGCGGATGATAATGTTTTCGCTCTTGGTAATATAGATGGCAAATTTTGGCGAGTTCTGAAAAGTAGGACCATCGAACAAAACGTTTTTGCAGTTTGTCAGATTCAATAAATTCGGCCGGTAGTAATCTCTAATTTTTTCAAAATCATCGATTGTAAAATTTTTCAAACTTCTCTCAGCAAGAAATGATTCGGCTTCGGAAGCTTTTTTTGTAGGCCACCACATTTCGTTATTGTTTGTGAGGTACCCGCCGGAGTTAAGCAGACCTTTCCACTGCGAGGAATTCATTTTTGATTTTTTGACCGGGCGCCATGTCTGTCCGTTTCCGTTAATTAAACCTTCGCCGGTTATTGCAATGTTATTCAGGTCTTTGCCGGAAATGGGAAATGCGTTCATAAATCCTACTTTGCCGCCGACCTTAACTATCGGATAGTCCTCGTGGTTGGAACTAAATACAATCATCGCTCCTCTCTCAAGATGCAGATTGACGTTATTCTTCAATTCAATTGGGCCGGTTAACCAAAAGCCGGAAGGAACAACAACATAACCTCCGCCGGAATTCGAACATTCATCTATAGCTTTTTGAAAAGCTTTTGTGTTCAATGTTAAACCGTCGTTAAGCGCGCCGTAATTTTTCACATCAAAATATTTTTGCGGAAAGGAAGGCAGTGTTATCGGGAACATCTCAAAAGGAAGTTTACCAAAGTAGGAATTTATCTCGGCCTGAGAAACCTGTTGTGCAATTATGGTTGAAGAGAATGAATTCAATAAACATAAAACCGCTAGGAATAAAATTTTTCTCAAAAACTTTTTCATAAGATTTTCCGTTAGAAATTATTTTCTGTTAAATATTCTGTCTAAAAATTTTACCATATAATTAAATGTTTCATCGAACCACGGATGAAAAAGCCAAAACGGGTGCGGGGTATTTGCAATCGTATGAACTTCCGAATAAATGTTTAATCGGTTCAGCATCGAGATAACCGAATCTCGTCCGGCATGAAACCTAGGCAGCGAGCTGTTGATAAAGCAAATAGGCGGGCAATTTTTATCCACGTAGTTAATCGGGGAAGCTTCACGCCATATTTCCGGATTCTCTTTGAACGAATAGCCGAGCCATGCTTTACCGGCGGAGGGTTTGGAAAGGATTGTATCCTTGCCACTTTCGTTAGGGTCGGTAAAATCCAATATACCGTCGATATCTATAACCGCTTGAACATCTGCCGAATATTTCGAATTGGTTTTTCCGCCGGCAAATTTTTTATTGCTGTTTGTCACGCCAATAAAAGCCGCAAGTTCGCCGCCGGAGGAACAACCGGAAGCGGCAATTTTGTCTGCATCAATTTTATATTTGCCCGCATTAGCACGGAGCCATCTAACGGCTGATTTCAAATCGTAAACCGATGCGGGATATTTTGCTTCAGGAGAGAGTCGGTATTCAACCGTTACCGCTACATATCCTTTCTCTGCAAGATGAATAGCTGTCGGCCATTCCATACTTCTATCTCCGGAACGCCAGCCGCCGCCGTGTATTATTACAACAGCCGGTAACAATCCTGCATATCTCTTCGGCTTGAAAATATCGAGATGAAGTTTCCTATCGCCTAATGATGCGTAAACAACGTTACCAAATTTTATAACCGTTTTCGGAATTTTTGAATCGACAAGTTTGGTAAAGGGATACTGCATGGTTACTTTTGCCGCGGTTCCGTTGATTGTAAACGACGTGTCACGGAGAATCGAAGACGACTGGGCATAACTTGCCGCCGCAATTACCAACAACGAGACGGCTAATTTTAATGCCGATAATTTTTTGCCGGTCATAGTTTTTTTTGTCCGCAAATTATCTCTTAACAACTTTCGCTTTACTTAGAAGCCATTTAAACAAATTTTCTCCTGCTTCGTAATTCTGAAAATCTTCCGGCAGCCGCCAGTGAGTAACGTATTCATTGTAAAGCCACGGATCGCCGACGGCAAACACAAAACCTTTTCCGTACCTGGAAGAAGCCATAATCACGTCGCCCTTATCAATTAACACCGGTTCTGCTGGAGCTTTTAATGTCAACGTAGAAATTTCCTTCAAATAAATTTTTTTTAGCCCTTCAAAAAGCGGATGCTTCGGAAAGGCATCGAATTTACCCATATCGTAATTTTTACCTTCAACTCTGTTGCGCGTTACTTCGTTGAAATGAATTCCGAATTTCTCCGCCAATCTGTTGAGATGTTCAAACTCGCAATTGCCTTTATCATTGCCCATAAGAACAAGCACGCCTCCTTTATTAACCCAATCGGCAATTTTTGTTATTGAAGAATCCATAATATAATTCGGCTGAGGTGTTTCCGCCGGTGTATCCGGATCTACTATGATATAGATGCTCAAATTATTCAGGTCATTTTCCGATGGAGCGTCGTGAACTTCGTAAATTCTCGCGCCGAGATTTTCAATTATATTTCCGAGCCGCGAGAAGCCCGAGTTTTCTTTATCCTCCCATATGTAATGGAATTGAACCGTCTTTCCGTCCTTATCTTTTTTTAGTTCGTGGTTGTAATAATAATCGAGACCAACAACCTTACCCGCGCCAAGATCCGACGGTTTAAAATTCGGGTTTAACATTTTGACCAACGGAAGATCCAATTCCTTAATTTCGTCAACAACCATTTGAGCGACTTCAAGAGCGCCTTCGTATGTAAAATGTGTGTTGTCGCCGTTTCCTTTGGGCATTGCCTTGTAAGTATTGGGCGGAACGCCGTTGAGAAATAATTTCTTCGTTCCTTCGGGACCGAGTTCTGAAAATAGTTTTAGACTCTTAGCGTGAAGATCAATTAACGGAACATTCATCTCCTTGGCTACCTGACGAACCACGCCGGGATAATCTCCGTGCTGATCGACAAATTTTCCTCCGGCGTCAAATTTGCGGCGGTTAACCGGTGTTATCAAAACCGGAATTGCGCCTTTACTTCTTGATTGGTTTACATACAACTCAAGAAATTTTTTATAGGTCGTATGCGGCTCGGCGTATCGGGACGTATCGGAAATTTTGGAATCGTTGTGGCCGAACTGAATAAAAACGTAGTCGCCCGGTTTTAATTTATCGTAAACATTTTTCCATAAGCCCTGGTTGTAAAAACTTTTTGTGCTTCTTCCGTTTTTGGCGTGATTCTCTATATCGATCTTGTCGGTGAAAAAACTGGGAAAGACCTGACCCCAGCCGTGCTCTGGATTATCGTCCCGCGGTTTATCCGACATTGTCGAATCGCCGATTAAATATACCGTAATCTTCGGCTCGAACTCGAAATGCAAAAAGAGAAGGGCGGAAGCAATAAACAAAGAAAGAGTCGCAAAATATTTTTTATTTTTCATTTTAAACCTGCTGTTATTCAAATCTCTATTTGGAAATTCTGAACCAGTCAAAATCCGCGTAACCGGTTTTCTTGCTGCCTGCTTCTGCCGTTGAAAAAATTCCTATTCGTGCACCTACCCACATTCCTTTTTTCGCAAAAAATTCTTTTCCTATCGGCTCAAATATTTTTCCGTTCAAACTGTAGCAGAACGAACACACACCGCCCTCCCGAACGTAAATACGTAGGAACAAAGAATTGGAATTAATTTTTTTTGAATCCGTTGTTTCTTCTTTACCATCTCCGGAAGCATTCAAACAAATCGACTGGGTTAATGCAAATCCATCGTTTGATCTTGAGATTGTGAGTGCGGCATAGTCTTTACCTAGCACAACAATACCTGCTTTTTCTTTATCGCTTACCGGATTAAAATTTAATTTAGCTGTCGCCGTAAATTGGGGAGCGGGAAATTTTTGACCAAGAACATTAGGCAAATTATAAATGTTCGAACTGTCTTTCAGCAAGGGAACGGAAAACAATCTTAATTTTCCTTTCGAAGCCGTTAAGGAATACCAATCGTTGGAATGATTTGCTTCCCACTGCCATTGCAACCCGAGTTGTGATGAATCAAACTCGTCGCTTGTCTGCGGCATCTGGATGCCGGTAAAATTTCCGGTATTGGGTTTCCTGAAATTTAAAACCGGTTCGCCGATTCCATTACCGTTGTTATCAACACCGATCACAGGCCAGCCGTCGATCCATTTCATCGGCTCAAGAAGAATTATTCGGCCGTAAGCATCTCTGTCCTGAAAATGAACAAACCAGGATTCGCCAGTTTGCGTTTGTACCCACGCGCCCTGGTGCGGACCATTAATGCCGGTCTTTCCCTGTTCAAGAACAACTTTTTCTTCATAAGGGCCGTAAATATTTTTTGATCGGAGTACGGTTTGCCATCCGCCGGTGACTCCCCCTGCCGGCGCAAAAATATAATAGTAACCGTTTTGCTTACAAAGTTTCGGTCCTTCTATTGTTGGATTTTTTTCGGTGCCGTCGTATACAAGAACTCCCTCATCCAAAATTTGCAAGCCGTCTTCGGATAACTTATTAATTGTTAATTTGCTTTTAATGCCGGATCTGCTTTTAGCCCAGGCATGAACCAAGTATGCGTTGCCGCCGTCATCCCAGAAGGGACACGGATCGATCCATCCTTTGGCTGCTTTCACAAGTTTGAGCGGCTCCCATTTGCCGAACGGATTTTTTGTCTTGGACATAAAAATTCCATAGTCGGGGTCGCCGTAAAAAACAAAATACTCGCCGTTGTGAAAGCGGATGCTTGGCGCCCAAATTCCGTTGCCGTGCATCGGAAATTTAAAATCACCGTAAGGAATATTTTCCGTTACATGATTTACGATTTTCCAATTGACCAAATCTTTAGAGTGAAGAACGGGTAAGCCGGGAGTATTTACAAAACTTGAAGAGACTAAAAAGTAATCGCTGCCGCTGCGTATCACATCAGGATCAGAATAATCCGCGAAGATAATCGGGTTCCTGTATGTACCGTCGCCGTTATCTGGATTCCACACCGGGCAGGATTTACTGCCGACCCCAGCATTAATTTTTTTCTGGGAAAAATTTTGAGAGGGAACTAAAGCCGCTAAACTTATTGCCGATGCGACAAGTAATATTTTTTTGGAAAGCATTATTTAAGAACCTTTGCTTTTTCCAACTCAAGAGCGCTTAGAATAAAAGGTCCGAGCGCTCTAAGATCGTTAGATTTTACCCTGACGCCGGTATAGTACTCAAAGCTTCCGTCACGGTATGGATTTCCGCCAAGACCGATTCCGTCAACCGTTTTGTTCAGATTCACGTATCCGTCTTTATCAATAGTTACAAAAGTTTTTATAATTCCATCGAAAGATTCTTTGGCGCGTTTTAGAAAATCTTTTTTTACGTAACCTTTATTAGCAGCTTTAGCAAAGGTATAAGTAAACATGCACGAGGCCGACGACTCCGGAAAATTTCCTTTTCTGTCATACTGATCGACTACCTGGAACCAAACCTTCGACTGCGGATCGCGGTATTTAAGAAGAGCATCGCAAAAATTTTGAAGTATTGTAATCAATTCCTTTCGTCCCGGATTGTTCCTCGGAATAAAATCGAGAACATCTACGAGCGCCATTGCGTACCATCCCATTGCCCTTCCCCAAAAAATGTGTGAAGTGCCGGTAACGGAATCCGCCCATTTCTGCTGTTTGCTTTCGTCCCACGCATGGTACAAAAGTCCTGTTTTGGGGTCTCGCGTTTTCTTTTCTATTAAAACGAACTGATGAATTATATCTTCAAAATTTTTCGGCTCGTTAAACACCCGAGAATATTCGGCATAAAAAGGTTCGCACATGTAAAGCCCGTCGAGCCACATTTGGTGCGGATAAATCATTTTATGCCAGAACCCGCCGCTCTTGGTTCTCGGTTGAAAGCTGATTTGTTTTCTTAAAGTATCGGCTGCAATCTTATACTTGTTTTCCTTTGTTTTTTTATAAAGGAATAAAAGCTGTCTCCCGGGAGTTATGTTATCCAACGTGTACTCGGAATACTTATATTTTTTAATTCCGCCGTCGCCGGATATGTACTGATCCATATTCGTTTTAATATAGTCGAAATATTTTTTGCTGTGAGTATGATTCCACAATTGCTGAAGTCCCTCCAGAACAACGCCCTGGTCGTAGGTCCATTTGTTATGGTAAGTGCTGTCGTTAATAATATCCGCCGGATGGCGAAGTATAAATGAATCCGCAATTCTCTGCGACCAAGGGGCAGTCGAAGAAATTTTAACTTGTTTACTTTCCGTTTTAACATCGGAAAAATCTTTAGCTTGAAAATTAATTTCTGCCGGTAAAAAAACTAAAACGATAAGAAAAATAGTTCTACGCATGTTCCACCAAATTTTTTTTGAAAGGCGCCGTCCGGGTAGAAGATAGAAAAATAAACCGGCCGCAACCCGGAAATTTTCTTTCTCGGATTGCGGCTACACGCTAAAGTAATTGTTATCGTATTAAAATGCGAAATTGAGAGAAAGTCTGTTTACGTTATCGAAGATATCCATTTTGGAAAACGAGTAATTGACTTCGACATCATAATCATAGATTGTTGTATTAACGCCGACACCCGCAGACCACGAAGCCACATCTCTATTTGTCTGGTAACCGGCTCTCAACGCAACCATGTTTAGGTATTTATATTCCATTCCGAGATTCATTCTTTCCGAATAACTGTTTGAGTGAACAAAGTCGACGGCGAAAATTAAATTATGATCCTTGCCGAAAGCGGTATCCATAAAGTCGCTTATGCTTATTGCGCCGCCCATCGTAAATGTAAGGGGAAGCTGTTCATCCGCTTGTTCTCTTCTAATGTTCGAAGAAAAATTTCTTATCGACATTCCGAAAGAAAAATGTTTCCACTCGGTTAGATATTTTATACCGGCATCGAAGGCCAATTTTTTCGCGTCGTTTTTATGAATCGATCCGTCATCGAAAATATTTTGTCCCAAATTCTGGCCGACGAGTTTCATTGTACCGCCAATTAAAAACTGCGTGCTTATAGCTTTTGAATAGGACAATCCGATTGAGTAGGCGCCAACGTTGGACATTGGTCCGTCATCAATATAACCGACTACGTTTCCGCTCGCGGAAATTTGCGAAGGGTCCAATCTTGTTGCGTAGATTGTGCCGTAGTCAACGGTCATAAAACTTAAGCCAACGGCTCCCATGTTGCCCATATTGTAAACCACGCCGCTGCTCAGATATTTTATATCCGCAATCCACTGAGTATAATCAACGGTAATGTCGAAAGTCTTTTGAGTTTCTACAATACCGGCCGGATTATAAAACATACTTTCGGCACCGGTACCTACTGTAGTAAACGCTTCACCCATACCGCTGGCTTTAGGCGAAGTTCCGACAAGCAGAAAATTCATTGTGCTCTGCGCCAGCTTGCTTAGACCAACCTGTCCGTAAGTTTGTGCCGCCAATGTCAGTCCGATAAAAACCGTCAAAATTAATTTTATATGTTTCATCATCAAATTCTCCTCTTTTGAATTATCGAACGACAATAAATTTTTGGTAAGAAACAGCGCCGCTCGGAGTCTGAATTACAGCAATGTAAATACCGCTGCTTATCACCTGGTTGCTTTCCGTCATCAATGTCCATTTCTCCGAGCCGCTGGGCGATGCCAAACTGACGTGATTGATAGTCTTAATCAAGTCGCCGTTTTCCGTAAATATCTTAATTGTGCATTGAGGCGGAAGATTCACAAAAAATATTAAACGTCCTTGCGATTCTGAACCGTACACAGCCGAATTGCTTACTATCGGATCCGCTATGTTATACGGATTGGGCACTACACGGATCTTGGATAAATCATCCTGCGGCGGCATTGGAGGATAAACTGAAGAAGCTCCGCCGGAATTATCTTGAACATAAAGCCGTCCGCTATAAATTATTTTTCCTCTTGTGGTAGGATCAGCTTTCTGATCGAACGGATCTATCAAAGCTTTCGATTGAACATAATATGAATAGCTCGCGCCAGTTCTTATGCCCATATCTTTAAACACATGATAGCTGCCTTTGTAATCGCCGGTTGTATCAAAAACCGTTTCATAGAATACGGTATCGCTGCGGGATATTCTTCTCATAATTCTGTAGCCGGCAAAGTTAGACAGCTTTTCTGCAGCAGCATCGCTCCAGCCAACTTCGATTCTGTTGGAATATGCTGTTGTTGAAATACTCAACGGCGGAGGAGGAGCAATTGGTATTTGATAGTTGTGATCGTAATTCCACTTTGCCCTGTAAGCCGATAAGAAAACCGAATCGATGCCCAAGCTTATCCATCTATCTTTAATTTTATCAACCGGTTTTGCATCTGCCGGAAAAGCAAACTCCGTCGGGAACAGACCTGTGTTAGGATCCCAATCCGGCATATTTAAACTTTGCGGCGGATCGGTCAATGTTCCGTTCATCCATTTGTTGCCGACTTCTTTAGCTGTCTTTTCATCTATACCCGCAACACCGGAAGCATAAACAATGTGTATTTTCTGACCGGGCTCAAATTTGTAAGGTCCGAATACGGAGTGCATTAAAGCCTGGTTGCTTGTGTATGTACCGGCTGGGTAATTAGTAAAATCCGGAGTTCCAATTTCGTCGCTGTTTAAGCCGTGAATTGTTCCGGGGAATGGATTGCCTTTAATTTTATTTTCAGGATTCTTAGCAATGTAATCTCCTCTCATCGCCCAGTAATTTGAACTTCCGTACGGATCATCTCCGGATTGATACGACGAAGAAATTTTTTGGTCGTTTCCCATGTAAGTAATTCTTGGCTGCAGAAAATCATCTTTATCATCGGCGGCATTTGTGTACGGCTGACCCGATGCATGAAGAATCGTATAGAAATCCATCAAGTAGCCGGTTAGTCTTCCTCTCTGTGCCGGTTCTGCGGGAGCGCCCATTTGATCTCCGGAAACCTGCGGATCGTCCGCACCGTATTCATAATACACACGTAAATTTTTAGGCACGGATATTCCGCGATAATTCATGAATGTATTAGTTGTGTCTTCAACTCTTCCGCCGTGATAATGCTGCCATGTAAAAGTATTGCGGAATTGATTCTGACTCGACGGCTGCGGATTGCTTCCATTCGAAAAAAACACGTTATACATATTGCCAGTCATCATTATGTACAAACTATCGTAACTTTGTGTGCCGAAATTTGTGAACTCAAGATCGTAGATCACATAATTGTTGTTGAAGTTTTGAGACCATCCCATCGCCCGTCTTCTAACGCTAATATCATAGATGTAATTATTCGTAACCTCCGCAATTTGATCGCAAGTAATACCGTTCGGAAATCTTAAGGCGGGAGCGTTGTATGTTGTCTTAGTATCCTTAACCAGGTTTACTACTTTTGTATCTACGGTATCAACCGTATAGGAATATCTGCAGTAACTTGAAAGAGGAGTTTTAATTACTCCAGAATTAAACGGCTTGGGATAATTCTGTCCAACCAATCCGTAAACACTGCCGCGTTCGTGAACTGTTGTATCTGTTGTTCCGACTTTATAATTATCAAAAAAACGCGCGGTGCCAATTGTAAAGCCGCTTCCAGTATGCGCGTTTGTAGTTTGCATTCTGTTGAATAAAATATCGTAGTCGTTCGGATAAAATAACGGCGGGGTCCAGGTAGTACTTGTGCCAAGATCGACCATGCCGGTCCAAAACCGCCCGAGCATAAAGTAGGCAACATTTTGCGCGTTCATTGTCTGCACAGGTACTAACGCCAAGAACAAAATTACAGGCAGCAATACTTTTAGACGCGGATTCATTTTCCAATTTCGTTTATCAAATTTCATTTATATCTCCGTTTTTAATTCTTATTTCAACTCTGAAAAATTTAAAAATCGACCCGAACGCCAAACCAAATATCTCTCGGTTGGCCGAAAAGGAAGAAATCATTATCTGGATTATTGATGTATGGTTTCGAATCGGATTTCAAATCGCCAACTTTATCGTTTCCGGCGACATACAAACCGGGAAATTGAGTTCTTAGCTGATCGTAAAGCGGCGAGTTGTACATTGAAAGATGAAGCGAAGCCATGTAGTTATTGAAATCCTGACCTCCGATTCCGCCCGCAAAAGGATACCCTGTAGACATCTGATTGACTTTCAAATTAAGAACGTTGTTGATGTCCAAAAAGAATGACGCGCTTAAACCGGCAATGTTAAACGATTTTGATACTTTCAAATCGAGCATAAAATAATCCGGCCATTCTAAAAGATCGCTGACATATTTAAGGTTGAGCGGATTCCAGTCGTCAGCGTTGAAATAATCTCCCGCTTTATATTTGGCAAAGAACGAAATATTCCAGCCGCTCAACGGTTTTACTCCAAGAATTTCCGGTCCCCAATCGTCCGGAGATTTAAATGTAATGTTCGCGTTAATCGCGGGCAAAGGAAGCACCCTGTTGCTTGGATGGTAGTAATTGTCGTCTAAAAATTCTACCTGGCCTTCCTGCACCTGGTTTAATCCGAGTGTGCCGGAACGCGAAAGCATGTAATTAAAATTAATCCAGCCGTTGAGCCATGTATTATCATTCTTGGTCAAACTTATTTCCAAGCCCTGTATATCATCGTATTGATTGTTTGTCTGTTTCCTGTAATTCAGACTTCCGTTGGAATTTATATAAACTATTGGCCCTGCTTCTCCGGTTACATCTTTATAGTAACCGGAAATTTGAAGCATCATGCTTTCATAAAAATTAATTGCCATACCCAGCTCATACTGAATTGTTTTGGGAGGTTCAAGATTCGGATCCGGCATGTTATAAATTCCGTTCTTAGTATACCTGTATCTTAACTGGTACATTGTGTAATACGGCGGGTTAGATCTAAAGTGACCGTAGTTAAAATAAAATTTAGAATTTGCCGTTACCGGAAATGAAACGCCTATTCTGGGACTAAGCGTTAAATAATTTTTAATCGGTTGTAGGAAACCCGGATGAGTAGCGTCGTATTGATTCCATTGCTGCCAGATGCCGGAGATTCTGGATGCGAGAAGCGCGTACAAAGAATCGGCATTCGGATTTTTTGCAGGCGGCAAAAATTGAGAACTGTAAAGCGAATCGCTCGATGGCCACTTTCCGCCACCGCCGTAATAATAGTCTCCTCTTAAACCGATATTGGCAACAATTTCACCGTACGTAATTTGATCCTGAAGATAAAAACCTGTCTGGCTGGGAGTTCTATCGTAATTGAATTCGTACGTATTGTAAGCGTTGTTATTCCATTTCTCCCAGTAATCATGCTTAAGATGAATATAATTATATTCTATGCCGCCCTTAACGTAATTGTGTTCTCCAATCTGTGAAGCGATTTCCAATTTTGCGGCGAGTTGCTCAACTTTCGAATTATCGTAAAGGTCGCCTTCTTTGCCTCTGAATCTTTGGTTCGTACCAAAAACATTATCCATGCTGGCCCATTTGTATCCGTCAACAGAATGAGTCGGCGCGAACTGAAGTTTTCCGTACGGCATTTGATCAACATCGAAAGGACCGAAACTTGTAACATAAGATGTGTCCCTGTTGTCGCCGGTCGGCGTATGATCTTTAATTGTTAAGTAGCTTAAAGTAAACTGCCAAAAAGTTGTAGGACTTAATACGTGGTTAATCGAAATACCGTTCATTAAAGTGGTCTGGTCGAGCAAAGGATAAAAAGTAGGATCGTACCAGTATGCGCGGTCCGGTGTTGGATTAGTACTTTCATTACTCTGATAAATATATTTTATATTGTCCGCCGGCATAAATCCGCCTGCATTGCTTGCATCTGGCGCATCGCCGAATGCCGGCCTAACCGGACTAATACCCAACTGGCGTTTCCATAAAATATTATAGGTGATGGAAAGATTCGGAATCGGATTCGATTTAATAGTGCCAAGCGTTGTATAAACTTTTTGACTTGCAAGAGTAACCGGCATTACGTAATGCTGTTCAATTGAATTGTTCGAAATGTAAAAAGTTGCGTCTCCCAGTTCCTTGCTGAAAAACGGAATCGGTCCGCCAAAGCCGGCATCAATATTAAAGTCCGATCCGGTCTCAACCCTTGCATGATCTGCAAATAATTTTTTCTGGTCGTCGGATACAGGGTGATAACCGATTTGTGCTTTTAACTCCGGCGACAAATTATCAATTGCCTGGTAATCTGGTACGGTAGTAAACATCCAGTTTGCAAGCAGGAACATATCGAACGGAGTAGCCGGCGCGGCGGCGTGCGTCTTATTATAATTGTTGGCAGCGTTAATCCATCCGCCGAATGATGACGAAGAATTAAACGCGACATTCGGATTAAGATAAGAATTGAGATACGAATTGTACGGACTGAAAAACGAATCGCCGAATCTTCTTAGATGATCGTTATCCTTCGAAACATTTATCGTTCCGTGGTAACCATCCTTTGTACCGCTCTTAGTTGTAATGTTAATTAAGCCTGATCTGAAGTTTCCGTACTCTGCATTGTAACCGCCGGAAAGTAAAGAAACCTGATCGATAGCGCTTAACGGTACGGTTGTTTCTGCATTGCCGACCGCAGCATTATTATAAGATAATCCGTTAACCATAGCGCCGGTTTGATCCGAGCTTCCGCCGCGAATTGTTAGATAACCGTTTGTTGTTGATACTCCCGGAAGCTTTTCCAAAAACGCGTTGATCTGTCTAACTCCTGTTGCTTCCTGAAGCTGGGTGGATGTAACAACCATTTGTGTATTTGAAACTTCTTTGTGCAGTTCATCCTTCTTGGCCGAAACAACCACCTCCTCACCTTGAATTGTTGTCGGGTCGAGCGATATATCTAATGAAGTAACACGATCCGCCGATACCATTATGTTTTTTAACAGCTGGGTTTTATAACCCAACATCGAAACAGTAAGATCATAAGTACCAACCGGAACGTTCACAATAAAAAATTTACCGTCAAGATCTGTCGATGCGCCAAGATAAGTCCCCTTAACAACTACAGATGTACCGATTAAAGGTTCTTGAGTTTGAGAGTCTTTCACAGTTCCGACAATTCTGCTTCTTGTTTGAGCAGTTGATATTCCAGAAAACATATAGAAAAAAACAATCAGCAAGATGCAGACTCTTTTTAGGAAGTAAAATCCTTTTTGCATCTTAATCTCCTCTTTAGTAATAAAATGAAAACTTGTTAAATAGATAATTGATTTAAGTTATTGCAAAAATTTATTTGAGTAAAACCAATTTTATGCTTTTCATTAACCCGTTATACGTTATGGAAAAAATGTATACACCGGATGCGGCATTTTTGCCGCTGTTGTCTTTCGAATTCCATCTTACATTATGCGTACCGGCATTCATATAACCTGAATATAACTCTCTAACTTCTTTTCCAATAGAATCGAAAATTTTTATTCTCACATTTCCGCCGTGCGGAATTGAATATTGAATTGTAGTAGCAGGGTTAAACGGGTTGGGAAAATTAGCCGAGATCAGAAAATCATCCGGAACGGCAGTTTCATTTCTAACTGACGAAATAATACTATTGCTTACAAGGCCGTTCAAATAAACTTCGAGCATTGTGTATCCCGACGAATCCAAATTATTTCTATCCGCAGGGTTATTCGGATCGAGGCCGTGCGCAACTTCCCAATCGTCCGGCATGCCATCGTGGTCGGAATCGACGGGTGGTGTTGTTGAATTTAAAACCGGCCAGCCCCCTACTTGACTTTGAGAATCAATTATTCCGTATACTTTGGATGTATCCATGTTTTGTTCAAGCGGGTATCCTTTACCGCCGTAAGTCACGGTTCCGGTCCTCGTTTCATTTATAATCCTGGAATCAATTGTATCACGTTTAGGATAATTATTGCCGACAAATTGCAAAACCGAATTGTACGCATCTTGGGGAGTTTGTTCTGTAAGCGGCGCAATTGGAAACGGGGTTGTTACTTTTATTTGAGTCTTCTGGGCATCGCTCACTCCCTGTACTCCCAAGCCCCAGTTATCTGCCGTTGTCTCAAGGGATCCATCCACATAATTATCCGCGACATAAAATTTACCTAAGCCGGAATTTGTTCCGCTGTCTATTGTTGGATTTAATATTCTGTTGCGAACAGAAGATTTTGTTGCCGGACCCGGTTTGTAATAATTAAGACGAACATTTTGACTTCCGAGCTCGCCGCCATAAACGCTGTTGAAACCCCAGTTATAAATTACATTGTTTACAAGGTCAACAACTTCGGTTGATGCGGTTGACTGATGATAACGCGCACCGCAGAAGCGGGGGTTCCGGCTGGAATTGTGCGCCAAAAGATTATGATGAAACGTAGCGCCCATCCCACCCCATATTCCTCCGTAGCCGTGGTTTCCTTTTGAATGATATGAACGATAAAGACTTTCGCTGATAATGCACCACTGCATTGTGAAATTATTATTATCGTAGAAGCTCGCGGCTTCATCAATTGACCAGCTGAAGGAACAATGATCAATAATTATATTGCTGTAGGTTCCCATACCATGCGCAGCATCGTCTTCTACATGAAGCGGTAAACCGAGAGAATTAAGCTTCGGTTTGCCGGAGGAATCACGAACAATTGTTGTATCACCCAACCGGCTGCGTATGAACCTAATAATAACTTTATTTGCCTGAACAGAAAGTGTGTAGTTGCTTAAACAAATTCCATCGCCAGGAGCAGTTTGACCGGCTATTGTTACATCACCTTTACTTATCTTTAAATAATCCTTCAACGGTATATTACCGGAGACTTTAAAAACAATTGTTCTTTTACCGGATTGATTAACGGCCCATCTTAAACTGCCTATGCTTCCGTCGTCTTTAAGATTTGTAACTTCATATACGGCGCCGCCGCGGCCGCCGGTTGTATAACGTCCGTATCCTTCCGCGCCGGGAAAGGCAACCAATTGCGCCTTAGTAGTTGTTGATGAAAAAATACCGATTGCTACGCCAATCAATAAATAAAAAAATGTTCTGTTAAATTTTATTTGCATTTCGTTTCTGTTTTTGATGATATGTAAATTCATATTCCCAGTTGAAAAATTTTAACGGTTACACCACTTTCATGCTAAGCGTACCATCGCCTAAAATTTCCATCCTGTTAATAAAATTCCGGATGAAAACAACGCCGAACAATTATACATAACTCTCGATGCAACTTGATAAATTTGGGAAAGAATTTATTATTCGGTTGGTACATAAAATATTTACAAAAAATAAAATTTGTTAAAATATCCGCATGGAATAAATCTTTTATAAAGTATTAATAATAGAGGCACTCTTTCTTAAACAGCAAATCATTAAGAAAGAGCGCTCTCTAAATCAAGGTTGAATCGGGAAAAAACCTTTTTGGAATATTACTTAATCAGCAGCATTTTTCTCGTCATGCTTTGTTCGCCGCTAATCAAGCGGTAAATATACATACCGGAAGGCAGGTTGGTTGCGTTAAATGTAACACTGTAATTACCTGCATTTTTGTAGTCGTTAACCAAAGTTGTTATTTCTTGACCAATAATATTATAGACGGTTAGTTTAGTCATGCCTGCTTTATTCAAGGAATAAGAAATATTAGTCGAAGGGTTAAACGGATTTGGATAATTCTGGGCCAATGAAAATTCAGTTGGTATTTGATCAACAGATTCAACTGAAGTCGCAGGCGTTGTCGTTCCGGAAATTGAAACGTTTTGCATCAGAAAATATTTTGAATTTGACGCCGAAGAACTTTTGTACCAGGGATAAATCCTAAATCGAAATTTCTCGCCGTTCTTAACTGTGAAGTTTACACCGTAGGCGTAAGCCGTATCCATTGGATTAGAGGTGTAATAGCTGAATTGTTTTAACATAAAAATGCTGGTGTTAAGCTGCTGGAGTGTTGCAAATGCAGTATCAGTACCGCCAAAATAAACGTTGGCTCTCATGTTATTGGTACCCATACCGCCAATCCATCCCTTAACACTGTCTACAGTAAGATCATAACCGGCTTTAGGGGAAACAACGAACTCAACATATAAACTGTCTATCTGGTCGTCGGTATTATTTAAAGGCCAGCTGTATTGTTTACCGCTTGCATCTTTTCCTAAATACCACTGAGATTGATTTGGACCGAGCGGACCAGGCAATACCGATGAAGTATTGTAAGTCTTCACGGTTAATCCGCCAAATCCCAAGACGGAATCTGCATCAACATTGCCGGTGATAGTAGCTTGTCTATCGCCAACTAACTGCCAATTAACAACGGCGCTGGTTTGCGCAAACAGGTTTGCCGTTCCTAGAAAAAGGGTTACCACTAGGATAAAAATAGTATGTGTTTTTTTCATTGTGTGCCTCATTTTTGTTAAACAGATTATTACATGGAATTATCATTATTGAAATAAATTTTAACATTCCCTACTCTATGCCGCATTCCACATTTAATTTTATGGAATAAAATACCGACATTACTGCTAAACTTAATTGATAACTTTATCGGTTACTAAGGTTACAAAAAAATATTCTCTTGTCAAGTCATATTTTAATGGAATACGAATTCAAGGTATAACCATAACTAATTTTTCTCTTCCTTGAATAATTTACCATTGATAAAGACATTTTCCGTCTTTAATTTATCAACGTTTTCAATTTCCGAGGCTTCTTTGACTTCCCTGAAATTGCAATTCTTTATGTTAATATTATGAATTTTAGAATTATCCAGGCCGACGAAATAAAATGCTTGATGACTGTTAGTACTGCTTACGTTTTCAATTTCGATGTTGCGCCAGACCGGGAGAAAGCCCCCGTTACTTCCTTCGGCAGGTTCATATTTCATATCGAAGTGAGCCACGGTTTTAACCTCGCCGATTTTTATATTTCGGATAAAAACATTCTCAATAAGACCGCCTCTATAAGTATTGGATTTTAGTCTTATTGCCCTATCCAGATTTGGCGAATCCATTTTGCAGTTTTCCGCAAAAACATTTTTGCAGCCGCCGGAAATTTCGCTTCCGATGGTAACACCGCCGTGGCCGTCTTCCATTTTGCAGCCTTGAATCACGATATTCTCGCTGGGGACGCCTATTCTTCTGCCGTCGTTGTTTCTGCCGGATTTAATAGCAATACAATCGTCGCCGTTTTTAAACTTGCAGTTTTTGATTAAAACATTTTTGCAGGAAGAGGGATCGCAGCCGTCTGTGTTTGGGCCGGTTCCAATTGTTGATACGTTTATAATAGAAATGTTTTGCGAGAGAACGGGATTTAAAACCCACATCGGAGAATTGAGAAACGTTACATCTTTCAAAAGAATGTTTTCGCATTTGTAAAACTGCACAAAGTTAGGACGAAGATATCTGCCGGCTCCGAAAATTCTTTTTTCTACCGGAACATTTTCATTATTCATTTTTACCAGGAGCGGTCTGCCTGAACTATCTTTTTGGCTCGGCATATTTTTTTCCCATCCGAATTCCTTACTTCCTTTCCATGCCCACCAATTACTGCTGCTTGCCTGTCCGTCGAATGTTCCTTTACCTGTTACCGCAATATTTTTTTGACCGTAAGCATAGATTAGCGCCGAGTAATTATAACACTCCATCCCCTCCCAGCGAGTAAAGACAACGGGCAGGTAATCATCGGGATTGGTACTGAATTTTACAACGGCTCCATCTTCAAGGTGAAGCTCTACATTGCTTTTCAAATGGATGGGGCCATTTACAAAATAGATTCCTTTAGGAATAATAACCCTGCCGCCGCCGGCTTCATTGCACTTGGATATTGCTTTATCTATAGCGGGTTTGCTGTCGGAATTTTCACCTGCAGTCGCACCGAAATCCGTTATCTTAAATTCTTTATTTGGAAAGACGGGGGGCTTAATATTTTTAAGAATGGCAGGCAATTGCGCCCACCCGCTTTTGGTGTTCTTTCCGCCCTCGTCTTTGCAATAAAAAAGTTGAGACCCGGTAAAAACAAATATTAGGGATATCCAAATTAGTGAATAAAAATTTTTCTCAAATAAATTTGGCAACATTCTTTTCATGGTATACCTGTATTAAAGTTTCGAAATGAAGAAAATCTTTTCAGTGAGAGAGCGGAAAATTTGATAACGCATTATGCCCGGTTATACTTTATGCATGTACCGCGCAAAATTAAGTTTGTGTCAATAACAATATGTTTGGGAACAAAGCCGTCTTTGTTTTCAATATTGTCCAATAATACTTTGATGGACTGAGCAGCGAGTTCGTCAGTCGGCTGATTAATACAGCTTAACGGCGGAGAAAGAAAATTTTGCACCTGCGAATTACCGAAGCATATAATGTCTATGTCTTTTGGAATTTTAAGACGCACTTCATTAGCCGCAGTATAAACACCCAGCGCAACTGGATAAGTAACCGCAATTATAAGATCCGGCAGTTTGTGAGCTTTATATAGTTTCATAAAAGAATCGTAACCGCTTTTTTCGCCGAACTCGCCTTCCAATATCCACTCGGGATTTATTTCAAGATTGTTATCCGCCATTCCTAACCGGAATCCGTTGAGCCGGTCTCGACCGATATTGATTTTAGTATTTCCGGCAAACAGTGCGATATTTTTATACCCAAGCGATGCCGCGTGCTGAACTGCTTTGTAAGCGCCGCCGCGGTCGTCAACAGTTACGGTGTTAACATTTGACATCTCCGGAAAACGATCCACAAACACAAGAGGAATTTCCCTGCTGCGGACCGTTTCAAAAACATCAAAGTTGGTAGTCTGCTGCGAAATTGAAACTACTATACCGTCCACCCGCATGGAAAGAAGCGTTTGAATATGCTTTAACTCTTTCTCGGAATTTTCTTGCGACACGGTAAGAATTATTTCATAATTATTTTGAAACGCCAGATCGTAAACGTGTTCAATTAGAGAACTAAAAAAATGATGGGCTATTTTGGGAACTACCAGGCCGATAGTGTTGGATTTTCTGGCAGAAAGATTTCTTGCCATAAAGTTAGGCGAGTAGCCCATTTCATCGGCAAGCTTTTTAACCAGCTTTGTCGTTTCGGGAGAAATATCCGGATGGCCGCGCAATGCCTTGGATACCGTTACGGTTGAAACGTTCAGTCTGTTCGCAATATCATTTAACGTAATTTGTTTGGTTCTCATAGTTCCATTTTTCCTGCATGGAAAAAATACAAAAATTAATCGATTTAGTTTCCGATAAAGTTAACCGCTAAGTTCAACCAGAAAAATTTTTCTCGGGGTTGAGACCTCAACTGTTCCAAAAATCGAAATATGATCTTGCGTTTCTATAACTTATATCCGCAACCATATTACCAATTAGATTGACATCATTTGGAATCAATCCTCTTTCCATTTCGTCGCCAAGAACATTGCAAAGGATTCTTCTGAAATATTCGTGGCGCGGATAAGATAGAAAACTGCGAGAATCTGTTAACATACCAATGAACCTGCTGAGCAAACCCATATTTGAAAGCGCGTCTATCTGGTTTTCCATTCCGCTTTTCTGATCTAAGAACCACCACGCGCTTCCATATTGAAGCTTGCCGATAACGGTTCCGTCTTGAAAATTTCCGATCATGGTGGCAATCAATTCATTGTCGCGCGGATTAAGATTGTACAGGATCGTCTTTGCCAATTTATTTTCGTCGTCAAGCCGGTTTAAAAATTTTGAAAGCGGTTTGGCAATTTCAAAATCGCCGATCGAATCGACTCCGGTATCGGCGCCCAGGGTGCGAAACATTCTTGTGTTGTTATTCCTAAGAGCGCCCATGTGAAGCTGCTGAACCCATCCCCTTTCATAATCCATAATGCCAAACTCGTACATCATTGCGGATTTAAATTTCAACACTTCGCTTGCATTCAATTCCTTTTTAGAAAGAATCTTTTGGAAAACGGAATTTATTTCTTGGGAAGTATAATCTTCGGCGTAGGCGGTTTCAATTCCATGGTCGGATAAGCGGCAGCCGTTTTCGTGAAAGTAAGTGTGACGCTTGTGTATAGCTTCGATATACTTATCGAAGCCGGTTACGGAAATGCCGGAAGCCGTTTGAAGTTTTGCAAGCCATTTGTGAAAGTCGGTTAAATCTTCAACCGCCATCGCCTTATCCGGGCGAAAAGCAGGTATTACTTTCGCACCGAAAGGATTTTGCTTTATTACTTTATGATACTCAAGCGTGTCAACGGGATCGTCGGTGGTGCAAACAACTTCAACATTCATCTGCTTGATTATTCCCCGTGCGGAGAATTCATCTTTAGCAAGCATGGAATTGCAGTCATTCCAAATACTTTCTGCCGTTTCCAGATTTAAAAGCCGGTCGGAAATTCCAAAAGGCCTTTTCAGTTCCAGGTGCGTCCAGTGATACAACGGATTCTTTATTGTATAAGGAACCGTTTGAGCCCATTTGAAAAATTTATCTTTGTCGTCGGCGTCGCCGGTAATATATTTTTCGTTAATACCGTTGGCTCTCATAGCTCTCCATTTATAATGATCGCCGTTGAGCCACACACGGGTGATATTATCGAACTTCTTATCCTCCGCTATTTCCTGAACCGGAAGATGGCAGTGATAATCGATAATCGGCTGATCCTTTGAGTAGTCAAAGTAAAGCCGCTCGGAAGTTTTGTTCGACAATAGAAAATTTTCTTTAATAAAAATGTCTTTCATATTTATCCCAAAGTAATTCTAAGGTTATAACTCAACACGTTTCATTTTAGGCGCGAGCAAATTCATAACTACCCAGGCGACTAAATAAGCCGAGCCGCAAATGATGAACATAATGTAGTAACCCATTTCAATATTGTTTAACGCTTTGAAGTGATCGAGAAGCAAACCGGCAATCCATGCAATTATAATTCCGCCTACAGCGCCGGCCATTCCTCCGATTCCGGTAACCGAAGCGACTGCTTTCTTGGGAAACATATCCGATGCGGTTGTAAAAATATTTGCGGACCAAGCTTGATGCGCGGAAGCGGCCAGCCCGATTATAAGAATAGCATACCAATGACTATAAGCCCCTAAAGCTTGAGCTAAAACAACCGGCAATACAAGGAGAGCAAAAATTAACATGGCTGTTCTGCGCGCTTTATAAACCGGCCAGCCCTTTCCAATAAAATATCCCGAAAGCCATCCGCCGAAAATACTTCCGAAGGTTGTCATTGTATAAACTAAAGCAATCGGCAGCGCAAGGTCGGTCTTGGTCATTCCGTACTGCTTATTTAAAAACGACGGAAGCCAGAAAAGATAAAACCACCAAACCGGATCTGTAAGGCCTTTGCCGAAAACAAATGCCCATGTTTGCCTGTAAGTTAAAAGTTGGAACCAGCTGACTTTTTCTTTTACTTCGTTCGATGCGGTTTCATCTTTATCGCTGTGAATATATTCATATTCTTCTTTGGATAGTTTTTTATGTTTATCGGGAGAATCGTAAACAATGAACCAGAATAAAAGCCAGATCAAACCGACAACGCCGGTAAGGATGAAAGCCCACTGCCATCCCATTGTAACCGCAATTAAAGGAACAGTAAGCGGAGCTACAATTGCGCCGACGTTAGAGCCGGAGTTAAATAGACCTGTTGCAAGCGCTCTTTCTTTTTTGGGAAACCATTCCGCAACCGTTTTAATCGCGGCGGGAAAGTTACCGGATTCGCTTAATCCCAATGTGCCTCTTGCAAACATAAACCCAAGCGTGCTTGAAGCGAACGCATGACCGATAGCGGCAAAACTCCAAACTGCAAGAGACAGAGCATAACCGAGCTTTGTACCGATTTTATCGATGAACCATCCGACGCTTAACATTCCTACTGCGTACGCTATCTGAAATATTATTACAATATTAGCGTAATCCGATTCTGACCATTTAAAAAGCGGATCCAGATAATCATCTTTTAGAAGACTAATAACCTGTCTGTCCAGATAATTAACCGTTGTAGCAAAAAACACGAGAGCGAGAATTGTCCAGCGGTACCTTCCGACCTTCATTTTTTCTTCCATTTAGATTTCTCCGGTTAAGTTAAAACAGGGTTGATTTTTTTATCCGACTATTAAACATAGACGGTAATTACAATAAAAAATTTTTGAGCATTGTGATGTTATTTAGCTATCATCCTAACAATGCCACGAGCTTCTTCGGTGAGTTTTGTAATCAACTCAAATTGTTTTTGTGAAATGAATTCCGATTTAACCATCCAGCTTCCGCCGCAGGCAAGCACTTTTGAGAATTGCAAATAACCAAGCAGATTGTTTTCATCCACTCCGCCGGTAGGAATAAATTTCAAATTACCGTATGGGGCCGAAATTGCTTTGAGATATTTTATTCCGCCGAGAGCTTCCGCGGGAAAAAATTTTACTACCTCAAGATTGAATTCCAACGCTTTTTCAATTTCGGACGGCGTTGCAATACCGGGTGTGATCGAGATATTATTAGAAACGCAATACTCGACAACTTTGGAATTTAATCCCGGTGAGACAATGTATTTTGCGCCTGCTTCAACCGCGGCTTTTACCTGGTCAACCGTTAAAACTGTTCCGGCGCCGATTAACATGCTTGGAAATTTTTTGGCGATAAGTTCGATCGATTCTTTGGCGGATTTGGTTCTGAAAGTTACTTCCGCCACAGGTAGGCCGCCGTTAATAAGTGCTTCGGCAAGAGGAACCGCGTCTTCTTTGTTTTCAATTATTATTACGGGTACAAGCTTGTGAGAGCCGATTTGATCTAAGATTGCGTCCATTGTTCTTTATTGTTATGAAGAGAAATTTTTTCGAAACTTCCTTCCATAACCATCCTTAAACAGGAAAGCTATGGAAGGAATAAAAAGATTTTCATCTAATCAGAAAAGGAAGTTTAAAGCCATGCTTTAATTTTATCGGCAACTTGCTGGCTGGTAAATCCGAATTTTTCCGCAAGCGTTTGATACGGTGCCGACGCGCCAAATCGGGTCATGCCGATTGTTAATAATTTATTTCTGAACAAGTCGCCCCAGCCCGTCATAGTTGCAGCTTCAACAACCGCTACTGCCGCCGAATCCGGAACAATTTGTTTTCTGTAAGCTTCGTCCTGCTTTTCAAAAATTTCTTTTGAAACTATCGATACAACTCTTACCGAATATTTTTCTTCAAGAATTTTCTTAGCGGCAACGGCAACCGGAAGTTCTGAGCCGCTTGCCGCTATTACAAGGTCAACCTTGTTTCCTTTTTCTTTGGAAACAATGTAAGCGCCTTTCAACATGTCTGCGTTTTTAAAGTCGGCAGGTCTTTCAACAGCATCAATTTTTTGACGGGTTAAGATTAATGCAACCGGTCCGCCTTTATGCTGTAGCGCGTAGCACCACGCTGCCGCCGTTTCAATTCCGTCTGCGGGACGTAAAACAGTGACGCCGGGAATCGCGCGCAGAACGGGAACGTGCTCGATGGGCTGATGAGTTGGCCCGTCTTCGCCGACGAAAATACTATCGTGAGTAAACACGTATGTAACCGGCAGTCCCATAATTGACGCGAGCCGGATTGACGGCCGCATGTAATCTGAGAATACCAAGAACGTAGCACCGAATACTTTAAATGTTCCGTAAAGCGCCATACCGTTAAGTATTGAGCCCATCGCGTGTTCTCTGATGCCCCAATGGAAATTTCTTCCGTCGAATTTACCCGGAGCTATGGAACCGAATTTAGTCATCATGGTATTTGTTGACGGAGCCAAATCAGCCGATCCGCCTACAAAGTTCGGAATTAGTTCCGCTATTTTTTGAATTACCTTGCTCGATAACGATCTTGTAGCGTTCGGTTCTTTGGGAGCCGCAGCTATCAATTCATCAAAAAGATTTTCCGGCAGATAGCCGTTCGAATATTTCTCATACAATTCCGCTTGATCGGGATTTTCTTTTTTCCAGTTGTTGAAATCGCTGACCCATTTATTGTATTCGCCGATCAAAGATTTTTTTCTGGCGCTCCAATATTCTTTAACTTCTTCCGGAACGTAGAATTCTTTATCAACCGGCCAGTTAAGATTTTTCTTTGTTTCGATTAATTCTTCTTTACCCAACGGCGAGCCGTGAACTTCGGAAGTATCAACTTTGTGAGGACTTCCGTAGCCGATATGAGACTTAGTAATTATCAATGTGGGTTTGTTTTTTTCTGCTTGAGCTTTCTTTACCGCATCTTTAACGGCGTTGTGATCGTAAGCATCAATTTGAAGAACTTGCCAGCCATAACCTTCAAATCGTTTCTGGGTATTATCCGTAAAAGTTAAACCGGTGTTTCCTTCGATTGTAATGCTGTTGTCGTCGTAGAAATAAATAACGTTGCCAAGCTGAAGATGCCCGGCTATGGAAGCCGCTTCGTGGGAAATTCCTTCCATCAAATCTCCGTCGCTGACAATTCCGTAGATGTAATGATTTCCGAACAATTGATATCTATCATTGTTGAATCGAGCCGCCATCATCTTAGCCGCAATCGCCATTCCTATACCGTTTGCAAATCCTTGTCCCAAAGGACCGGTAGTTGTTTCAACACCGGGGAGATGTCCGTACTCTGGATGACCCGGCGTTCTGCTTCCCCATTGACGGAACGATTTTAAATCATCCATAGTTACATCGTAGCCGCTTACGTGAAGTAGCGAATATAAAAGCATCGAGCCGTGACCGGCGGATAAGACAAACCTGTCGCGGTTAGCCCACGACGGATTATCCGGGTTATGTTTTAGAATTTCACTCCACAATACCGAAGCTACATCTGCCATTCCCATCGGCATTCCGGGGTGACCGGAGTTTGCTTTTTGCACACCTTCGGCGGCAAGAATCCTAATTGTGTTTGCCGATAATTTTTCGATATCAATTTTTGTTTCGTTGTTCGCCATAAAATCTTTACCCTTAGTTAAACTGAATAAGTTGTAGATGCTGTTGTTCCGCCGCGTCCCGTCCAGTTGGTATGGAAGAATTCGCCTCTCGGTTTATCAACACGCTCGTAAGTGTGAGCGCCGAAATAATCCCGCTGGGCTTGCAGTAAGTTAGCGGGAAGTTTTTCGGTTCTGAATCCGTCGAAATAATTTAACGCAGTAGACATTGCCGGTATCCAGATTCCGTTAAGAACAGATGTTGCAACTACTCTTCTCCACGCTTCCTGAGATTGTTCAACTTTCTCTTTGAAGAACGGGTCGAGCAGAAGGTTTGTGAGCGAAGGATCCTTATCGAACGCTTCTTTTATCTTGCCCAAAAATACGGAACGAATAATACATCCGCCTCTCCACATCAACGCAATACCGCCGTAGTTTAAATTCCATTTGTATTCCGCGGCAGCAGCTCTCATTAAAACATAACCTTGAGCATACGAAACAAGCTTGGAAGCGTAAAGCGCTTTCATAATATCTTCAACGAATGCCTTTTTGTCGCCTTCGAATTTCGGTTTTGGTCCGTGAAGAACTTTGGAAGCTTCGACCCTTTCATTTTTCATAGCGGATAAGCAGCGGCCGTAAACGGCTTCGCCGATCAATGTTAGGGGAACGCCGAGATCGAGAGAAGCAATGCCAGTCCATTTGCCGGTTCCTTTTTGTCCCGCCGTATCTAAAATTTTATCAACGAGCGGTTTGCCGTCTTCGTCTTTGTAAGCGAGGATGTCGCGCGTGATTTCAATTAAGTAACTGTCGAGTTCGCCTTTATTCCATTCATCAAAAACTTTGTGCATTTCATCGGCGGTCATTCCAAGAAGTTCTCGCATTATCAAGTAAGCCTCGGTTATCAACTGCATGTCGCCGTATTCAATTCCGTTGTGAACCATCTTAACAAAATGTCCCGCGCCGTTTTCACCTACCCAGTCGCAGCACGGAGAGCCGTCCGAAACTTTAGCGGCAATTGATTGGAAGATCGGTTTAACAGAAGGCCATGCAGCCGGTGATCCGCCGGGCATAATTGAAGGACCTTTTAACGCGCCTTCTTCTCCGCCGGAAACGCCCGTACCTATATAAAGCAATCCCTTGCTTTCAAGATATTGAGTTCGGCGTGTTGTATCCGGAAAATGCGAGTTGCCGCCGTCAATTATTATATCGCCTTTTTCAAGATGCGGAATCAACAGCTCGATAAAATCGTCAACCGGTTTTCCGGCTTTAACCATCACCATAACCTTGCGCGGTGTTTTCAGATTTGCAATCAAATCTTCAATTGAATGAGCGCCGATAAATTTTTTTCCTTTACCGCGACCGTTTATAAAATTATCAACTTTCTCTACCGTTCTGTTATATACAGCAACTGTGAATCCGTGACTTTCCATGTTCAGTACAAGATTTTCACCCATAACGGCTAAACCAATTAAGCCGATGTCAGCCTTACTCATTTCTTATTTACTCCTTTATTCTTAGTTATTGAATCTTTGCTTATAAGCCCATAAACCGAGTGCAGGGTTGCTTATATAAAATATTTCTTCGCCATCCGGCATTGTATTGAATCCGTCTTTCAATTTTTCGGGATTGTATTTCTTTATCATCCGGTCAAGCTCGGCGTAATTGAAATTTACGCTTTCAATTTCTTTTTGCGTAAGATAACCGGGGCAGTATGTAATTTTAAATCTGTTTTCCGAAGAGCCGTGAATTAAATGTGCGGCAGCGCTTAAATTATTTTTAAGATCGTCGTTCTCGTCGACAAATTTCAATACTTCCGGAGTTGTAACATAACCGTACTTCCGAATCAACGTGTCGATTGTTTTATCTTCGCCAAACTCTTTTAATGCGGGAGCCAAAACAATCAGTTCGCCGCCATCGTCAATTGCCATTCTTGTACGATAAATACTTTTGTTGCCAAGCCATGTACTTTTAAATTCGGTCGGATCGAGATACACGACAACTTTCTTCAAGGGTTCATCGAGCATTTCAAAATTAACTTTGAGAGAAAGTTCGGAAGCTAATTTAAAAGTCTCAAAATCATCGCCAATATACAAACCTCGAACGCCCAACTTACCCTCGGAATTTTTTCCTACAACCGTTAATATGTAAACAATCGGAAGATGATTGGCAAAATTATCCGAGGCATAATTTAAAACTTTTCTCACCGGAGTATCCGCCCGGCCCATCATTTTTTCCATTCCATATACGGCGCCTAGAAAATGGCTTTTGTTAATTCCTTCTTTGCCGCCTGTTCCTACAAAAATGTTTTTGTTGTAGTTGGCCATTCCAACAACTTCGTGGGGCACTACCTGACCTATCGAGAGTATCAGATCGTGACCGCCTTCAACAAGAAGTTTGTTCACCTGCGCCGGCCATTTGTAATTTACTTTTCCTTCGGATACTTCATTCACAAATTCCGAAGGAACTTCGCCGAGCGTTGCCAAATCGTTTCGCCAGTTGTGTACTCTGAACAAACTTTGCGGCACACCGGCATACATGTTGGCAATTTCCGCTTCGGTCATTGCGACATGCGTTCCCAGCGCAGGCATAACATCCGTCAGCGATTCTTTATAATAGTCATAAACAAATTTCGTCAAGATTCCCGCATGAGAATGGTAGCGGGTGAGGTCCGGCGGAAGCGCTAAAACTTTTTTTCTAATTCCGAGTTTGGCCAGCGAGGAATAAATCGCCTCCCGCATTTCATCCTGGCTTAAAAATATATTTTCGTTACCAAAAGCGTAATATTGCATTTAGGTCTCTAATCACCAATTTGGATTTTCCGGCAAATATTTATGAAACTCTTCAATCAAAGAATTTTCATATTCGCCTTTGAATGTTCCGTTAAAAAATTTATCCAATGCTTCTTTGTAAAATTTTTCCCACGATGCTTCTTCGTGTCCCGGGTTAACGGGGAAGAATAAAACGTCGTTTGATTTGGCGGCGTCAAGATCGCCGGGCGCGTCGCCAATCATTAAGATTTTATCGTCGTCGTATTTTCCTTTAGCCGCATACTTCAAATGCTCGGCTTTAGTTCCATATTCCTGGCCCGCAATCACTCGAACGTAACTGTCAATATTATGTTCTTTCCATTCGCGAACCAGCGCTTCAAGCGGAGTTTGAGATACAACAATCGCATCCGCCTTATCAATCATCTTCATCAAAGATTCTTTGAAGAATGGAAACGGTGGAATATCGTGCACCATTTCTTCAATCGACTTATTCACTTCCTTTGACCAGGACAAAATATTATTGATAACCGGATCATTAACTTCGGCCGCAAACTTTTCCAAAGCAGGATTGCCTAGCTTGGTTTCTTTTTTCATCCACTTAACCAAGAGCGAAAAATCTGGCAGTTCCGCTTTTCTTGTTTTAACTTCCTTTCTATCTCTGAGAAGATCAACGGCACGAACCAGCGCTTTGAATCTATTTGCACCGCGGAATTTGGAATATAAATTTACAAAATCCCAGCTTTCTCTTGCATACTTCGAAATTTTCTGAAGACTAAAATGCTTTATGTACTGAGGACAGAAGCATTCTTTATGTTTAATCTCCATCGTATCGAAAACACAGCCGTCGGAATCAATTCCAATAAAAAATTCTTTCTCCGGTTTGAGTTCATCCAAAACTTTATGCGGCATATCTGCAAAAATCTTTATCAGCGTTGAATTCTTGCCGATCCGCCTTTAGCAAACGCACGGACTTCATCGACCGACGCCATAGTTGTATCACCGGGATAAGTCGTTAA
>DAIEQA010000058.1:0-11473 GCA_027348115.1 Ignavibacteriales bacterium
AGAAACGAAGGAATGGATAGGACGCATAATCCAGAGTTTACAATGCTGGAACTTTATGTTGCATATAAAGATTATGTGTGGATGATGGAGTTTGTGGAGAACATGGTTGCAAAACTTGCGACAAGCATTTTTGGCAAGACAGAATTCGAAATAGAAGGTAACAAGATTAATTTTAATCCTCCTTGGAAAAGAATTTCGATGGTGGATGAACTCAAAGAGAAAGTTGGAATTGATGTCCTTGCTGCTTCCAACGAGCAATTGATAAAAATACTCAAGACTAAAAATATTGATATGGAAGGCGGCGAAAGCAAAGGAAAATTGATCGATCTCTTGTTCGAAGCTACCGTTCAACCTTCTCTTATTCAACCTACATTCGTTACGGATTACCCTGTTGAACTTTCCCCTCTTGCTAAGAAACACAGAAGCAGGGAAGGTTTGGTGGAAAGATTTGAAGGATTTGTGCTTGGAAGAGAAATCTGCAACGCATTCAGCGAATTGAACGACCCGATAGATCAAAGAAACCGTTTTGAAGATCAGGCAAAGATGAGGGAAGAAGGGGACGAAGAAGCTCATCAAATTGATGAGGACTTTGTGAGAGCCCTCGAATACGGAATGCCCCCTACCGCCGGTTTGGGTATTGGCATCGACAGGTTGGTTATGCTTCTCACAAATCAGCCGTCAATTAGGGACGTTATTCTTTTCCCGCAAATGCGGCCCCAAAAATAATCGGCAAATAGAAAAAGGTTATGATGAAAAAATTTTTCAAACTGGCTCCGTATTTCATTATCGTGTTGATAGTCGGCGTTTACATTGGCTGGAAGGTCAGCGATCTTACATCGATTCACGATCCGGAAGTGAAAAAAATTGGGGAGATTCTCAAGTACACAGAAAAATATTATGTGGATACGGTTAACTCCAAAAATCTTACCGAGGACGCAATCAAAGGAATGTTCAGCGGTCTCGATCCGCATACTGTTTATATTCCGGCAAAAGAGCAGACTGCCGAAGAAGAATCTTTTAGAGGAAATTTTGAAGGGATCGGCGTTGAGTTTCAAATTGTCAACGATACTATTACCGTTGTCTCGCCAATTACTGGCGGGCCAAGCGAGAGCGTTGGAATAATATCCGGCGATAGAATTGTAAAGATCGACGGTAAAGGTTGTATCGGGTGGAAGAATCAGGACGTAATGAAAAAGCTGAGAGGCAAAAAGGGAACAAAAGTAGTTTTGACTATTTACCGTCCTTCATTGAAAAATACAATCGACTTTAATGTAGTACGAGATACAATCAATCTCTACTCTATAGACGCCTCGGTTATGGTTGACAAAGAAACGGGGTACATTAACCTTACGCGTTTTTCCGAAACCACATCCGATGAAATGAAGAAAGCCCTTAAAGATTTGTCGGCCAAAGGCATGAAGAGGTTGGTGCTTGATTTAAGGAATAATCCGGGCGGATATTTAAATGAAGCCGCAGATGTGGCGGATATGTTTATCGATGATAACAAAATGATAGTTTATACCAAGGGACGCTTGAAAAATTTTGACGATGAATATCACGCCGAAAAAACTTATCCGTATGAAAAAATTCCCCTGATAATTCTTGTTAACAGAGGAACGGCATCTGCCAGCGAAATAGTCTCCGGTGCGGTGCAGGATTGGGACCGTGGGTTAATTGTAGGCGAAACCACATTTGGTAAAGGACTTGTGCAAAGACCATTTGAATTTTCCGATGGCTCGGCGGTTAGAATCACTATTGCAAAATATTATACTCCTTCCGGCAGGGAAATACAGCGCAGCTACAAGGACAAGAAAAAATATTACGAGGAAGTAATTGATAGACCTGTGATGGAAGGCGAAAATGTAAATCATCTGTCAGAACAAGCGGCGCAAAAGCCGAAGTTCAAAACAAAGAACGGAAGAACCGTTTACGGCGGCGGCGGTATTACACCGGACTACTTTGTTGAACCCGGGAAAATCTCGAACTATTCGATTGAGCTGAGGAAGAATAATGTTTATTACCAGTTTGTTCGGAAATATTTGGATCAGAACGGTGTGAGCGTTAGGAATAAGTATAAGAACGATATAAATAAAATTTTGAAAGATTTTAATTTCGACGAAGCGCAAATGAATTCCTTTATTAAGTTTGCCGAAACCTTAAAAGTGAAATTCGATGCGAAAGGTTATGCTGCTGATAAAGAAGATATCCGCGCACGCCTAAAAGCTTTTGTAGCCCGCGATCTCTATAAAAATGCAGGTTGGTATTTAACCTTGTTGAAATCCGATCGTCAATTTGAAAAAGCTATGATGCTTTTCCCCGAATCAGAAAAAATCAGCGGGCTGTCGGAACAGTAACATAGAAAGAGTTTATTGGAAGAAAAAAATAAAAATATAGAAATACTTGCAGTTCAAAAGGAAATAAAATTATTTCCGTATAAAGATTCATTTCCTTCTATTCACGAATCGGCTTTTCTTGCCTCCGGCGTTAAGGTGATTGGTGAAGTCGCTGTTGGCGAGAAATCCTCCGTATGGTATAACACGGTAATTCGAGGCGATGTGAACTATGTAAGCATTGGCGCCGAGACCAACATTCAGGACTGTTCGATGCTTCATGTTACCAATAATCGCTTTCCGTTAATTATTGGTAACAAGGTTACCGTCGGACACAGCGCTACGCTTCACGGGTGTGTGTTAAAGAATTTATGTTTAATCGGTATGAACGCAACTGTTTTGGACGGAGCTGTAATTGAAGCAAATGCCATGGTTGCCGCCGGAGCCGTTGTAAGACCTGGATTCGTTGTACCTTCTGGTAAATTAGCAGCCGGAGTTCCGGCAAAAATTATAAGAGATCTAACCGATGAAGAAATTATGGAGTTTGAAAATTCCGCTAAACGCTATATCGGCTATACCGAGATAACAAAGGAATCCTTAATTAAAAATAATTATCAAATAGGTTGGTAAATTGAAAAATCTTTCGGTTAATGTTGAAAAAGGATTCCGGTTAGAAAAGAAAAAGGTACACAGTTTCATTTCCAAATTAATCGGCGATGCCGAGTTAAAGATTACCAATCTGGAATTTAATTTTGTCTCGGCTAAAACGATGATAGAAATAAACAAAAAGTATTTGAATCATAATTACGATACCGATATAATCACCTTTGATTATTCTGACGAAAGGAATAATTTAGACGGAGAAATTTTCATCTCTTTGCCCCAAGCTGTTGCTAACAGTAAAATATATCGCGTTACAATCGATAATGAACTGTTAAGATTGCTAATTCATGGAATATTGCACATGATTGGGTTTGACGACGTAACCGCGGCAAAAAGAATTAGAATGAAAAAAGTTGAAGACGGGCTTGTTTACAAATATAAAAGCTACGCTAAAGGTTTAATAAAAAAATTATGACTGCTAAAATTGTTGAAATACTGGCAAAAATTTTGGAAGGGCTCAGCAATGATTCTTCCATTGAGGATGTGAATCGATCCCTACTTAAGAGCCAGCAGTTTGATAGGCAAACACTTGGAATTGCTTTTTCGTTGATATACGATAAGGTGCTTTCCAAGAATGCCGTTGAGATTCGTAAACAAAAGGGAAAGAGTAAAAGAATTAGAATTCTTTCCGATCAGGAAAAAGAATGGATCGGGATGGAGAACTATAATTACTTGCTTCACCTTATAAATGTGGGCCTGCTGGATTATTCGAATATGGAAGCGATACTTGATCAAATCTCGTTGTTCCCGGATAACCAGATAACCCGGAAGGAAATAAACTGGATAATTCTCCTGTCGCTTGTCGATTTCGATTCTGAAATTCTTCCGGGCAGCAGAGTTTTATTATATACTTCAGATACTGTCAATTGAAAGGTAATTCTTAAAATGAGTAAAGACCTTATTCTTGTAGAGTCACCCTCTAAGGCCAAAACTATTAACAAGTATGTCGGTAAAAATTATGTAGTAGAAGCTACGGTTGGGCATATTAAAAATTTGCCGAAGACAAAACTTGGAATCGATATTGAAAACGGGTTCGAGCCGAGTCTTTTAAATATTCGCGGTAAGGGAGATCTTATAAAAAAGATAAAATCCCTTGCCGGTAAATCGGATAAAATTTATGTAGCAACCGATCCCGACCGCGAAGGCGAAGCTATTGCCCAGGATGTCGTAGATCTTTTAGGCGACAAAGCAAAAGAAAAAATTCATCGTGTTTTGTTTAATGAGATAACAAAGAAAGCCGTTAACGAGGCCCTTAAAAGTCCTATAAAGGTAGATGATCATTTGGTAAGCTCACAGCGCGCACGGCGCGTTATGGATCGGATAATCGGCTACAAAGTTAGCCCCTTCTTATGGCGGGCAGTTATAGAGGCATATGGAAGTTCTTTATCTGCCGGAAGAGTTCAATCCGTTGCGTTACGACTTATATGCGAACGCGAAGAGGAGATTGAGAAATTTATTGCTACGGAATACTGGTCTATTGTTGCCGTGTTCACTACGGATAAAGGCGAGGAGATACGCGCAAAACTTTACGAGGTAAACGGAAAGCAAATAAAGGTTCCGCCAAAACCTCAAATGACCGAAGAAGAATGGGAAGAGTTCTTCAAGACTAATTTTGCAATTACGAAAGAAGAAATTGCAAAAGACATAGTCGAAGCACTAAAGGCAAAAAATAACTTTAAAGTTTCCGATCTTACAAAAAAAGAGAGCCGGAAAAATCCATACCCGCCTTTCATAACAAGCAGTCTGCAAGTAGAAGCATCCCGTAAATTGAGATACCGGCCAAGACGAACAATGATGATAGCCCAGCAGCTTTACGAAGGTATCGATCTCGGTGCGGAAGGTACCACAGGCTTAATTACTTATATGAGAACAGATTCGACCCGTCTAAGCAATGAAATTGTTTCCGACGCGCGGGGATTTATAAATGAAAAATACGGCGAAAAATATCTGCCTGAAAAACCAAAGACGTACGAACAGAAGAATAAAAAAAATGTTCAGGATGCTCACGAGGCCGTACGTCCTACATCATTAAAGTATACCCCAGATTTTGTAAAAGAATATCTAGACGATGCTCAGTTCAAATTGTATGAATTGATCTGGAAAAGATTTATCGCTTGCCAGATGGAATCCGCAAAGCTTGAAACAACAACGGTAAGCATTTCGGCAGACGAATATACATTTAGAAGTTCGGGAACAACAATATTATTTGACGGATTTCTTACCCTTTACGACGAGGACATCGAAGACAGCGGAGATCAGAATGGCAACGGCGGTTTAATTCCTGCCGGATTCGAAATTAAACAGAAGATGAATCTAAACGAACTAACTCCTAACCAGCATTTTACTAAGCCGCCCGCGAGATATACCGAAAGCTCGCTGATAAAAGAACTTGAAAGCAACGGCATAGGACGGCCGAGTACTTACGCTATGATCATGGGCACTATAATAGATCGTAAATATGTTGAGCAAGTTGAACGAAAAATGGTTCCTACGCAGCTTGGCCGAAAGGTTAATTCAATTCTTGTTAAAAATTTCGATAACATCTTTAACGTGAATTTTACCGCGAAGATGGAGGAAGAATTGGATTTAATAGCCGACGGTGAAATAAATTATATTAATGTGCTCAACGATTTTTACGGTCCGTTTTCCAAAACTCTCAGCGAGGTGGAAGCCAATCTTGAAAAAATAAAATGCGATAAATGCGGTTCCGATATGGAAATTAAAATGGGAAGGTTCGGAAAATTTTTGGCTTGTACAAATTACCCCGAATGCAAGAATATAAAATCGTTGAAAGAGTTTAGCCCAAACGGAGGCGAACCGGAATATACCGGCGAAACGTGCCCCAAATGCGGATCGCGCACGGTTTACCGCGAAGGCAAATTTGGAAGATTCATCGGCTGCGAAAAATATCCCGATTGTGATTTTACCAAAGTTGTTACTCTCGGCTTAAAGTGCCCTAAATGCGGAGAAGGAGAAGTAATAACCCGTAAAACAAAACGCGGCAAATTATTTTACGGCTGCAATAGGTATCCTGATTGCGATTTTGCAAGCTGGACAATGCCTAAAGCTAAAGAAAATGGAGAAGTTTCAGACCCCGAAGAAGAGTATTAATATTAATCTTCAAAAGGAGATTTGCCTTGAAACGGCTTGATATTGAAACAATAGCTCAGCAAATGATCTCCGAACTCTCCGGTGTAGCGAGGGCATCGGAAAATACGATTGATGCCTACACGCGAGATTTGAACGAGTTTATTTCTTTTTGCAAAGAAAAAAATGTATTAAGCATTGAAAAAATTACCGAAAAAGTTTTGCGAAGCTTTGTTGTTCACCTAAGTGAAATTAAATCCAGTAAGAGCACAATATCGCGCAAACTTTCCACGTTACGTCATTATTTCATGTTCGCAGTCAGAAACAATTTTACCGAGAAAAACCCGATTGCGAGAATCCCGAATCCGAAAGTAAAAAGAAAACTACCGGAAACTATTAATGTTGACTCTTACGGAAATATTTTTAGTTTCGTTGAAGAGAATATTGAATCTCCTGAAGCAGAAAAAGTAAAAGCTATTTTCGAACTTTTATACGGCTGCGCATTACGTGTTTCCGAACTCTGTTCTTTGAATATGACAGACATCGATTTATATAGCTCGAGTGTTAAAGTCTTCGGTAAAGGTTCAAAAGTGCGTATAGTACCGCTTGGAACAAAATCGCTTGAGGTGTTGAAGAGATATTTTGCAACTTTAGACAAAGGCGCTGCTCAGAAGCAATTATTTAGCGATGATGAAGGAAACAGAATCACCCGTCACTATGTATACAGACTGGTAAAAAAATGTTTGAAGCATGTTACGGATATCGAAAAAAAGAGTCCTCATATTCTACGTCACAGCGCAGCTACACATATGCTGGACAACGAGGCAGACATAATGGCAGTTAAAGAAATTCTTGGTCACGAAAATCTATCGACAACTCAAATTTACACTCATGTAAGTATAGAACGGTTAAAAAAAGCATATAAGAAAGCACATCCAAAATCAGAGAAGGAGGCGTTATGAACGTACGAATTACATCCAGAAAATTCAGAGCAAAACCAACTCTTAAAGATTTTATTAAAGAAGAACTCAAATCGTTGGAAAAATTTGAAGACCGCATACTTGGAGCCAACGTGGTTCTTAGTTTTACACACCCAAAGGATAGTATAAAATCAGCAGAAATAGTATTAAGTTTGCCTGGCAAAATAATTTCGGTTACGGAATCCACCGAGGATTTCGAAAAATCGGTTTCAATCGCAGTTCAAAAAATTCGCAAACAAATTTCGAAACTCAAGACTAAACGTACTGTTCGAAAAAAGAATGAAGATTGACGAAAAAAACATTACCAGGAAAGAAAGCGTAACTGTAGAATTTCTTTACAACAACACAAAAGATCGGTTCAAACTGAAATTGCTTACAGACCGCGTTGGGTTTGACAGGGAAATTAAGGATCCCAATCTGCATCGCCCGGGTCTTCCGCTTGCCGGATTTTTGGAATTGTTCTCTTATAACCGCGTGCAGTTATTCGGCAACACAGAGAATCGATATCTAACAAATTTATCATCGCCGGATCGTATTAAAGCCCTCGATAACATTTTCAAACATGAAATACCTTGCCTCATTGTTACTAACGATAATGTTATTCTTGATGAAATGAGGGACCTTGGCAATCAGTACAAAATTCCAGTATTCGGAACATCGTACTCAACGACAAAATTAATTTATCTGTTAAGCGATTTTCTGGATGATCAGTTCGCTCCGCGAATATCTGTTCATGGTTCCTTTGTGGATGTATATGGAGTCGGAATGCTATTCGTTGGAAAATCCGCAATAGGAAAGAGCGAGGTAGCTTTAGATTTAGTTGAAAGAGGACATCGCCTAGTTGCCGATGATGTAGTAATTCTTACCAAAAAGGGCGAAGGCATTTTAATGGGATCCGGTACCGATCTTGTTAAACATTTTATGGAACTGCGAGGAATTGGCATTATTGATATAAGAAGTATGTTCGGCGTTCGCGCTATTCGATTTCAAAAACGCTTGGAAGTCGTTATCGAACTCGAAATTTGGAATGATGACGCCGAGTATACAAGGACAGGTCTCGACGATTCATTTACCACTATCTTGGATATCGAAATTCCTTACGTAAAACTGCCTATTATCCCAGGAAAAAACATAACTGTAATTTCGGAAATTATAGCATTAAACTATTTACTCAAGCATTATGGTTACGATTCGGCCAAGGTATTACAGCAAAGAATCACGGATAAAATTCGAAAGAAGACAGAAGAAATGAACAGATCCGTGGATTATTTTGAGCATGATTTTGAATAGCTTTATTCTGCTTTAATGCTTGACTCGTCACCATTGATTTATTATCTTCGCGACCGAATTTGATATGAAAAAATTTTACTACTTTTCAAAGACGAAGCTTAAATTTGTAGAAATACGCAATTTCTATCAGAAATTTGTATTTCTAGTCTTGTTTTTTGCAGTGTTGATCTCATTTTTTGTTTTCGGAACATTTTTGGTTATAGATGAATTCGTCAATCCGGGTTCTCAGGTAAAACAATTAAAGAGTAAAAACGCCGCACTGCAAGAAAAGTTGGACAATCTGTACGACAGGTATAAAACTCTTGATGAAAGAATTACCGAACTGTCGTCTCAGAGCCATGATTTAAGACTAAAGGCAAATTTAGAACCGCTGAACACGGATAGTTTGTACGGCATCGGCGGCAACGTATTTGAACCTATCAAAACATCCAGTCTCGGAAACCTAAACAAATATCTATCTAATCTCGATTCTTTCGTTAATCAAATTTCTCTAAAAGTAAAATTGGAGAAAAACAATTACACCGAAATTGAAAACACGCTTAAAGACAATGAAAAGATGTATGCGAATATACCGGCATTGAAACCATGCGACGGCAAGGTAGAAAATGATTTCGGTATGAGATTTCACCCGATCTTGAAAATTATGCGTATGCATGACGGTGTTGATATTATTACGGATACCGGAACAAAGGTATATGCACCAGGCGCCGGTACCGTACAATTTGTAGGATGGCGCACCGGTTACGGAAGGACGGTTGAAATCGACCATGGATTTGGATATACAACTTTATACGGTCATTTAAATGGCGCTAATGTAAGAGAAGGTCAGTATGTGAAGCGCGGCGATTTGATAGCATTTAGCGGTAACTCCGGAGAACTTTCTACGGGTCCGCATCTTCATTATGAAGTAAGACATAATGGAATACCGCTCGACCCGAGAAATTTTATGCTGGATGATGTTAACATATTTGAAGTTGTCAAAAAATAATAACCATTTCAGGAGAATTGACAATGATTTGGACCGTCGAATTGGCATCTTATCTAGATGACGCTCCATGGCCGGCAACAAAGGAAGAATTAATAGATTACGCTGAAAGAATCGGGGCTCCGTTGGAAGTAGTTGAAAACTTGCAAGAGCTTGAAGATTCTGATGAACCGTATGAAACCATTGAATATATTTGGCCGGACTATCCTAGCGATGAAGATTTCTTTTATAACGACGATGATGAGTTTAAATCGTAGTTTATGGATATCTAATGAACGATCTATGGGACGTTATATTTCAACAAAATAAAGCCAAGGAAGTACTTACAAATATTTACAAATCGAGGCGTGTTCCACACGCCTTTATTTTTAGCGGAAGGGAGGGGATAGGAAAATTTTTTACCGCCGTTCAATTCGCAAAACTGTTAAATACAAATCCGGCTAATCCGCAATCAAGCGAAATAATTCATAACAAAATTGCGGCATTGCAGGAACCATACGTAAAACTTGTTATTCCTTTGCCAAGGGGCAAAAATGAAACCGGCGAAGACTCAGCCACCGAAAAGCTGCCTCAAAGCGTTTTAGAATCACTTCAGGATCAAATTCATAATAAGTCTATAAATCCTTATGGTAAAATTTCTATTGAAGGCGCCAACACAATAAAGATCAACAGCATAAGAGACATTAAAAAATTTATTTTGCTCAGCACAGAAAGTATTCTCTTCCGAATAATTATTATCGATGATGCTCATCTTATGAACGATCAGGCGCAAAATTCATTGTTAAAAAACTTGGAAGAACCTCCCGAAGGAATTATATTTTTACTTGTAACAGATCAAAAGGAAAAGCTTCTTCCGACAATTCAATCGCGATGCTGGGTTATTGACTTTGAACCGTTGTCGGAAAATTCGGTACGCGAGATCCTTATACGGCATTTCTCAATTGAACCCGCATTAGCTGAAAAGGCCTCCAAATTCTCCGAGGGCTCCGTGCAGTCCGCTCTTTCTTTGATAACACAGTTTGACCTTAAGGAGATTCAAGAACATACTATTTCGTTTCTTCGTTTTGCATTAGCTAAGAGGTATAATTCCGCATATAGGGAATTATCAAATTTCATTTCAGATACCTCACGGAATTCTTTAACCATTCTAATCCGTATGATAAAGTCGTGGTTAGACGATGCTGTTAAAAACAAAAATAATCTTGAGAATTATTATTTTGAAGATTTCCGAGAGACTTTAGAGAAGTTTAATAATAGGTATTACAAAACCAATATTAATGCGCTGATGACAGACCTTGATAACCTTGAAAGTTATTATGATAAAAATGTTAACTTGAATGTGTTATGTTTGAGTCTTATATTTGAAATAGCTTCGCTTACTATTTGGAATTAATTAGTGTTCGATTTTATAGATAGATCTGTTTTAGGGTGTGATATATCCCGCCACGAAGAAGAATCCGAGTCTGCAATTACTCCAAGGATTATCGATTCCATTCTTATTGATACAATCAAAGAGCGTCATTATAATTCAAGCGGTTGTTTTGCATGCTGTCCTTATTTCGATAACAAAATTATCGACGAGCATCGGAACATACTTGAGGTAGTATGCAACGGTTTACTGCCATGCAATTATTGTGAAATAATCGATCAATCTTTAACAGGTATTTTACCGGGCGAATTCGTAATTGTCCAATTAGCCGATTCATTGGAAATAGCTCAAGTTAAATTAACCGGCGAATTAGTTAAACTGAAAAGACATTATCTTGGTCTGTTCGGCGAGGAATTGCCTAAAGTAATCCGGAAAGCTTCGATAGAAGATTTTTCTAAGGTAAGAAAAAATTTGCAGGATGAAGAGCGGGCGGTACCTTTATTCAGAAAATCAATCGAAAAATTTAATCTTAACATGAAGCTGGTTAATATACATTTCCAGTTTGATCGTAAAAAACTTTATTTCTTCTATACTGCTGACGGCAGAATCGATTTTAGAGAATTGGCTAAAGAACTTGCCGCAGAATTCCGAACGAGAATCGAACTTCGACAAATCGGTGTAAGGGATGAAGCCAAAAAAGTAGGGGGCGTAGGCACATGCGGCCGGGAGTATTGTTGTATTTCATTTTTATCCAGTTTTAAAAGAATTA
>DAIEQA010000299.1:0-2848 GCA_027348115.1 Ignavibacteriales bacterium
TATTGACGGCGGCAATTCGCATTACCCGGATTCAATAAGACGAACAAAATATTTGGAAGACAAAGGATTTCTGTTTATCGGAACCGGTGTTTCCGGCGGAGAAGAGGGCGCGTTGAAAGGTCCATCGATTATGCCCGGCGGTTCAACTGCTGCATGGCCGTTTGTTAAGCCTATCTTCCAATCAATTGCTGCGAAAGTGGAAGACGGAACTCCGTGCTGCGATTGGGTTGGTGAAAACGGTGCCGGTCATTTTGTTAAGATGGTTCATAACGGAATTGAGTACGGCGATATGCAACTCATCTGCGAAGCGTATCAGATCATGAAAGATCTTCTTGGAATGAGCTACGATGAGATGCACCAAGTTTTCCAAGATTGGAATAAAGGTGAGCTGGATAGTTATCTAATAGAAATCACAAGAGATATTCTTGCTTACAAAGATGAAGATGGAAAACCTCTTGTCGAAAAAATTCTTGATACAGCCGGACAAAAAGGCACGGGCAAATGGACAGTTCTAGCGTCACTCGATTTCGGTGCGCCGCTTACATTGATCGGTGAAGCCGTTTACGGAAGAACACTTTCGGCATCGAAGGATGAAAGAGTTGAAGCATCAAAAATTCTTAGCGGACCGAAACCGAAATTTGACGGCGACAAAAAACAATTCATCGAAGATTTGAAGCAAGCATTATACGCATCCAAACTAGTTTCGTACGCGCAAGGTTATGTGCTGATGAAGTATGCGGCAAAAGAAAACGGATGGAACTTGAACAACGGCGGAATCGCATTGATGTGGCGCGGCGGATGCATCATCCGTTCTGCTTTCCTGGGAAAAATAAAAGAAGCGTTCGACAAGAATCCGAATCTATCGAACTTATTACTTGATCCTTTCTTCAAAGAAAAAATTGAAGCTACGCAAGACTCGTGGAGAAGAGTTATTTCTGCATCGGTTATGAATGGCATTTGGACCCCGGCATTATCAACCGCGTTGAATTATTTTGATGGTTTCAGAAATGGAAGACTGCCGGCTAATCTGCTTCAAGCGCAGCGTGATTATTTCGGCGCGCACACTTACGAACGAGTTGATAAACCCCGTGGACAGTTTTTCCATACCAATTGGACCGGACACGGCGGATCAACAGCGTCAACAACTTATAACGTTTAATTCACTCTCGAACGTAGGTTAAAGTATACTAAGAGGAATAAAATGGAATTAAGGTATTCACCCGATCAAAATGGTTTTAAGAAAATGACTACCGAAGAATTACGGAAATCATTTTTGATGGAAAATCTATTTAAGATTAATGAATTACCGATGGTCTATTCGGATATTGATAGATCGATAACAGGCTCTGCAGTTCCATCGGGTAAAACGTTAAGACTAATAGCTGCTAAAAAAGAAATGGCGGCAACATATTTTACCGAAAGAAGAGAAATCGGCGTGATTAATATCGGTAAAGAAGGATCAATAATAATAGATAGCAAAGAATATAAAATGAATAGCCGCGACTGCCTTTATATCGGCAGAGGTTCAAAAGAAATTGAGTTTAAAAGTGCAGTCGGCAAATATCCTGCCCAATTTTATTTTGTCAGTTATCCTGCACATAAAGAATATCCTACAAAACATATAAAATTTGAAGATGCGATTCATAGAAAGTTAGGTTCCGAAGATCAAGCAAATGAAAGAACAATCAATCAATATATTCTTCCTGAAACGATCCAAACTTGTCAGCTGGCTATGGGATTAACCGACCTGGAGATAGGAAGTGTTTGGAATACTATGCCTGCTCATACGCATCAGAGACGTTCGGAAGTTTATATGTATTTCAATATTAAACCGGAAGCGTTTGTTGTTCACATACTAGGCGAGCCAAATGAAACGCGGCACATAGTCATTAGAGACCGACAGGCTGTTCTTTCTACGAGCTGGTCTATGCATGCCGGCTGCGGAACACAAAATTATTCTTTTGTTTGGGCAATGGGTGGAGAGAATCAAGTGTTTGATGATATGGATGCTGTTGACATGAAGAATATTAAATAATCAAATTAAATTTTTGAATTGAGGATATGGATAAAATATTAGAACAAATCGGTATATGTGGAATTGTTCCCGTTATAATTATCGATGATGCGGAAAATTCTATTCCGCTTGCAAGTGCATTGATAGAAGGAAGATTACCGGTAGGCGAAATAACCTTTAGAACTAAAGCAGCAAAAGAATCAATAGTAAAAATTGCAAAAGAATTTCCAGAAATGTTATTGGGTGCCGGGACAGTTCTTTCAATTGAGCAGGTGAAAAGTGCAGTTGATGCGGGGGCAAAATTTATTGTTTCTCCGGGATTAAATCCTAAAGTTGTTGAGTATTGTTTAACTAAAAATATTCCAATCACACCTGGAATTGCTACTCCCACAGAAATAGAACGTGCTTTAGAATTTAATTTGGAAGTCGTAAAATTTTTCCCTGCCGAAGCTCTTGGCGGTCTAAATTATTTGAAAGCCATATCTGCACCCTTTGGAAATCTCAGATTCATTCCTACCGGCGGAGTAGATGAAAAAAATCTTGCCAATTACTTACAATATCAAAAAGTGTTGGCTTGTGGTGGAAGTTGGATGGTGAAGAGCGATCTGATTACAAATAAAAAATTCGACGAGATAAAAAAATTAACTATAGAAGCTTTGGCTATTTCTAAATCAAGACGTAAATGAAAAAGCAAAATGTTGCATGAGGATAATATTAGAACAAAACGATAAAACTAATTGCGGCTCAAATTAAAAACGGAGAAAACCTGATGGAAGAGAAAATGAAAGTTGGCAAATACCGTTGGACAATTCTTTCATTAGTATTTTTTGCAAC
>DAIEQA010000009.1:0-3807 GCA_027348115.1 Ignavibacteriales bacterium
CAGTAAAAAAATCGGTCGACGACAACGTAACGCCTCTGGGTGATTACAAAATTTGTTCGATCGACACGGTTTCAAAGTATCACAAATATTTGCATTTAAGTTATCCCAACGAGCAAGACGCGGCGGAGGCATTGAAGCAGGGTTATATAAATATAGACGAGTTTAACGCCATTGTTATTAACGACAGGCAAAATATTTGTCCGCCTGCAAGGACAAGACTCGGTTCCGATATCGGAATTCACGGTATAGGCACTTACGATTTTATTTTTAGGAATCTTCCTTTTACTTTTAACTGGACGAACGGATCGATAGCCGTTAGCAATGAGAACATCGACGAGTTATATTCCGTAGTAAAAATCGGAACGCCTGTAAAAATATCATATTGACGGATTACATTTTGAATTATAAACTAACCTCCATATTCTTATTATTATTTTCACTCTCTATTTCCGCGCAATCCGGCAAAAAAGTTGAACTCACCCGGATTAATTTTATCGGCAACGATGCAATTTCTTCTTCCGAACTTTCCCAGGTTATCTTGTCCAAAGAATCTCCGAACTGGTTTTCGCAATTTGTTTATCTCTTTTCAAGCTTCGGAGGGAAAGCCATTTATTTCGATTCGTCGCTTATTCAGCCGGATATCTACGCGATGAAAAATCTTTACCAATCCAAAGGTTATTTCAAAGTCGGAATCAAAGCAAGATACGATATAGATACGTCTTCCGGCGACGCCAAACTGTTTTATACTATAAACGAGTCCAGCCCGGCGCTTATTAAGTCTTTTAAAGTCGAGGGAATAGATCGTATCGACCCGGAATATGTTGACAGATTAACCGCGTATTCCAAAGTTGACACTACTACAATTTACTCCGACGCGCTGGTAGATGAGAAAAAAAATTACATTATAACGTTTCTGCACGATCACGGCTTTATGATGGCAAAAGCGGAAAAGCCGACTGTAACCATCGATACAATGAAAAACCGCGTCGATGTTTTATTGAAGTTCCAGCCCGGTAAAAGATATAAAATAGGCGAGGTGCTCACTACCAAAACGGGCGTAGGAGCGGATCTGGTTGATGATCAGCTTCTGCGGGACCTGGTAGGAATTCAAACCGGGAACTGGTACAGCAACTACGATATCCAGCGGGGACAGGTTAGATTATTCCGGACAAATCTTTTTACATCGGCATCGGTACTGGGAGTTATTTCCGATACCAGCGGCAATGTGGTTCCTTTAATGATTATAGGAGATATAGGATTGATGCACGAGCTTTCCCCGGAAATTATTACCAACAACGAGGACAACACATTTAATCTCGGTCTCGCTTTGAATTTCATAAAGAAGAATTTTTTTGGCGAAGCCAGGAAATTTACATTGAGCACATCGGCAGCGGCGCAAAATGTTTCCGAATTTATTAAACATCCTTCGTTTGCCGATTCTGCATTTTACGGCTACGCGGATATACGCGCGTCGATAGAGCAACCTTTCCTTTTTGGAAAACCGATCAATACAAAGCTTGAAACATATTTTACATCACAGAAAAAGAAAGCGCAATATAATTCCAAATTATACGGCGCACGGCTGTCTCTCGATTTTGAATTGCCGCAGATTACCTACTTTACGTCATTTAGCAGCTACCTGAATATTGAACGCGCGGAATATAACTATCAAGCCCCTTATCTTATTGATTTAACAAGCACGGCTTTTCAGCTTCACGGAGCGGATAAAACATATGCCGATTCGTTAGCCGCTGCTTATGTAACGGATTCATTGGGAGGGCACCTGCTTTCCAAAAGTTTAAATGTGAATTTAGGAATGAATCTGCTTGCCAATAAAACCAACGATATATTTTTCCCAACACGCGGTTATGCTCTTTCATTTTTAATCGAGGATGGAAATTTTTTCCCCTACGCTATCAGCAAAATCTTTCATTCTTCTCTAAGTCAACCGGCATTTTTCAAAACTGTGGTCACGGCAACATTTTTTCCCCCGGTTTATAATTCCAATCTTGATGCGTTTGGAATTAAATTTAAAGTTGGGCAAATGTTTACTTACTACGGCGATAAGGCCGATATCTCGCTCAATCAAAGGTTATATGCAGGGGGAAGCAACTCTGTACGCGGATGGGCTACCCGTCAATTGGTTCCCCGCGAGGCAGAATTAAATTTAGCAAATCCATCTCAGGAAGATTTGGAAGCTGTTCTTGCCAAAGGCGCCGCCACCGGCGGATTTTTTCTGATGGAAGGATCGATTGAAACCCGGAATCGGCTGGCCGGCAAGGTTGGTTCCGCATTGTTCATTGATTACGGAAATACATGGAATTCCCCCCGCGAGTTTAGATTTACAGACGTTGCAGTAGCCGCCGGCTTTGGATTTAGATACTACTCGGATTTCGTTCCATTTCGTTTGGATTTCGGCTTAAAGGTATACGATCCTAACGATCGAAGAAGTTTCTGGAAAAAGGGTTTCTGGACAAACTTACTTCAAATTCAACTCGGAATTGGAGAAGCTTTCTAACTTATCTTTGAATTAAATGTCATTCTTTTTCGTGTAAAATTTTGAAAAAACGGCATTATCCAGTCTTGAATAAAGTACCCGTGCTTACGCAATTATTTGAAAATACCTTGAAATTACGCATACAGGGCATGTAAGGACTAATGCAGTCCTTACAATCCAATATACAGTCGATGAAAAGACTAATACAGCAGCTGCAATTTTATATACAGTTCATTAAATCATATATGCAGTATTTGCGACCATATATTCAGTTAATACAATTATAGATACAGTTGCTGAAGAGATAGATACAGTTCTTACAGACATTTATACGGTTAATGAAATTATGGATACAGAGCTTGCAGCTATATATACAGCCCGTGAAAACATGCATTCAGCAAGTGACTATATGAACAAGGTAGAAAAACAAGCATATGCCGACAGCGCCGCGGATTTGGGAGTGATTAAATCGCCGTGGGCAGTAGGCGGAAAGAAGGGGGCAAAGAAAGAAGAAGGACAGCCGGCAAAGTAACTGATAATGCTCAAGGTATGGACCTTGACCGCCGGGGAAGTGAGGAAAATAAAAAAAGGCGATCCGTTGGATCGCCTTTTTGCGTTACATACATTATAAAACACTTTGGTTAATTATTACTTGTTACTAACTCGGTAACGTTTATGGTATTGACGTCTTTGAAGTTCTTCGGTTTTTTAACCGAGCCGTTTTTCTTGTTTGAAACTTCAACCCGTATTTTATTTTCATCGATGTGATCATACTTGGCTTCTTTGTAAACGTAAACCTCGTTTTTGTAATTTCTCATTACAATGCGGTCGTCGTCTTTATGAAGAACATACTGCGGAAGAATCGGAATCTTACCGCCGCCGCCGGGCGCATCAATGACAAAGTGGGGAATAGCCAAACCGCTTATGTTGCCGCGCAGCTTGTACATAATCTCCAATCCTTTATCTATGGAAGTGCGGAAATGGTTTGCGCCGCGGGTTTCATCCGCCATATAAAGGTAATAAGGTCTCACTCTAATCTTAAGAAGTTTCAAGAAAAGTTCTTTCATCACATCGGCATCGTCGTTAACGCCGCGCATAAGAACCGCTTGATTGCTGACAGGAATTCCCGCATCGGAAAGCATTCCGCATGCCTTTGTGCTTTCGGGTGTAATTTCCCACGGGTGATTGAAATGAGTGTTTACATAGATAGGATGATATTTTTTTATCATCTCAACTAACTTTGGTGTAATTCTGTGCGGGAGAACGCAAGGCATTTTAGTGCCTAAGCGAATAATTTCAATATGAGGAAT
>DAIEQA010000015.1:0-3709 GCA_027348115.1 Ignavibacteriales bacterium
CCCTATAAAAAAGATTCCAACCAAAGACTTTTTTCAAAATCAGATATCTCGAGGATAGAGTGTATTCGTAAGGCAATCAACGAAGCTAAAATCAGCATCAACGGAATTAAAATGATTTATTCAATGATACCGTGCTGGGAAATTCTAAAGTGTTCGGAAAAAGATAGAAAGAATTGTCAGTCTATGAATAACAGCCACGAGCCATGCTGGATGCACGATCATTCAAAAAATAAATGCAAGACAATCGACTGCAGATCATGCGAGGTCTATTCAAAGTATTCCGAATGCGGACAAATAAAAGAATTGATTAAGACAATTACGAAACAAAAGTAACCGTTATTTAGAAAACTAAATCATTTTTTAACGAAATAAATAAAACCAAACAACAGAAGTAAAAACAGTCCGAGTCATTATGAAAAAAATAGTTATCTCACTCACTCTGATAGGATTGGTGGTAATAAGCGCAATAGCTTTTTTATCATCCAAGGAAACAGAGCTGACAAATTTGGCGACGCTAAAAGAGAAGTACGAAAAAAAATTACCGCCGCCGGTAGATCATTCAAAGTTTGTTGTACTGCAGCAAAAATTTACAGAGCCGCAGCAGGTTACAAAAGCGTGCCTTTCATGTCATAATGAAAGCGCAAAAGAAATCATGAAGTCGAATCACTGGAATTGGGAGCGACCAGAATATATTAAGGGGCGCGGTATTGTTTACCTTGGGAAAAGAAACGCAATTAATAATTTTTGTATAGGCGTGGAAGGAAACGAAGAAAGCTGCGCTAAATGTCATATCGGCTACGGCATGTCTAACGCTAATACTTTTTCATATACAGATTCAACAAATATAGATTGCCTTGTTTGTCATGATAATACAGAGACCTATGTAAAAGCTGATGGAAAGGGCGGAGCGCCGGATCCCAAAGTGGATCTTAACAATGTAGCCGAGCACATCGGAACGCCTAAAAGATCGAACTGCGGCGTTTGCCATTTCTTTGGAGGAGGAGGCAATAACGTAAAACACGGCGACCTTGAAAGCGCTCTGTTCGACGCTCAGAAAAGTGTTGATGTTCACATGGGGACCGATGGAATGAACATGCAGTGCGTCGATTGCCATAAAACCGAACGACATGTTATCAGCGGTAAAATGTATTCGCTTTCTTCGATGAACAGAAATCGGGCAACATGCGAAGAATGCCATACCGAAAGTCCGCATGAAGACGCAATACTTAATAAGCACACGTTAAAAGTTGCATGTCAAACATGTCATATTCCGGTTTACGCAAAAGTTAACGCTACCAAAACAGATTGGGATTGGTCTACGGCCGGTAAATTGAAAGACGGTAAGCCATACGAAGTAGACGATAAAGACGGCAATCACACTTATCTTTCTATAAAAGGAAGTTTTAAGTGGGGCAAAGATTTAAAACCGGATTATGTTTGGTTCAATGGTACAGCCGGTCATTATCTTCTCGGCGATAAAATTCAAGACACAACAAAGCCGTTAATATTAAATCCTCTTTACGGTTCTTACAGCGATCCGGACTCAAAGATTATTCCTGTAAAGATTCACAGAGCTAGACAGCCGTTTGATCCTGTGACGGGAATGCTTATCCAGCCCAAACTTTATGCGGATAAGGTTGGAGAAGGCGCTCTTTGGAAAGATTTTAACTGGGAAAAAGCAGCGGAAGTTGGAATGAAGGACGTTAATCTTCCTTTCAGCGGAAAAATTTCCTTCATTAAAACAGAAATGTACTGGCCTGTTAATCATATGGTATCTACAAGAGAAAATACAGTTAAGTGTACAGAGTGCCATACCCGCGATAACAGCCGCCTTGCCGGATTAAAAGATTTTTATATGCCTGCAAGAGATTACAGTCCCTTTATTGAATTTGCCGGTAAGAGCATGATTCTTCTTGCTTTCTTCGGCGTTCTAATTCACGGAACGGTAAGAGTATATTCAAAAAGAAAAATGAAAAAAAGAGGTCGGTCATGAAACAGAAGGTATATATTTATAGATCGTTCGAAAGGTTCTGGCATTGGATGCAAGCAATTATAATTTTCTTTCTTGCGGCAACCGGTTTTGAAATTCACGGATCGATAAAATTCTTTGGATATCAGAATGCTGTTAAATACCATAACATTGCCGCGTATGCGTTTATTGTGCTTATTGTGTTTGCCATCTTCTGGCATTTTTCAACGGGTGAATGGCGACAGTATCTTCCTACTGCAAAACACTTGAAAGCACAATTGGATTATTACCTATTCGGAATATTTAAGAACGCACCCCATCCAACCAAGAAAACCGTTTTAAGCAAACTGAATCCGTTGCAGAAACTTGTGTATCTCGCATTAAAAATCCTGGTTATTCCTACCATGGTTATTTCGGGATTGCTCTACATGTTTTATCGTTATCCTCAGAAAGGCGGTGTGGCGGGCTTGAACATCGACTCGATAAAAACAATTGCGCTATTCCATACGGCCGGAGCGTTTCTTTTAATCGCATTTGTAGTTGTTCACCTTTATCTAATTACTACGGGGCATTCAATTACATCGAATCTTAGGGCGATGATCACGGGTTATGAAGAACTCGACAAGGATGATCATGAGCAAGCTGATAAGTCTTCCGAAGAAAAAAAAGAATTAAGTGAAGTAAAAGAAAAAATTGAAGCAGAGGTGGCGCAATGAAAGAAACAAAATATATGAATCCGTATTTGGCAGGTTTTCTTTTAGGATTAATCCTGCTTGCAACAATTTATATAACGGGCAGAGGTCTTGGCGCAAGCGGCGCGGTTAAAAGCGCTGTAATTGAAACTGTTCAAGTTGTAGCGCCTTCGCATGCGGCCAATACTCATTTTTATAAAGAGTATTCCGATGAACACGGCGGAGCGAGCCCTTTAAAGAATTGGCTCATCTTCGAAATGATTGGAGTTATTATAGGAGCTTTCGTTTCCGGTTTAATTTCCAACCGTTTGAAATTTACGCTTGAACATTCTCCCAAGATTACATCGCGGGTAAGGATTGTTGGCGCTTTGATTGGCGGTGCGTTGTTCGGCTTCGGAGCCGAATTTGGAAGGGGATGTACAAGCGGCGCGGCATTAAGCGGCATGGCAGTGCTTTCTTTCGGGGGTATAATTACGATGATCGCTATTTTCGGCGGAGCTTATACCTTTGCTTATTTTTTTAGAAAACTTTGGTTATAGGAGAGAGGTGAATCATGGGACCATTAGTGCCTGATGTAATTGGAAACGAATTAAATTTTGTAATCGCTATTTTTATAGGAGTAACGTTTGGATTCATACTCGAACAAGCCGGGTTTTCAACTTCAAAAAAACTTGTCGGTTTGTTTTACGGTTATGATTTTACCGTGTTGAGAGTATTTATGACTGCCGGTGTTACTGCAATGATTGGCGTAATCGCTCTTGGCCACTTCGGCTTACTCGACCTAAGCTTAATTTATATTAATCCTACTTTTCTTTGGTCCGCAATTGTGGGCGGAGTGATAATGGGATTGGGCTTTGTGATCGGAGGGTTCTGCCCAGGCACAAGCGTATGCGCCGCAGCAATAGGAAAAATTGACGCGATGATTTTTGTGCTGGGAGCTTTCCTCGGAATTCTTGGATTTGCCGAAGGGTATCCAATCTTTGAAGGATTGTACAAAGCAGCTCCATGGGGCAACATTACAATATTTTCTGCGATGGGAGTATCGCAA
>DAIEQA010000053.1:0-13279 GCA_027348115.1 Ignavibacteriales bacterium
AAAAGGAGAAGGAAACCAGCTTGCAAGGGCCGCTGCTATGGCCGTTGGCGAAAATCCCGGACAAACATCGTTCAATCCGCTTTTTGTTTACGGCGGTGTTGGCTTAGGCAAAACACACCTGATACACGCCATCGGGAATAAAATTTTAGAGAAAAACCCGAACAAAAAAGTTGTCTACATTTCTTCCGATGCATTTACTGTAGAGTTTGTAGAATCAATTCAAAACGATACTGCGAACGAATTCTCAAACTTCTATAAAAGCATGGATGCTTTGATAATAGACGACATTCAATTTTTGGTAGGAAAAGAAAAAACGCAGGATTTGTTCTTCCAGATTTTTAACACGCTTCATCAATCCGGAAAGCAGGTTATACTTTCCAGCGATAAAGCTCCGAAAGATCTTAAGGGATTAAATGAGCGTTTGATTTCAAGATTTTCATGGGGCCTCTCTGCAGATATTCAGCCGCCCGATTTTGAGACCCGCGTTGCCATATTAAAAAACAAAAGCGAAACTTTCGGAATCACTCTCTCAAGAGAAATATTGGAATATATAGCGCAAAACATTACTTCTAACATTCGAGAATTAGAGGGTTGCCTAATTAAGCTTCTTGCAAACTCCTCTCTCAACTCAAAAGAAATTGATTTTGAACTTGTTAAGAGAACTGTTAGAGAAGTATCCACAAATAAGCAGGTAAATATTTCTATTGAGCTGATAACAAAAGTGGTATGCGACTTTTTTAATATCGAAGAAAATAAATTGAGGGAAAAGAATAGAAGAAAAGAAGTTGTTCTTGCACGTCAAATTGCTATGTACCTTTCAAAATTGCTGACAAAGTCGTCGCTTAAAACAATAGGTTTACATTTTGGCGGAAGAGATCATTCCACCGTTATCCATGCGCAGTCTACAATCGAGCAACTTATAGTTGAAGATTTCCAGGTTAAGGAACTTGTCGGTTCGCTAAAAAGCAAGATTGAAATAAGTGTTACCTAAAAATTTATTCATGTTGATAAGTTGTTGGCCATGCGTGTAAAATATGTTTGCAATCCCTTGATAATTACATGACTATTGATAACAATGTTTTGTAGACGAGTATCCAACAAGAAAATGTTAATAATAAAATTGCAATAGAACTTAGATTGTTGTTTTTTTTGTGTTATCAACATATCAACACTATTAATTCTTATGATTAATTAATGTATATATATAAACATATTATTATAAGGATGTTGATAAGAGTTGGCAGGAAGAATCCTGGTAATTCTAAAATTGAAAGTTGCACCTAATTTTGATATTTTTTGACTCAATCAGGAGATGAGTTATGGAATTTAAAGTAAATAGCAAAGAACTGGAAAAACTACTTAGCAAAATTATTCCCGCTGTTCCAACCCGTACCCCCATGCCAATTTTAGAGAACTTTCTTTTTGAGGTAAAAGACGGACAGCTTACAATTTATGCTACCGACCTTGAGATTTCCTTAAAATCATCTCTTAACATTGTTGCCGATGAAAATATAAAAATAGTTGTTCCTGCCCGATTGTTAAACGATGTGGTCCGTACGCTTAAAGAGACAACGATTCATTTCAAGTTGATGTCAAACAAAAAAATAAATCTTGTAACAGACACAGGTAAGTATACAATTAGCTATCTCGATGCAGACGAGTTTCCGGAAATCCCATCTGTTGACGCTGACAAGAACGCAAAGGATATAAACCAGGTAACGATGAATGGTATGGATTTGCGGCAGGCTTTTGAGAAAAGCGCTTTTGCAATGAGCAAAGAAGAGATGAGACCTGCTATGATGGGCACCCTGTTTGAATTTACGGACGATGGGCTACGAATGGTTGCAACAGACGGCCACAGATTGGTTAACATATTAAACAAAAATGTGAAAGCGGCATTTAACCAGCAGTATGTTGTACCGGAAAGAGCCGTTTCCGTTTTAACAAAAATTCTTGATGAGAAGGATGTCAAAATAAATCTTACGAAAACATACGTGTCTTTCAAGTTAAACGACATGGAATTGATTACCAGACTGATTGCGCAAAAGTATCCGGATTACGCGAGCGTTATACCACTTGAAAACGAATTCCTGATGAAAATAAATACTAAAGAGATCCACGATTCAATTAAAAGAATGATGCTCTTTTCAACCTCGAGCACAAGGCGCGTAAAGTTTTCTATTAAGAATGACCTTCTCGAAATTTCCGCCGAAGACCTCGATATAGGCGCTTCCGGAGAGGAAAGAGTTGTTTGCGAATACAAAGGCGATGAATTGGAAATAGGATTTAACTCGGCGTATGTAAACGATATTTTAAGTCACATGGGAAGCGAAGAAGAAATAATTTTTAAACTTCACTCTGCAACAAAGGCAGTAATAATCGAACCGGTACAAAAGAAAGAGAATTTGGATTTAATGATGCTGCTTATGCCGGTTCGATTAAACTCTTAAAATGGTTCTTAAGCAAATCGAATTGCAAAACTTTAGACTTCATAAAAACACATCATTGGAGTTTTCCGATAAGCTTAACCTCATAATAGGCGGCAACGGACAAGGAAAGACTACTATTCTGGAAGCGATTTATTATTTATGCACCACCAAAAATTTAAATCTTGCATCCGAAAGCGATGTAGTTTCTTTTGGCGAACAGTACTTTGACGCAAGAGGAATTTTCGACGAGAAGACCGAGAATAAAATTAGAATATTTTACGATACCGCTAAAAACAAAAAAAGTTTCTTTGTAGATGAAAAGCAGATATTTAACTCGTCGGCGGTTATAGGACAATTTCCAATTGTGACGCTGATTCAATCCGACCACGCTATAACGCAGGGACCGCCGTCGGAGAGAAGACGTTTTGTTGATTCTGTAATTTCACAAGCAAACCATACCTATCTTGAGCTGCTGCTTGAGTATAATAAAATTCTGCGGCAGCGTTCGTCCTTGCTGTCTCAAATTAAAGAGAAAAGGGAAAAGGGTTTGTATGAACAGTTGGATGTGTGGACGGATTCCCTAGCGGCAAGCGGCGCAGAGATAATTATGCACAGAATAAAATTTCTTAAAGAATTCAACTTGTACCTTCATGAAGCTTATAACAACATAATTGAAGGTTTTGAAGAGCCGTCTGTCGAGTACCGCTCGCTTTCCGAAATAGACGAGGCGAATGTTTTAGAAAGATTTCAAAACGAATTAAACGCTATTAGGGAAGACGAACTGCGGAGAGCGGCCAATCTTGTCGGCCCGCATAGAGATGATTTTATTTTTTCAATTAACGGACGTGAGCTTAAACGATTCGGTTCACAAGGCCAGCATAAAACATTTCAGATAGCTCTTCGGTTCGGACAATTTTTTTATATGAAAGAGAAGCTCGGTAAAACCCCGATGTTTTTGATGGACGACGTTTTCGGCGAACTCGACTCTTACCGTGCCGGTAAAATAAGCGAGTACCTTGCAATGATCGGGCAGGCTTTTATTACAATGACCGACCTGACCAAAACGGAAGAATTAAAAATCTCCGGCGAAAATAATTTGTTTAGAGTGGAAAATGGCACAGCGGCGATCGCGTAGCAGTTTTAAAACTATTGACGATGTTATAAGTACGGAGAAGGATTTTTCTAATCTTAGGGAGACAGTTAGAAACTACGACGTTGTCGATTCTTTCTCTAAAATTTTTCCGGAACTCGTTCAAATCGCCAAGGCGGTTAAGTCGGAAAAAAAAATTTTGTTTCTTCATGTGGAAAACTCTGTTTGGAGAAGCGAACTGAATTTCAAAAAAAATCTTATCGTTGAAAAAATTAACAGGTATTTCAACGAGCAAATAATAAAGACAATCAAGTTTTTGTAGAAGAGGATTATAGAATAAAATGGCTAAAGCAAAAATAAACGACAATGGCATAAAACAGGCGGAATACACCGCCAAGAATATAAACGTTCTGAAAGGATTGGAAGCCGTACGCAAGCGCCCGGCAATGTATATCGGCGATGTCGGCTCACGGGGACTTCACCATCTTATAAACGAAGTGGTTGATAACAGTATAGATGAAGCTCTTGCCGGCTATAACGATCGCGTAATTGTAACTATTCACAAAGACCAATCTGTTTCCGTAGAAGATAAGGGTCGCGGTATCCCTGTTGATATTCACCCGGAAGAAAAAAAGTCCGCCCTTGAAGTTGTTATGACTGTTCTTCATGCCGGCGGTAAGTTCGATAAAAATTCTTACAAAGTTTCCGGCGGTTTGCATGGTGTCGGCGTTTCTGTTGTGAACGCTCTTTCGGAATGGTGCAAAGTTGAGGTAAGGCGTGAGGGAAAAATTTATTTTCAAGACTACAGGCAAGGAATACCAAAAGCACCTGTAAAACAAATTGGAACATATAAAGGTGAAAACACTGGCAACAAAACCACTTTCAAACCGGACAGCGAAATTTTCAAGACAACGAAATTTCACTTTGATACCGTTGCTGAACGAATGCGTGAGCTTGCATATCTTAACAAAGATGTTACAATGACGCTAAAAGACGAGGCCGATGGACTTGAGGAGGTTTATAAATTTAAAGGCGGCTTAATTGATTTTGTAAAATATCTGGATGAAAACCGCAGCCCAATTCATAAGCCGGTTTATATTGAAGGAGAGAAAGACAACACGCCTGTCGAAATTGCGTTCGAGTATAGCGAATCGTATTCTGAAAATGTTCACTCATATGTGAATAATATCAACACCATTGAGGGCGGCACTCATCTTGTTGGCTTTAGAACAGCGCTAACAAGAACGTTTAATAATTACGCCTACAAAAACGGCCTCATTAAAGACAACAATAAAATTACCCTGACGGGGGACGATTTTAAAGAAGGACTGACAGCTGTAATTTCCGTTAAGGTAATGGAACCGCAATTTGAAGGTCAAACAAAAACAAAACTTGGAAACGGCGAAGTAAAATCTGCAGTTGAAATGTTGGTTGGCGAAAAACTATCCGAGTTTCTTGAAGAGAATGGATCGATTGCGAAAAAAATTATTGATAAATGTATGCGTGCCGCAGAAGCGCGTGAAGCCGCAAGAAAAGCACGCGAACTCGTGCGAAGAAAAAATGCCCTCGATTCAATGCACCTGCCCGGTAAACTTGCGGATTGCTCAATCAACGACCCCGAGCATTGCGAAATATATATTGTGGAAGGCGATTCCGCCGGCGGCTCCGCAAAGCAAGGGCGGGATAGAAGATTCCAGGCTATTCTTCCGATTAAAGGAAAAATATTGAACGTTGAGAAAGCAAAGATCAATAAGGTTTTGGAGAACCAGGAAATTCAAGCCATGATCTCCGCAATCGGCGCCGGCATCGGAGAAGAATTCGACCCGGCTAAATCGCGTTACGGAAAAATTATATTGATGACGGACGCCGATGTTGACGGAAGCCACATTAGAACATTGCTTTTAACTTTCTTTTATCGTCATATGAAAGATTTAATTGCGGAAGGCAAGGTGTATATTGCCCAGCCGCCGCTTTATAAAATCAAAAAGGGTAAGGAAGAGCATTACGCTTTCGACGACGAAGAACGGGACAAAATTTTAAAACGCTTCAAAGCCGATTCGAAAGGCAAAGAAGAAAAAATTGTTACGGTTGACGAGGGCGAAGCCGTGGAAGTTGAAGAATCCGGCGAGATAAATGTTAAAGGAATTTTAATTTCGCGCTACAAAGGTTTGGGAGAAATGAATCCCGAACAATTGTGGTCGACAACAATGAATCCCGAGACGAGAACTGTATTGCAGGTTAACCTTGAAAGCGCCGCCGCCGCGGATAAAATATTTGAAACATTGATGGGCGACGCTGTTGAGCCGCGACGCGAGTTTATCGAAAAACACGCGAAGTATGCGAACCTGGATATTTAAAAAGTTAATCATGCTCTTAATCTTGATCGCTGTCGGTAAACCAAGAACAAGTTTGGAAATCAGAGCATGATTATGAATGCTAAATCAACATATCATCAGCCGGTTTTGGATTTTGCGAGGAAGGATTTTACCGCGCTGAATAAAAATTTTTCGGTTGACGATGCGTTGAGAAAAATTAGAAACGATGGACTTGGCGAGAGAATAGTTTATTTCTACGTTGTTGATGATGAGGATAAGCTCGTTGGCGTTCTTCCCACAAGAAGATTGTTGACCGGAAAACTCGAACAGACGTTGGAAGAGTTAATGGTAAAACGCGTTGCGGCGCTTCCTGCCTCGGCTACAGTTTATGATGCGTGCGAGTTCTTTGTGACATATAAATTTTTGGCTTTCCCGGTTATAAACCAGGAAAGAAAAATTATCGGCATTGTTGACATAAACCTTTTTACCGAAGAGCTGCTCAACGTAGACGAACCGGAAGAAGTGAAAGATGTTTTCGAAGAAATCGGTTTTAAAATTTCCGAAGTTAAAAACGCTTCTCCGGTAAAAGCATGGAGATACCGTTTTCCCTGGCTGCTTTCCACAATTGCCGGCGGAACGGTTTGCGCTCTCCTTGCCGGCGCATTTGAAGCAACTTTAACGGAAAGCATATTGATCGCTTTTTTTATGACGTTGATGCTCGGCCTGGGTGAAAGCATCAGCATTCAGTCGATGACGGTTGCAATACAAACATTACACTCAACGCAGCCATCGGTTAAATGGTATTTGAAGAATATTGCTAAAGAGGCGCAAACGGCTTTGTTAATAGGCATTAGCAGCGCGGCGATTGTAGGTCTGGTTGTTTGGATTTGGCAGGGCTTGTTTGTTGCCGCACTTGTAATAGGGCTAAGCATTATTGTTGTTCAGTTAATTGCGGCTGTTCTTGGCTTGAGCGTTCCTTCGGCGCTGCATGCTTTAAAGCTGGACCCCAAAATTGCTGCAGGCCCGATTGCCCTGGCGCTAACGGATATCAGCACAATTGTTCTTTACCTTGGCCTGGCAACATTGCTTTTATAAATCTTGTTTACAACTTTTTTATTCTTCATGTAAGAACGATAAAGATTATGGCAAGAGAAAAAATTTTAATAATTAACCATAATTAACCATAGTTACAGCAAACATGACAACCATATTTGAAAAAGTAGTACCTGTATCGCTTGAAGAAGAAATGAAATCGTCTTACATCGATTACGCGATGAGCGTTATTGTTGCCCGCGCGCTGCCGGATGTAAGAGACGGTTTAAAACCCGTTCACAGAAGAGTTCTTTTCGGAATGCACGAACTCGGCGTTCCGTTCAATAAACCTTATAAAAAATCCGCGCGTATCGTGGGTGAAGTTCTCGGTAAGTATCACCCGCACGGCGACAGCGCAGTTTACGATTCCATGGTGCGCATGGTGCAGGATTTCTCTCTTCGATATCCCCTCGTAGACGGACAAGGCAACTTCGGATCTATAGACGGCGACAGCCCCGCGGCTATGCGTTACACTGAGGCCCGCCTTGCAAGAATAGCGGACGAAATGCTTCGCGACCTTGACAAAAACACGGTTGATTTCACTTCCAACTTTGATGAATCGCTGCAGGAGCCGACGGTTCTTCCGTCATACCTTCCGAATCTTTTAGTTAACGGCGCAAGCGGAATTGCAGTTGGTATGGCCACAAATATTCCGCCCCACAATCTTGGCGAAATAATAGACGGGTTAATAGAAATAATTGATAATCCGAAACTGAAACCCGAAGAGCTAATGAAGTTTGTTAAAGCCCCGGATTTTCCGACGGGCGGAATTATCTACGGCTACGAAGGCGTAAAAGATGCGTTCCTAACCGGAAGGGGAAGAATAGTTCTTCGCGCTAAGGCTAACATTGAAGTGATGAAAAACGAGCGGGAAAATATCGTCATCACGGAAATTCCTTACCAGGTTAACAAGGCGGCGCTGATAGAAAAAATTGCCGATCTTGTGCGCGACGGAAAAATTGACGGCATCTCAAACATACGCGACGAATCCGACCGCGACGGCCTGCGCGTTGTAATTGAAATGAAGCGCGACGGCCAGCCCGCTGTAACGCTAAACCAGTTGTTCAAGCATACGCAGATGCAGGTAACATTCGGCGTTATAATGCTTGCGCTTGTTAACGGCACACCGAAAGTTTTAACTCTCCGCGAGATGATGGATCACTTTCTCAATCACCGCATGGACGTTCTCGTTAGAAGAACAAAGTTCGATCTCGAAGCAGCGGAAAGACGCGCGCATATTTTGGAAGGATATATCATCGCGCTCGACAATATCGACGCAGTTATTGAGACGATCAAAAAATCCCGAGACGTTGAGACCGCAAAAAATAATTTGATGAAGAGATTCAAGCTTTCCGAAATCCAGGCGAAAGCAATTCTCGACATGAGACTACAGCGCCTTACCGGACTTGAACGCAAGAAGATTGAAGACGAATACAAAGAGACTATAAAATTAATCCAAAAACTCAAAGCAATTTTATCGAACGAAAAATTGAGGAAGCAAATCATAAAAGACGAGCTTCTTGCTTTAAGAGAAAGATACGCTGATGAAAGAAGAACCGAAATCGTCCGCGACTTTAAAGAGTTTTCGCTTGAAGACATTATTGCGGAAGAAGATGTTGTTGTAACCATCTCGCACCAGGGATTCATAAAGAGATTCCCGGTTAGCGGTTACAGAAGACAGAGCCGTGGCGGCAAAGGTGTTACCGGCGCAGGAACCAAGGATGAAGATTTTATCGAACACATGTTTATTGCGTCGACGCATCATTACATAATGTTCTTTACGGATCGGGGCAAATGCTACTGGTTAAAGGTTCATGAAATTCCGGAAGGCGGCAGGGCGGCGAAGGGAAGATCCATTCTTAATCTTATCGAAAAAGATAAAGAAGAAAACATCACTGCCTTTGTTACGGTTAAAGAATTCAGCGAAGATAAGTTTGTCGTTATGGTAACTGAAAAAGGAACTATAAAGAAAACGGTTCTTTCAGCTTACTCAAATATTCGCCGCGGCGGCATCAACGCCATTAATCTTACCGCGGGCGACCGTTTGAAAGAAGCGAAGTTGAGCGACGGAAATAACGATATTATAATCGGAACAAAAAACGGTATGGCAATCCGCTTCAACGAAAAAGACGTGCGCGATATGGGTCGTACAGCAACCGGGGTTCGCGGCGTTAAGCTTGGCAAAGGCGATGTTGTTATTGGAATGATTGTCGTTCGCAACGCTACAACTTTAATGGTTGTAACCGAAAAGGGTTTCGGTAAACGTTCCGAGATAGAAGAATACAGGCTGACCAAACGCGGCGGTAAAGGTGTTATCACTGTAAAAACATCCGATAGAAACGGCAAGCTTATCGCAATGAAAGAAGTGAACGACAGCGACGAGCTTGTAATTATTACAACCGGCGGAATGGTAATACGTCAGTCGGTTTCCGAACTGCGCGTTATGGGAAGAAATACCCAAGGCGTAAGACTAATTCGTCTTAATGAAGGCGATGATATTGCCGATATCGCGCGCGTTGTTCCGGAAGACGATAACGGAAGCGGCGAAGAGTAAAGAACTTTGTCGTATTGCTGGGGTTGCTTTGCAACCCCGCTGATTTTAAAAACAATTTTTCTATTTCAGAGAAGAGTAATGTCACAAAATAAAAACCTCCACTTCGATTCAAAATGCGTTCACGCCGGAATAGGCGATTATGAATTCGGCCCGGTTGTTCCGCCGATTTATCAAACATCAACATTTAGATTTAAAGACTCGGCTCACGGTGCCGCGCTTTTCAAAGGAGAAGTTGACGGCTACATTTATACGCGCATGAAAAATCCAACCGTTGAAGCGATGGAAAATGCAATGGCCGAACTCGAAGGCGGGCATAAAGCTCTCGGTTGCGCGAGCGGTATGTCAGCGGTGAGCACAACCCTTATTTCTCTCCTTGGCGCCGGTGATCATATCGTATGTTCAAAATCAGTTTACGGACCAACCAACACCTTGATTAATACAATACTTTCAAAGTTTGGAGTAGAGGCGACCTTCGTCGATTCGGAATATTCGGATGAAGTTGAAAAAGCGTTTAAGCCGAACACAAAGGTTGTTTACATAGAAACGCCCGGCAACCCAACAATGGCAATTACGGATCTTGAAGAGGTTTCGAAAATTGCTCATCGGCATGGGGCCTTGGTTGTTGTTGATAATACGTTTATGAGTCCGGCGCTTCAGCAGCCGTTTAATTTTGGCGCCGATATAGTTCTGCACAGCATGACAAAATTTTTAAACGGGCACGCCGATGTTGTGGGCGGAATTATTGTGGTTAAAGACGAAGAAATGTATTTGAAGATGAGAAAAACTTTGAACCAGCACGGCGGTGTTATCGATCCGTTTAATTCTTTTCTTGTCCACCGCGGCTTGAAAACCCTCTCGATTAGAATGGAGCGTCACTGCCAAAACACGTTGCCTATAGCCGAGCATCTTGAAAAGCATCCGAAAATTAAATGGGTGCGCTTTCCCGGCTTAAAGAGCCACCCTCAATATGAAATAGGATTAAAGCAGCACAAAGGTTTCGGCGGAATGATTTCATTCGAGCTTAACGGCGGCTACAAAGCCGGAGAAATTTTAATGAACTCTGTAAAATTTTGCCAACTCGCAGTAAGTCTTGGCGGAGTTGAGACTTTAATTCAACATCCGGCAAGCATGACTCATCTAACTATGGGCGAGGAAGCCCGCAAGACTGCCGGAATAACTGAAGGATTAATTCGTCTCTCGGTTGGAATTGAAAATGTTCAGGATATAATTGACGATCTTGAGCATGCAATGGAAAAGATAAAATAATTTTTCCATCGGCGGGTTAACACCTGCTTTCTAATTTGACATTAAAAAATCATTACTGAAACCAATCTATTTTTCCGCATACGAGAAATTGTTTGTTTTAAATTCCCGGCCAGCATATTTTTGAAGCCATTCAACATTATTTAGAATTCGGGAAATTAACATGAAGGCGACTAAAATTTTTTCATCCCTAATCTTTTTACTATTTCTATTTCAGAATGCACAAGCCCAGCAAAATAATCTGACTATCCCGCTGAATATTCAGAAAGCAATTGATAACGGAACACGTACGCTGGACGGAAAGCCCGGTCCAAAGTATTGGCAGAATAAGTCAGACTATAATATAAAAGCATGGTTCAATCCCAGAACAAGAGAAATTACCGGCGAAGAGAAGATAGTTTATTACAACGAGAGCCCCGACACGCTCAAGCAGATTTATATTCGTCTTTATCACGACTTATTCCGGAAGGGAAATATTCGCGTCTCGGAAGTTAATCCGGCCGATGTAGACAACGGCGTTGATGTGAAGATGTTAAAGATAGATGGAAAAGATTTTAAAACAGATGGATCGGACAAGAAAATTTCCCGAAGCGGTACAAACTTAATTGTGAATTTGGAAAAACCAATAGCGCCTAAATCAAAAGCCGAGGTAGAAACAAACTGGGACTTTCTGATTCCCAAGGAAACAAGAATTAGAATGGGCATGTACGACAGCACTTCCTTTTTTATTTCATATTGGTATCCGCAGTTGGCAGTTTACGACGATATTGACGGCTGGGATACACAAAGCTATACCGGTCTAACCGAGATGTACAACGACTTCAATAATTATGATGTCGAAATCACGGTGCCGAAAAATTTTCTCCTTTGGGCAACAGGCGTTCTTCAAAACGGCCAAGAAATTTTTCCTACGCAAATTTTTGAGAAGTATGAAAAAGCTCTCTCATCCGACAGCATTATAAGAATTGTCACTGCAAAAGATTACGAGAGCGGACCGGTAACGCTTGATAAGGATAATATTACTTATAAATACAAAGCCGATTACGTTCCGGACTTTTGTTTTGCAACAAGCAACCATTATTTGTGGGACGGGTCGTCCTTGACGGTTGACAAAAATTCGGGCAGAAAAACATTTATCGCTGCTGCCTATAACCCCGGCTCCAAGGATTTTTACGGCGTTGCGGAAATAGCCCGTAAAGCTATCGAAAGTTTTTCCACTCATATTCCAGGCTGGCCGTTTCCTTATCCGCGCATGACCGTGTTTAACGGCGAGGGCGGAATGGAATACCCGATGATGGTAAACGATTCTTCCGAGCCGGAATTTTGGATAACCGTTCATCTAACATCACACGAAATATCGCATACATATTTTCCTTTCTTCATGGGAATTAACGAAAGGAAATACGCGTGGATGGACGAAGGAATGGCAACGATGCTTCCGTTTGATTTTCAGACATGGAACGCGCCGGGCTACGATCCGCGTTCTCGTAACGCAGAAAGCTATAGCGATTTTGCCGGAAGAGAAGAAGATGTTCCGCCGATGGTTCTTTCATACAACTTGATGAACCCGGCTTACCGCACGGCATCTTATAGAAGACCCGGCGCCGCTTACGAGTTTCTGCGTCAACTTCTCGGCGATGATCTTTTTACAAAATGCATGCACGAATACATGAGACGCTGGAACGGTAAACACCCCGTACCGTTCGATTTCTTTTTTACGTTTAACCAGACGGCGGGGCAAATCCTTGATTGGTATTTCAAACCGTGGTTCTTCGAAACAAAATATCCCGATCTTGCTTTGGCGGCAAAACAGCAAAACGGCGACAGCATATATGTAAGCGTTTCGAATATCGGCGGCATACCGGAGCCGGTTCAACTAAAAGTTTATTACGATGACGGCTCAAGTGAAATTGTTTTTGATAAAAACGCGTCTGTTTGGAAAGACGGTAAAACGGTAATCGGCAGTAAAATTTCATTAAAGAAAAAAATTAAAAAGATTGAACTTGGCAACACGCAAATACCGGACGTGAACAAAAAAAATAATGTTGTTGAGTTTTAAGTAATTAAGAAAATTAAATCATGCCACAGAAAAGAGGTTTTATGAAAAAAATACTTTTTTACTCGCTAAAAAGTTTTATTCTAATTTTATTGTTTGCGTCGGTATCCCTTGCGCAAAGTTCGGGCGTGTATATTCCCCGCGACGTTGTTAAAGCTTACGAAAACGGCACCCGCTCTTACGACGGCAAGCCCGGTCCAAAATATTGGATTAACCATACCGACTATAAAATTCAAGCCGAGGTTTTTCCTAAAGAACGTTTGGTAAAAGGAAGCGAGCAGGTAACGTTTTATAATGAAAGCCCGGATACGCTTAAACAAATGGTTTTCCGTCTCTACCAGGATATTATGAAGAAAGGCAATTCACGGGATTACGGGATTAATCCGGAAGACTTAACCGACGGTGTTAAGATAGATACATTGATCATCGACGGAAAAGGAACTGCGGTGAACAACCGAAATGAAGTTTTCCGCTTCGGCA
>DAIEQA010000061.1:0-7780 GCA_027348115.1 Ignavibacteriales bacterium
CTGAAACCTTCTTCCACTTGTGGTGTGTAACCGACGAACGATACGGTTACTTTGTAAGGGCCGCCAGTGCGTAAGCCGACTAAGTTATATTTACCGTCGTTACGAGAGGTAGTTCCATACTGAGTACCAGAGGGTTGATGCACGGCAATTACATTAGCACCAGGCAACGGATTCCCGTTTTGATCGACAACAGTACCGTTTATTGCAGCGGTAGTTTGGGAATAAATTGACTGATAGCTAAACAAAAGAACTGCAAACATCAAGAAAGAAATCAATTGTTTAACTTTACTCATACTTCACTCCTAAATAGGTTGATGAATTATTGATTAATGTTTGATTGCACTTGGAATTTAACACTGATATAAAAAAACGTATACTATTATTTCTGATTAAATTCATAGTAAAGATAGTTTTGACAGATCAGTTTTTTGCCTTAAAATCATATGATCTATTTTTTGAATGGAGATTTTTTTTTGCACTTGGAAGATATGAAAATCCTATTAATGTCAAAAGCGTTTAACAATTTTTTAATATTAAAAAAAATAGACGAAGTCCTGCATATTTAAGTTATTATTTCATCAATGAAGAATCATTTCTCTTTTTTGTAGAGAACCAAACTCTCATTTAAGTATTAACATCTCTATATTGCAGTAATTGGAAATAAAATTTGTGCGAAAATGAAAAAAACGGCTAAGATCCTTATCTTAATTCTTTTGGGGCTACCTTTCCCAAGTTTTTCTGCCCCCAAACCATACGTTATATTAATTTCATTCGATGGATTTAGATGGGATTACTTAAATAGAGGAATCTCTCCTAATCTCGAAGCAGTGCTTGAAAACGGCGTCTCGGCGTTGTCGCTTCGCCCCGCCTTCCCGTCAAAAACATTTCCAAATCATCTTTCAATAATTACCGGCATGTACCCGGCGCATCACGGAATCATTTCAAATAACTTCGCAGACCCTTTCGAAAAAATTACGTCGACCGGCAGTTCGAATAAATTTGAATCCGAATTATGGTACATGATGAAAGATACAGGAACAACACAGGATGAGCGATGGTACTTAGGCGAATCGTTCTGGGAAACCGCGGAAAGACAAGGCATTATTACAGCAAGTTATTTTTGGCCGGGAAATAATTTGCACGCTAAGTTCCGCCGCCCTACTTATGTAGAATCTTATGAGTACGGCAGACCGGATGAACCGCGAATCAAAAAGATTATCGAATGGCTGAGTCTGCCCCAAAACAAACGGCCTCACTTTATCACTTTATATTTTCAAGATACCGATGACGCCGGTCACGACTACGGACCCAATTCTCCCGAAGTGAACAAGGCGATAGAAAAGTTAGACGGCATTACGGGATTGCTGTTCAAGAGTCTCGACAAAATCAATTTGAGAGACAGCGTTAACGTGATCTTTGTTTCCGATCACGGGATGACGGAAATTTCCAAAGACAGGGCAATAAACATTGAAAAAATTGTTGGGCAAAACAAAGCTCTCTTTTATGATGACGGACCTTTAATGACTGTGATGCCGTTAAACGGAGATACTTTGGCAGTCTATAATGCTTTAAAGAAAAGCGAAAAACATTACAAGGTCTACATGCGCGATCGGTTGCCGGCATATTATCATTACAGCGATAATCCGTTTATAGCTCCAATAATTATTGTTGCAGATCTTGGCTGGTCCCTTGTAAAAGATAAAAAAGATAAATGGCTGGATGAATCAAAAGGCAATCACGGTTACGATAACAATGAGACGGACATGCACGGAATTTTTCTCGCTATCGGTCCCAATTTCAAACATGGATATAGAACCGGTACGCTTTGGAATATCGATATTTATCCTCTGCTGTGTAAAATATTCAACATCATGCCGAGATCAAATATCGACGGAAAGCTCGAAAGAATAGGATTCATACTGAAATGAAAGGAAACATGAAAGAAAATATTTTAAAGATAGATTATCATACGCATACTCTTAGCAACGGCTTAAAAGTAATATTCTATCAGGATAAAACTGCCCCGGTTGTTGCCGTAAATATTTGGTATAAAGTTGGTTCTGCAAACGAGAGACCGGGCAAAACCGGTTTTGCTCACCTGTTCGAGCACATGATGTTTCAAGGTTCGCTGAACATTCCTAAGGAAGGACACTTCCGCTATATCCAGGAAGCAGGCGGTTCTCTCAACGGATCGACAAGCATCGATAGAACCAATTATTTCGAAACGGTTCCGGCGAACTATCTCGAACTCGCGCTTTGGTTGGAGGCAGATAGAATGGGCTATCTTTTGCCCGCCTTAACGAAAGAAAAACTTGATAATCAAAAAGATGTTGTGATGAATGAGCGTCGCCAGCGGTATGAAAACCAACCATACGGCTCGGCATGGGAAATCTTATTTTCGAATCTATTCTCGGAGGATCATTCTTACCATTGGCCTACGATAGGATGGATGAAGGACATTGAAAAATTTGAGCTTGAAGACGTAAGAAATTTTTTCGGTACTTATTACGCTCCAAATAACGCAACATTGGTCATCGGCGGCAATTTTGAAACAGACAATGCGATTGAACTTGTAAAAAAATATTTTGAGGAAATTCCCGGCGGGAATACCATCTCGGGAATAAATGTACCGGCTCAATCATTAAATGAAAATAAAAAAGTAATTCACGAAGATAATATTCAGTTACCGAGAATTTATTTAGCCTGGCACACGGAAAAAGCATTCGACCGATACGATGCTGCTCTTGATGTTTTGTCAGACATCCTTAGCGCTTCCAAGAATTCGAGACTGCATAAATCGCTTGTGTTCGATAAACAAATTGCCCAAGACGTTTCGGCATTTCAATATTCGGCAAGATTAGCCGGCTCTAACATTATAGTTGCCACCGCCAAACCGGGTATAGGTTTAGACGAAATTAAAACTCAAATTCTGGACGAGATAAAATTATTGATCGACGATGGAATTAGCGAGGAGGAATTAACGCGCGCCAAGAACAGCATAAAAGCCACGTTCATTTTCTCGCTTCAAAAACTTGAGCTTGTTACCGATCACCTGAACCATTACAATTATTTTCTTGATGAACCGGACTCGTTTCTTTTTGACCTTAAAAGATACGAGGACGTTACAGCAGAGGATATTGTAAACGCAGCAAAAAAATATTTATTGAATCCGTTCGTAGAGCTAAACATAATTCCAAAAAAAGTGATTAATAATGTTCGATAGATCAAAAACACCTCTTCCGGGTAAGAACTTAACATTTAATATCCCGGCAATTCAAAACTTCCGGCTGAACAACGGCATAGAAGTAAGTTTTGTAAAAAAGGAAAAGCTGCCGGTAATTTATGCGGAGATAATTATTTTTTCGGGAAGCCGCTTAGACCCGGCAAACAAGAAGGGATTGAGTTATCTTACATCGCTGCTGCTTGATGAAGGAGCAGGAGAATACGATGCATTGCAGCTAAGCGATGAATTCGAAAAACTCGGAACCGTTTTCTCAGTCTCATCCGATCATGATAAAACCGTTATCTCAATTCTTACGCTAAAAGAATATTTAGCAAGATCTCTCGAACTTTTATCAAAAATACTTTTCCAGCCGCGATTCGAAGAGTTCGATTTTGAACGCGAAAAGAAAAAAACGCTTCATAAAATTTTACAGCTTAAAGATGAACCTTCCTTTGTTGCCTCTTCCGCTTTCGAAAGAAGAGTTTTCCGCAATACTTTTTACGACGCGCCCGAAATAGGATTTGAACGAAACATAGAATCGATAACCAACACCGATGTTAAAAATTTCTACCAAAACAATTTTCTGGGAGCCGGTTTAAAAACAATTATTGTCGGGAGTCTTTCGGAAAGCGAAGCAGAAGACATGCTTAACAAAAATCTCGGTAGATGGCAGAGTTTAGAACTCGGTCAAAATAATTTTATTCAGCCGTCATTAGCGGCAACCGAATATTTTATTATAGATAAGAAGGATTCCGCCCAGAGCGAATTAAGAATTGGACATATTGCCAAAAAGAGAAATTCCGAAGATCATTTTGCCGCAAGAATAATGAACACGATTCTCGGCGGGCAATTTTCCAGCAGAATAAATTTAAACTTGCGGGAGCGAAAAGGATTTACATACGGCGCCGGCTCGGCATTCCATTATTATAAAGAATCGGCAATGTTCCAGGTTTCAACGGCCGTAAACATCGAAAACACAGGCGAATCTATAAAAGAAATTTTAAGCGAACTTAACGGCATCCTTCAAAAAATTTCTTCCGAAGAGATAGATTTTGCAAAATCATATTTAATTAAACAGTTCCCCGCCCGCTTCGAAACTTTTCCGCAGATCGCAAAAAATATCGAGTCGCTCATAATTCATTCACTGCCCCTTAATGAATTGAATCTTTACACTTCTAAAATTGAACAAACATCGGAAGAGGAAATTCGTAAGGCCGGACCCGAGAATATTAAACCGGATAAACTTGTTATCCTGGCGGTTGGTGATAAGAAAAAGTTACTTCCACAAATAAAAGAACATACCGGCAATTTTCCGATTGAGCTCGATATCGACGGAAATCAATTAATGTAGACACCAGTTACCTTTTTAGAAGATTGGTTTGCGAAAGCGGAATTATTTTGCTTCCCTTCTTCTTGAACTTCTCAATTGTTCCGATCAGTTTTGTAAAATTCTCGTAAGGAAGAATAAATATTTTTTGAGGAGCGCCGGTGGTATCCGAACACTCGTTATTAAACTTGGCAAACAACGCCGCATCATCCTTCATATCGAGATTAATAAATTCCGACTGCGGATGCAATCGTACGCCAAGATCGCTGAAGACGGTCTTTATGTAATTATAAACCGGCGAGCGAAAGATATCCGCTCTCTCGTCAACAATATAAAGATGATCATTTCCAAAGGCGCCGACAATGTTATTAATGGAGCCGCGAAGAATTGGTTTGGTATATTCCGGCCTCAATTTCATATCGTTATCATCGATATCGTTGTTTAGAATCATCGCGAATCCTTTTAAATAACTTCTCAGCGTGTCGGCCTCGGCAATGTTGTCTTTATCGGGAATTATTTCCGCCGAGACAGGAAGGTAAATGCTCAAAAAGTTTTTGAAATTTTTGTCGCTCAAATCAAACGCGTCGGAGATGATAAAAGAAAGTTCGCTGCCCTTTCTAACATTTTCTTTATCCGGAATCAATGTTGCCTTGAGCTTTAGCACCTCGTTGGTGTAAATTCTTATTTCGGTTGTCCCGTAATTTTTCTTTTCCTCGGAAACGAATCCGGTTATATCTTTTTCGATAACACGGTTGATGTCTTTAATAATCAACGGGATTGGTAAATCCTGCGGAAGTTTTACAAAATACTCCACCTTGACGGAATCGTACTCCCCGGCTTTGTATTTCTTTTTGGAAATCCAGTTGGGTTCAATGCCGTATTCATCCATGACTTTGAAGAAAACACCCTCGATTTGAGACACCGATAGTTCGCTCACCGCTTTTTGTTTTGGCGGACGCTCTTTATAATCGATTGCAGTGTTTACAACCAACAAAACTATTGCTGCGGCAAACAGGTAGTTAACAATTTTTCTTTTTCGAGTTGTCACAATATTATTTTAAGGAAATGGAAAAGTTATATCAACGATTTTCAAAATCCGGTTTTCTTTTTTCCAAGAAGGCGGCGGTTCCCTCTTTAAAATCCCCAGTACGGCAGCAAGAGCCGAATAGTTCGGCTTCCAGTTTTTCCCCGTCGGTCTGAGAAATTTCATCGCAGCTTACAATTGATTTCAATGCAAGCTTAACGGCTATTTGTCCCTTGGAAGAAATTTTGCCGGCAAGTTCAAATGCTTTGTTCAATAATTCTTCGGCGGGATAAACTTTGTTAACCAAACCTAAACGAAAAGCTTCGGCTGCGTCAATTATATCGCCGGTTAAAATTAATTCTGCGGCGCGGCCGGAATTGATTAGTCTTGTCAATCGCTGGGTTCCGCCGTAACCCGGAATAATTCCTAAATTAACTTCTGGCTGCCCGAACTTTGCTTTATCGGAAGCCAAACGAATATGACATGACAGGGCAAGCTCGCACCCTCCTCCCAGTGCAAAACCGTTAACCGCCGCGATAACAGGCTTATTCAGGTTTTCTATCAGTGAAAAAACTCTTTGCCCTTTTTCCGAAAATAATTTGCCGGTCGATTCGTCAAGTTTATTCAATTCGGAAATATCGGCGCCGGCAACAAAAGCTTTTTCGCCCGCGCCGGCAATAATCACAACATTTGCCTCGTTGTTTTTTTCGAGCGCTTCAAAACAATTTTCAAGATCATCCAAAGTTGCATTATTCAATGCGTTTAATTTATCCGGGCGGTTTACAGTAACGAGCGCTATTTTATTTCCAACCGATAGTTTTATGTTTTGAAATTCCATTTCTTCCTCGATTAAATTTTTACAAAGATCGGGATGTTCACTTTCAAGTCGAATGAAAGGTACTGGTAGTTTGGCAAATAATTGTAGTACGTCATTACATCAAGTATGAACATAGAGAAGCCGGCGCCTAAATGAAATCCGAACTTACCGAAGTCCTCTATAAAATCCTGCTTACCCAATCCGAGTTTGAATTCATGAAGATTCTCGATGTAACCAAAGTGCGCCCCGGCATCAATTACCGGCATAAGCAGTACAACATTTTCCAACAACGGCGGAAAATAATATCTCACACCCGGCGAAATTGTAAGCATGTTGCAAGAGAACGAAGAGTAATCGCTGTTGCGGTAAAAATCTAAATTGCCGGGATTATGCTGGTACCCAACGGTTGTGTACAAGAACACGGGAAGAAATTCATTATCTGTATATGAAAAAGTAACATCCACACCCGAACCAATATCCCTGCTATCGGCAAAACTGCCTATCGGGAACCTTGGACCCACGCCAACCGCCATAAACAAACCTCTAGCTTCGCCAAAACGGAACTGGGCAAAAATAGATGAAGCAAATAAAATATAAAGTACAAAAGTTTTTTTCATATCAGAGTAAAATTATTTACCAAAAAGTTGTGTACCAATTCCGTACTTAAAAACCAGGTCGCCGCCAACACTTCCCGCCATGTAAACAAGGTAGCATCCCATTAAACCGAGAGCAATAAAAATCATCCTGATATTTCCGGCAAACTTTTTCTTCACCATTAAGTAAGTCCTTAAAACAAGAATACCGAAATAAAACCATAATACGGTTGTAGCATAATCCTGATGAAGCTCAATTAAATTTTTCAAAGCGGAATCTTTAGGTATTAAAGTTTGCGCAACCGTTTCTGCCTGGTTGCCGGTCATAACTGCAATAAGAGCCGTTACAATTCCGCCAATTAAAAGTATGTATGCCGATAAAGATAAACCTTCCTTCTTCCAAAAAATTGCCGCAGTCTCAAAAATAAAATACAGGATAAACAATACTATCGGGAAATGAACAAATCTTGGATGAAGACCGGCTAAAAATTCCATACTCGTTTCTTTCTTAATCCACTATCATGCTTTTCAAATATATAGTTAAGTAAGCACTAATCAAAAATTGAAAACAATAGGATCATCCGCACAAAACGCTGCCGCCGTTTACATTTAAAATTTCTCCTGTAATATGTTTTGCCAGATCGGATGCAAGAAACAAAGTCGGTCCGGCAATTTCTTCTGCTGTCGCGATGTGTCCCAGCGGTATACTTTTGCGGATGCTTTCTTTGTAATCGGCATCGGCAAAAATTTCGGTGTTCAATTCGGTATCCACCCAGCCCGGCGCAACCGAATTTAC
>DAIEQA010000064.1:0-6344 GCA_027348115.1 Ignavibacteriales bacterium
GCATTTTCTCCCAGATTTCTTGCAATCCATTTTGCATAAAATTTACTTGCTAAGAAAAATAAAATTATTGGAATGGCTAAAAAGAAAAGTACGTTCATCTTTACCCCGCTAGTTTCGTGAAAGATTTAAAGTAATATAAAAATATTTGTGATGAATCATAAGAATTTTATTTAAGAGGGAGTGTGGTGATGTGTTCTCTTTGCGGTTAAGACCCACACCTTGAATAAAATGCCTTGACATCTTCATCAAGGTATGGGCACTAACTTCAAAATGAGGAATGGTTCTTTACTGCATGAAATTTAAAAAACATAATCTAGCTGAAACGAAAAATCCAGACCGTTAAAATTTTTCTTGCCTGCTACTGGATTAGAAAAGTCCGCCATCAAATTATAACCCAAGTTCGCACCTAATATAAAATGATTGCTGACTAAAAAGTCACTTCCGAGACCAAGTCGTCCGCCGATAGAATTTTCAGAATGTACTTGTTGTGATAGCGTTGTATTCTTTGCTTCACTTCCAACATACATGCCGATTGACGCACTAATGAACGGGCGAATCGCGTCCGAGCTTGTTGGTTCAAGTATATAATAATTCAACCCAAGTAAAATTGGAAAAACGGCGCTGGCTTGTTGTGTTGTGCTCATGGAATTAATTACAACATTTGCCGAACCGGTTAGTAAACCCGCGCTCAATTTTAGTGAAAGATTTTCTTGAAGCCAGTGTGAAAAGAAAATATTTCCGGAAAATCCGTTGGACGATACATCAGTGTTCATTCCGTTTATTGACACTGTGTTTGTTGTTTTGCTGCCCGAGTACAAACCTAAATTGAAACCAATTGCTGACCTTCCGCTTAGTTGATAATTCTGAGCTTGCGTAATGCCGATAAAGAAACAGAATAAAAACAGTAGGCTAAGTTTGGATACCGCTTTTTTCATCTCTTACCCCGTGTTTGTTTAAAAATATTCAGTTACAGAACAGAGCAACTGCCTGGTTTGAAAAATTTATTTAAATAATAATCTAATTTCTTCTTTTGACAATTTTATTATGATCACGATAAAGAAAGCCGAAAAAACGATTGCCGCTGCATAATTCCCAATCAATTTTGATGTTACATCAAGACCGTGTATTAAGCGATCGAAATTATAGTAGGTAATTATTGGTGAGACAAATAAATATATTATTGAGGCTATCAAACTGTAGAGAAGAATTTTCCTCCATCTCTCGCTGAATTTTTGAACAAACGTTGCCGAAAGAAAAACAACGATGCAAAGCAGCAGCTCAACTGCTTTTTGAAAAAAGTACAGGGTGAAATTTATTTCCATGGGCGGATTGAAGTTTTTTGTAAGAGATCTCATGTTAATCATTGGCGAGTAGCCGCGAGAAACAAATACGCCGAGAAGCAAAAGTATTATCGACATTACGATTAATGCCCAAGAGTATTCTCTAACCGTTTCCTTGTTCTTTTCTTGTGATGGTATGGGTTTCATATCACCTCGCAAGTTGCGTTTACTTTTCTACTCTAATTTTAGTATTGTTAATAAAAACATTTATTGAATCATTTTTATTCAATTCTTTACGAACGCTGACGCCATTGTGTTTTAATTCAATATAGTCCCCTTTTTCACTATCCTTTTCTGGGACATATGTCAACGTATAAAAGCCGATCAACAATATTGGAATAAGAAACGACAGCATTTGGAAGATAGTTATATAACGAAGTCGTGGCAGGTTAACATTGTAGTTTGCAAATTGATTGATATGTCCAACAACATTCATTAAGAAAAATAAACCCAGGATAATACTTAAAGAGAATGAACCAATTGACAACCAATTTATAAATGTTGGACAAAAGTTTAATCCACCAACAATAATGCTAATAATAAATGCTATGCCCGCTGATGAGTATGATAATAGAGTTTTTGTAATACTGATTGCGTGATTACAAGAATCTTTAAAATGTTCCTCATTTTGTTTTTCAGGCTTATTCATTATCTACCTTCACACAAAGGCCAAATACCACAATAATTTTTTAAATAAGCACGTTCAATATCGTCTCGCTTGACAAAGTCTCTTTTTTGATTTCTCGCGAAACGAATCGCATCTTCCAATAAAAGATTTACTGAATACGCTGCGTCTTCAACAGTTCTTTGATTCGGTGAAGATTTAACATTTTCCGTTAGGTAATTTTTCTCTTTATTCTCTTCATATTTTTCAATGACAAAATCTAGTCCAAATCCACTAAATTCAATTTTGTGTTTACTTTCTAAATCACGAGCAACAACCCTAATAACTGAATGGAAAGTATTGCCTTTGAACCAGTCGAGATTAGCCATTTTTCATCCTTATTTAATTAACGCATAGCTATTACTTAACCCGCAATAAAGACGGCGACAAGCCCGCCATAAGACACCTTGGCGGTTGCTGTTTATTTACAAAATTAACCGGAAGAGTAAAAGTAAAATCTATATTGTAATTCTTGGTTCTAAATAAGCGTACCCCATTTTTAGAAGCCGTTCGGTACTAACTCAACTTAGCGGAAAAGAAAATTGTTGTCAACCTTTTTTATTCCGGACCGCCTCTTTTAATTCTCCCTCCTTAGTTCGCCTCACTTCCATGGCGAAGCGGTCAAGGAGGAACGCAATGAGAAGGGGGTAGAAAAATATTTATCACTTTTTATATATGGAAGTAATTTTATAATGCAACCGTCTGCATGTTACTAAATTCTACAACTTCATAGTTTAATTGCGGCAGCAGCCAACAGCCCACTTACACCACCATTTACAATTGCATCCGCAGCATGCAGCTATACCTGCGTAACAGCCGCCGCATGCCACTGCAACGCATCCTAGATATGCCGCCCATGTCCCAGTACAAGTACCAAGTGCTGCTACACAAGGCCCGGCGCATTTTAGTAATCTACTTCTAACGCAGCTCCACCAACTGTTTGCTCGTGACACTTTCATGTCACTGCCAACGAAATACTCTTCTACTTTACTAAAATCTCCCTCTTTTGCAATTAAATAAAAAGTATATACTTCCGAACGTTTACCGAGGGATAATACAACCTGAGCTAATGCTGCTTTGTCTTTTGAACCCGCTTTTTCGTAGTCACGGATATAAGTTTCAGCTTTTAATTGACGACCAAGTTTATCTGTATAGGTCTCTGCTTGTCCCCAATAATTTGAATTTTTTACGGCTGGTTTGAACCCTGCCTTCGCTAATTCTTTATGGAGAACTATACCTTCATCGTCGAACTTTTCCAAATTCTTGAATTCCGCCTTTAAAATTTCTGCTTTGATAAGTTTCTTTGTTTGTTGCTTGATCACTACTGTGTCGGCTTGCGGATAAATCCATGTAGAAGTTAAAAAAAGGAGTGACCAGAAAAAGATGCTAAGTAATAATGCATTGCTTTTCCGCATATTCTACCCCGTTTGATTATGTTATTTTTTTGTTTGTTGATGCAGACGGTTGCTAAGCATCAAAACTTTTGCGTAAATACAAAGATTTATTGAGACAGCACAGTTGACAACTAATAATTAGCTTTAATGGAATGGAATTTTTAACCTTCTTGTTATGACCAAATAAGTTGCAACTATATTAAGCTTGTACCCCATTTTAGATGTTGTTTGGCACAGATTAAAATTACCCTAAAAGAAAGTCGTTGTCAATCTTTTTTTTGGTATTCCTCTGTGTCCCCATCCTTAGTTCGCCTCGCTTCGCGGTCCAAGCGGGTAAAAGGAGGGAATAAAAGGGGGTGGTTAGGAAATTTTTCCGTCTTTCATTTCGAAAACTTTGTCGCCGAGTTTTACCAGTTCCGGGTTGTGAGTAACAACCAGAAAGGTTACGCCAAGTTTTTGTTTCAGTTCAACAAAAAGTTTGTGAAGCATTTCACTGTTAACAGAATCCAGATTACCGGTAGGTTCATCGGCGAAAACAATATCGGGATTGTTGGCAAGCGCACGTGCAACTGCAACACGCTGCTGTTCGCCGCCGGATAGTTCAGACGGTTTATGGCGAAGTCTTTCGCTTAAGCCGACCAAATTGAGAAGTTCATTTGCGCGTGCAAAAGATTTTGTTCTGGATTCACCGGAAATCATAACCGGTATCGCAACGTTCTCAAGCGCATCAAACTCCGGCAGAAGATGATGGAATTGAAATACAAATCCGATGTGCCGGTTTCGGAATTTGGAAAGTTTATCGTCGCCTAAAGAAAAAATCTTCGTCCCTTTCAAAACCACATCACCTTGATCGGCATTATCCAAACCGCTCATAATGTGAAGCAGAGTGCTCTTACCTGCGCCGGAAGCGCCTACAATCACGCTGATCAAACCTTGCTCTACTTCAAGCGAAACACCTTTTAAAATTTCAAGCCGCTGCTCGTCTTTTTTCAAAAAAGCTTTGTGAATGTTTTTAGCTTCGAGAATAATTTTGTCGTTCGTCATTACAAACCTTTTGTTATTCGTACTTAATAGATTCGATTACGTTTGTGCGCGCGGCACGCTTTGCCGGATAAAGAGCCGCCAAGAATGCGAGCAGCATAGACATTGCGCCGATTGCGAAGATATCCGAAACTCTAACTTCAACTGGTAGCGAACTGATTATGTATTTCATCGGATCGAGCGGATAGAAATTATATGTGATCTGCAAATAGCAAATAAGAACTCCAAGAAGAAGCCCAAGAATTGTTCCGATGACTCCGACAAAAATTCCTTCGAACATAAAAATTTGCCGGATCGATTTTCTGTTCATTCCCATCGAGCGCATAACGCCGATATCTTTTTTCTTTTCGATGACTGTCATTGTCAGCGATGCAAAAATGTTGAACACTGCGACAGCAATGATCAGACAGAGGAGGATGTATGCGCCCCATCTTTCGATCAGCATCACATTGTAAAGTTCTTTATGGAGATCATACCAGGTGTTTACCGAAAACATTTTTTGATCGAGCTTGCTTTCCAGTTCGCGCTTCACTTTATCGGCGTTGTGAAAATCGTATAGCCGCAATTCGAATCCGGTAATTTTGTCTCTCAGTCCAAACAGTCTCTGCGCGGAACGAATGGATGTGAACGAATACGCTACGTCATAATCGCGATTGTTTGATTCAAAAATTCCGGTGACTTCAAATTTTCTTGTCTGCGGAATTGCAAGCGAGGTGATAGTTTTTTCTATGTTATATGCTGACGTTGCAGTGATCGTATCGCCGACGCGTGCGGATAATCTCAGCGCCAACGGCAATCCAAGAAATATTTTGTCTCCATCGCCTGAAAGATCGGGTTTGCCGCTGAAAATTTTTGACGCGACGCCCCATGTTTCGTTGCCTTTCGGCGCTTGAATACCGGTCATGTTCACAATTTCATAGGAACGTTTGTTAAGCAGAATTGCTTTTCCGTCAATGAAAGGGGAATAGGATTCGACTCCGGAAATGTTTTGAATAGTTTTCTCAACGTCTGCAAGATGCGCGTAACCGGATTCATCAATTACAGAAATTTTTACGTGTGGATCGAAGTTGACGAGTATGGATGTAACAATGGAACCGAACCCGTTGAAGACAGACAGCACAATAACAAGTGCGGCAACTCCGATTGTTATTCCCAACGTTGATAGAATTGAAATCACCGTGATGAAATTCAGTTTCCGTTTCGACCGCAAATATCTTTTGGCAATGAAGAATTCTATCATGTCAATCGAACCTAATTGCTGAGATTGGTTTTATTCTTGATGCGATGAACGCCGGGAGCAGCGAGGCGGTTAACGCAATAACTAATGTAACGCCTGAAACGAGAAGATAATTATCACCGCTGATTGCAATCGGAACTTTTGTAACAAAGTAAACTTTACCAGGAAGAGAAATGATGTCGAATCTTTCCTGCAGATAACTCATTATGAATGCAAGAAAGTTGCCGGCGGCAATTCCGATCACAGTTAAATAAACAGCATGATAAAGAAAAACTTTCATGATTAATTTACGGTTGCCGCCGATCGATCTTAGGATTCCGATCGCGTTCGTCCGTTCCAGAACAAGCATCAGCAGAGTTCCGACGATGTTGAATACCGCTACAAAAATTATCAACCCGAGAACAATTGGAATTGGTTTCTTCTGCAAATCCAGCCAAGTAAAAATATTTTGATGCACTTGGAAAATTGTTCTTACGTAATATGGATAGCCGAGAAAATCTTGTAGCTCATCGCTCAAAGTTTTCAGCTTGCCAATGTCCTTCACTTTTATGTTGTAACCGGAAATCAGCGATCCCATCCCAAATATGTTTTGTGCTGTTGAAATATTTATGAATGCGTTGAGATCATCGTACTCCGATAACCCGCTTTCGTAAATTCCGGCAACTCTG
>DAIEQA010000087.1:0-4229 GCA_027348115.1 Ignavibacteriales bacterium
GCCGTTTGAATTTCATACAAAGGTGAAGATCTGAAATGTGAGCTATTCTCATAAATCGCTAAAAAATTATTAATTCTGCCGCCAATTTAAGCGGTTAATGTTAACGCAAAGTTATTGGCACGTTAAATAATTATTAAGTCACTTACGCAGTTTGTATTATTAACGAGTGACAGGGGAAGGATTAAGAGCAAGACAAACAGGAAACTAAAAACTAAACTTAACAATTCCTTAACTCTTGCTTAACACTTAGTTAATAAGAGGATCTTAAATTGTAAATGAAAATCAATGTGTAAAAGGAAGAAAACCGAGGGCATGAATCGATTAGAAAAAATATCCGTCTTTTTGTTGATATTATATTATTTAGCCCATATCTACGCGGTACATATACATCTCTTTCCTGAGAAAAGCAGAGATTTAAATCCAGCTTCGTTTTACTCTGCAAAATCAAATGGAGTCGATTTACTCTGTCAGAAATTACATTATCGGCACTTATCTTCACAGAGATATGTAAATTTTGGCGGATACGGCAAATTAACATCTGAAACAAATTACAAAACAAAAAATGATGAGCCATCATCGGTCATTTTGATTCAGCATGCAACTACCTATTCAAATGTTCTTCCTTTTTTATCTCTTATTAACAAAGCGCCGCCAATCTACCTTAGTTAATGATTGTTTCATCTGCGGTTAGAATCTTGCAGAGAATAATCATTTTCGACCTTGCTCTACTACTCTAATGTGATAGGAAAATTTCTAAGCCATTATTCTTCGTAAGAATTAAAATTGTGAATTGAGGAAAGCAATGCATTTTCAATTGAGACCCGAAGGGAAGAAAGATTTATTAAAAAAAATAACGGTCATATTGTTTCTAATTGGATTTGGTCAGCCGCAATTGATAGCTCAACCCAAAGGTTACATCAGCGGAAAGGTGACAGATAAATTAAACGGTGAAGCGCTTATATCTGCAACAGTTCAACTAGTGGGAACAACCAGGGGCGCGCTTACCGATCTCGACGGTATCTATATTATCAAAGATTTAACTCCTGGTAAATATACGGTCAAGTTCACATTTATTTCTTACCAAAATGTTGTGGTAGAAAATGCAATTGTGGAAGCAGGAAAGGATACTAGAATAAGCGTAGCGCTTTTGCCGGTAGCTACCCAGATGAATGAAGTGGTTGTAAGCGCAAACGTGTTGAAGTCAACCGAAGCAGCAATTGTAGCGCTCCAGAAAAATTCTTCGAGTATTGTTGACGGAGTTAGCGCGGAAATGATTAAGAAAAACAACAGCTCCAACGGTTCGGAAATCCTCAAAAGAATGTCCGGTATAACAATGTTGGAAGGCAGGTATGCATACATTCGCGGTGTTAGCGATAGATACAACTTAACGCTGCTAAACGGAGCCAGTCTTCCAAGTACCGACCCGGAAAAGAAAAGTGTTTCGTACGATCTGTTCCCGTCTTCATTAATTGAAAACATTATTACGCGAAAATCATCGACACCCGATAACCCCGCAGATTTCTCCGGTGGGCTGGTGGAAATAAATACTGTTGAATTTCCTTCCGAGTTCTTTATGGAACTGGGAACCGGCACTTCTTACAACACGGTCTCAACGCAGAAAGGGTCATTGATTTCAAACGGCGGTAAATACGACTTTTTAGGATTCGACGACGGAACGAGAGACTTACCTTCAATAATACCAAGCTCTCATATTAATTCGACTCTAGGGCAAGAAAAAATTCAGGAACTGGGAAGAGCATTTAGCAACGCCTGGAATGTTAAAAGCGGAAAGATTCCTTTTAATTCCAACTTTAAATTTTCCGTAGGCAATTCATTTGATATTGGTGGAAACAATCTCGGTTTTATAGGATCGTTAACTTACTCGAACAACAGCGAAATTAGAAACTACACAAGAAATTATTATAACTACGACGGCGTCTGGTATGATTATCACGGCAGCGATTATTTAAATAATATTTTATGGGGCGCGTTGTTCAACGTTAGCTACAAATTTGCAGGCAAGAACAAGATAAGCTTTAAAAATATTTACAACCAGAATACGGATAATAATGTAATCGCTACAAAGGGAAATCATTATTATGTGCCGGAATATCGAGATGCAACCACGATTCAATTCTTGCAGCGATCTCTTTTCTCCAGTCAATTAGTCGGCGAACATTTGTTGGAATTTCTTAACAACAGTCTTCTTAACTGGAATGTAAATTTTGCAAATTCAAAAAGGAAAGAACCCGATACAAGAAAATATTGGTATTCAAGGGATATAGACAGTTCCAACAGTGCGCTCCGGTTCGCAATGAATCAAGCAACCGATACAAGATTTTTTTCCAACCTGAACGATAAAACACTTGGCTTTAGCGGCGACCTGCTAATTAAAGTTTTTGACAATCCTTCCTTGCCGAATTTTAAGGTCGGGTATTCCTACAATAATAAAGACAGGGATTATGATCCCAGAATATTCGGTTTCGATTTTAATCAAAGAAGAACACCGATAGCCGTTCGCGACAGCATATTCAAACTTCCGGTTGAAGATATTTTCAAACAGGAAAATATTAACCCCGATTTTATTTACCTTGTGGAAGTTTCAAATCCGCCGGATAAATATTCTGCCAGCGAAAAAATACAATCCACCTATGTAATGTTTAATACAACACTCTACGATAAATTGAAACTCATAGGCGGTATAAGGTATGAACATTCCAAAACAAATCTAACCTATATCAATCCGCAAAATTATTCCCGAACTCTTAATGTGGAAAATTCTTACAGCGATGTTCTTCCGTCATTGAATTTTACCTATATCGTAACCGATGAAATAAATGTGAAAGGCGCATACGGCAGAACGCTTACAAGGCCGGAACTTAGGGAACTCGCCGTTTCTGGTTATTATGATTTTCTTACGGATGATTACGTGTTCGGCAACCCGGATTTAAAAAGAACATTGATAGATAATTACGATTTAAGATTTGAAATTTACCCGGCAGCCAATGAGATTTTTTCCGTTAGTTTTTTCTACAAAAGGTTCGATAAACCGATTGAAGTGATAGGCATTAACACCAGCAATAAATCGCGTTCATGGAAGAATGCGGATTTAGCAAAAAGTTACGGTATCGAGTTTGAACTCAGGAAAAATTTAAACATAATAAGCGAATCGCTTAGACCGCTTTCTCTTATCGGCAATCTTAGTTTTATTAAATCCGAGGTTGATTTGGGAAAGACTGCAGTAGGTCAGGCAGAACTTGTTCAGAACCGCCCGTTGCAAGGTCAGGCGGATTTTGTTTTGAATGCCGGTTTATACTATGATAATTATTCAATCGGGTTATCTGCCAATGTTAATTATAATGTGATAGGCAAAAAAATTGTAGAAGTCGGAGTAGATCAAACCGGCGACAAACTCAGCCAGCCCCGTCATCAAATCGATTTCAATCTTTCAAAAATTCTCTTATCGAATTTCACGTTAAAAGTAGCGGTAAAAGATTTGCTTGCGCAGGATGAAGTTACGATTCAGCAAACACGCTTCGGCGATAAAACTGCCGATAGAATAAAACGAGGAAGAATATTCTCAATCGGAGTTTCATACCAATTAAACTAACCACAACAAAGGAGATTCTATTTATGAAAAAAATGAGATTGCTAATTTTACTTTTAACAATTTTTACGTTTGTCATAAAAGCCCAATCCGAAATCACCGTAACGGGCGATATATCGTCAAACACAACATGGACAGCAGACCACACATATTTGCTCGATGGTTTTGTTCATGTATTGAACGGAGCTACATTAACCATTGAAGCCGGCACAACCGTTTACGGAAAGATTGGAACAAAGGCGTCGTTAATAGTTCGTCAAGGTGGAAAATTAAATGCAATCGGAACTGCCGATAAGCCGATTGTCTTCACAAGCGAATATACAAAACCCGGCGCAACTCAAGCGCCTGCGGCTGGAGATTGGGGCGGAATTATTTTACTTGGTAAAGCGCCGATTAATCCGGCATCGGGAATAGGGGTAATTGAAGGAACAGGCGATGCCAACGATATATACGGCGGAACCGATCCGGATGATAACAGCGGAACTCTGAAATATGTAAGAATAGAATTTCCGGGTGTAGCATTTGCAAAAGACAACGAGATTAACGGATTAACATCCGGCGGCGTAGGAAGAGGAACAATAATCGATTATGTTGAAGTAGCTTATTCCGGGGATGATTCATA
>DAIEQA010000090.1:0-6106 GCA_027348115.1 Ignavibacteriales bacterium
GTTCTGCCGCGCATATATGCAAGCGGAACAATCTCAACCAATCCTTTTTCAAGATAATTCCTCAACTGTTCCGACGGAATCATCTCTTCAAGCGCATCGTAGAGAGGTCGTAGGTAAGGATCAATCTTCTCCCTGAAATCACCGGGGAGAAAACCAAGACTTTCACCGGCTTCTACAGCCGGGCGCGCTAAAATTATTTTCTTGACAATCCCTTTTTTTAGAGCAGCCACTGCAAACGCTACAGCCAGATATGTTTTACCAGTACCGGCAGGACCAATAGCAAAACAAATATCGTTAACGCTAACATTCTTCCAATATTCAACCTGGTTGGGCGTCTTGGCTTTAATTACATCTTTTTTGGAATAGAGAACGATATTCTCGTATTCGTTGCCGCTGATAATTTCTTTGCCTTGCAACGTAAGATCGATGATTGTATAAATATCGTTGGACTGAAGTCTGCCGGTGGTGTTAAGAACGTATATCATTTCTTTCAAAACTTTTTCGACCGACTCCACTTCCTCGGCTACGCCTTGAAGGTAAACGTTATCGCCTCTTACAATAACATTGGTATTAAATCTTTCTTCGATCGGTTTAATGTTGGAATCGTTGATTCCAAGGAATGACATTAAATCGACATTCTCTAGTCTAACTGTTTTTTCTACCTGCGTAATATTTCTCCTAATCTTTATCTGTTCAAATAAAAACAAAAGCCCTCTCCAAAAAGTTTGAAAAGGGCTTTATCTAATAAATATTAATCACAGTTAAATACAAGCTCGCCTTATTTAGTTGCAGCAGGTTTCTTATCTGCCTTTGTTGCAGGTGTCTGCGATTGTGTTGGCGGAGCCGGTTTATAGTTTCTTCTTATCTTGTCGTATTTGGCTTTTTCGTCTTCAGTCAAATTAGGAATCTTGAAAATCTGTTTCGGGAAAATCAAATCCGGATTCTTAATTTGATCTCTGTTTGCCTTATAAATTATTGGCCATGCAAACGGATTTGCGTAATGGTCTTTCTTCTTTGCAATGTTCCAGAGGCAATCGCCTTTTACAACTGTATAGTTAATTTCTTTCGGCTTTTCAATCCATTCGTCAAGTTTCTTTTGGAGCTGGTTGTGAACCTGATCGAAGAATTCCGGGAGAGCGCTGATTTTATTTTTCTTCATAGCATCAAGCTCGGCTTGTCTATCGGCTTTGGGTTCTTGACGTGCGTCAATCTTAGAAGTTAAATCCGCCAATTGTTTTCTAAAATTATCAACGTCGGCCTGAGTAGCACCGACCATTGCATAAAGATCTTTAATGCAATCGTCGTATGTCTGTAAGCCATCTCTCATTCTTTTAAGGTTGGCAACTTCGGTTTTCAAAGAGTTCAACTCGCTTGTAAGACTGACTTTTTCGGCAGCCAAACGATTCATTTCATTCTGCCATTCTTCTTTTGTCATATCCTTGGTTCTATCGGACTGCGCAAAAACACTTGCTGAAAGAAAGAAGAATAACATTCCCGCAAAAAATAATTTGTAGATTTTCATTTAATTTCTCCTTCAGTTAATCTTTTTACTTTCCAATTTTTTCTAAATTAGCTTTTGTTTCAGCCTGTAATTTTTTGCACTGATCCAGCTTGGCGTTCTTTTCTGCAATCTCTTTTTCGAGAGCAGCTTTTTCATCTTTCAATGAATTTACTTCTTTATCGAGAGCTTTAACTTCGGAGCGTAACGCTTCCAATTCTGCAATCTGCTCGTCCGATACCCCGCTGCAACCGGTAAATCCAATAACACCTGCAATCATAACAATTACAAGTGCAGAGTTGATCACTTTTTTAAACATCTGATTCCTCCTTGGGTTAATTGAAGTTATTACTATGTTTTAAATATAATTAAATTTTCAAAAAAAATTTCTTTTTTAAACTCTCAAAATGCATTTTCATAACAATCTTTTACCAACAAAGCTTTCGTATTTGTTCCCGGCAATTATAACATGGTCGAAAACCTGGATATCGATGATTTTTCCGGCTTCTACCAGCTTTTTTGTAATATTAATATCCTCCGCGCTCGGTGCGGGGTTGCCGCTCGGATGATTATGCAGCAATATTATGCTTGCCGAATTATTTTCAATTGCAACTTTAAAAACTTCACGCGCATGTACAACGCTGGAATTTAGATTACCGATTGATATTGTTTCGTACTTAATGATTTTATTTGCGGAGTTGAGGCATACGACTAAAAATTTTTCCTTCATCTCGTCTCTTAAAAGCGGAATGAAAATATCGGCGATGTCTTCCGGTGAAGAAATTTTTTTATTGGAGTACCACTTTTTTTGAGAATCAATTCTTCTGCTGATTTCAAATGCGGATAGTAGCGCAGCTGCTTTGTCTTTACCTATTCCCGGAAAATTTTTAAGCGAATCATGTGTTTGCGCGGTAAGCAAGTTTAGATCTCCGTACTTAGCAATCAGTTCCTGGGCTAACTGCACAACCGATTTCCCTTTTGTCCCAGTTCTAAGAATTATGGCAAGTAGTTCTGCATCGCTGAGACTTTGAACGCCGCGCAAAATTAATTTTTCCCGCGGGCGGTCGTCAAAAGGCAATTCTTTAATTTTCATATTGCCCCGCTGATTTATTTTAGATAGAGAAATTTATTCCCATTCTATTGTTGCAGGCGGCTTGGAACTTATATCGTAAACAACCCTGTTAACACCGCGCACCGAACGAATAATTTTATTCGAGACAACTTCTAAAAAATCAGGATCAAATCTAAACCAGTCAGCCGTCATTCCGTCGCTCGATGTTACAGCCCGCAGCGCAATTACGTTTTCGTATGTACGTGTGTCTCCCATCACTCCAACCGTTTGGACGGGAAGCAGCACAGCAAATGCCTGCCAGATATTGTCGTATATCCCAAAATTGTGGAGCTCGTTAATGAATATATCATCGGCCTCGCGAAGAATATCCAGTCGTTCTTTTGTGATCTCTCCCAAAACTCTTACTGCAAGGCCGGGACCTGGGAACGGGTGTCTTCTAATAAAAATTTCCGGCAGACCCAGTTCGCGTCCAATAGCCCGTACCTCGTCTTTAAATAATTCTCTAAACGGCTCAATTAATTTTAGATTCATCCGCTCCGGTAGGCCGCCAACATTGTGATGAGTTTTAATTGTAACGGATGCGCCTTTAACCGAAACGGACTCAATTACATCCGGGTAAAGTGTTCCTTGAACAAGAAATTCGGCATCGCCAATTTTTTTTGCTTCGGATTCAAATACTTCTATAAAAGTATTGCCGATAATTTTTCTTTTCTTTTCGGGATCGTTCACCCCGGCAAGTCTCGATAAAAACAATTCCGATGCATCAATATGATCTACGCGCATCCTGTAGTTGTCGTTAAACATTTTAATGATGACGCTGCTCTCATCCTTGCGCATCAAGCCGTGATCGACATGAATGCAAACCAACTGGTCGCCAATAGCTTTATGAATTAACACTGCCGCAACCGAGGAATCCACTCCTCCGCTTAAGGCACAAATTACTTTTTTGCCGCCTACTTTCTTTTTTACCTCTTCGATAATGGAATTTATAAAATTTGACGAGGTCCAATCGGCTTTGCAACAGCAGATATCAAACAAAAAATTATTTAAAATTATTTTGCCGTATTCGGTATGGGCTACCTCCGGGTGGAACTGAATTCCGTAAATTTTCTTTGCGGGATTTGAAACGGCGCATAGCGGCGAGTTCTCCGTCTTAGCCGTTAAATGAAAATCATTAGGCAACCCGGTAACATAATCGCCGTGGCTCATCCAGATAACCGAATTATCTTCAACGCCTTTAAACAATATATCATCTTTAACAATTTTAATATTGGCTTTGCCGTATTCTCTATCCTTCGCCGGTTCAACTTTTCCCCCGTTATGTTTAGCCATGAGCTGCAGGCCGTAACAGATTCCAAGAATAGGAATTCCCAATTCAAAAATTTCTTTTGAAATATCCGGAGAGTCCGCGTCATTTACGCTCATAGGTCCGCCGGAAAGTATGATGCCTGCAGGTTTTTCTTCTTTAATTTTTTCCAAAGAATAATTATGTGCGTGTATCTCAGAATAGATTTTGCTTTCGCGAATTCTTCTTGCAATTAACTGGGTGTATTGTGAACCAAAATCGAGAATCAATATTTTCTGTGTATGTTTCATTTCAATGTTGGTGAATGTGGGATATTATAATTAAGCACCGAAGTAAATGTTCAACTGCCGCTTAAATTCGGGACTGCCTTCGGATCGGAATAGATTTAATTATTAAATGAAGGCAATAGTTAAAGGCAAAACCCGCAAAGGAATTTCGCCTTTCAAATTTTCCGGATTATTTTTACTGACCTAAATGAGCCTGATATCCGGCGGCATCCAGAAGATCATTTACTTGCGAAGCATCCGCAATTTCAATTTTGATAATCCATCCTTCGCCGTACGGATCGGTATTCACTTGCTGCGGTTCATCGTTCAGCTTTTTATTCAGTTCCAAAACTTTACCAGAAACCGGCGCGTACAAATCGCTAACTGTTTTTACGGCTTCAATTGTTCCGAACGATTCGTTGCTTGTTATTTCAGAAATATCGGGATTGATATCGATGTAAACGACATCGCCTAATTCGCCCTGCGCGTAATCCGTTATCCCGATCGTACCGATGTTGCCGTCAACTTTAAGCCATTCGTGGTCTTTGGTATACTTTAAATTACCGGGAATATTCATTACTGCCTCTGTTTTTTATTTATAGTATTTATCGATAAACGAAGTGTCAAAATCACCTTCGATGAATTTTTCGTTTTCCAAAACCTTCTGGTGAAAAGGTATTGTTGTTTTTATTCCTTCAATTTTAAATTCTTCAAGCGCTCTTTTTGCTCTATTAATTGCGTGAATTCGATCGGTTCCCCACACAATCATCTTGGCAAGAAGAGAATCATAATTTGGTGGAATAACATATTCGTTATAAATATGAGAGTCAATGCGAACGCCGAAGCCGCCTGGGAAATGCAGGTACTCAATTCTCCCTGGAGAAGGTCTAAAATTATGATCTGGATCCTCGGCGTTAATTCTGAATTCAATTGCGTGACCGGTTGGCTCTTTGGGCAAATCTTCGATCTGTTTACCAGCGGCAACCAAAATTTGATTTTTTATCAAGTCGAAATTTCTAACCATTTCTGTAACCGGGTGTTCAACCTGGATTCTCGTATTCATCTCGATGAAATAAAAATTAAGATGCTTATCAACAATGAATTCGATTGTACCGGCGCCTTCATAGTTAACGGAACGAACTCCGTTTAATGCCGCCTCGCCCATCTTGGCCCTAATTTCAGGCGTAATGATTGGAGACGGAGATTCTTCGATTAATTTTTGATGACGGCGTTGGATAGAACAATCTCTTTCGCCGTAGTGGTAGTAATTTCCAAACTGATCACCGAGAATTTGTATTTCAACGTGATGGGGATTCTCTATAAATTTTTCTATGTAAAGGGCAGGATTGCCAAAAGCAGAATTAGCTTCATTACTGGCTGCGAGGAACGCTTTTTCAATTTCGCTTTTTTCGTTAACAATTCTCATTCCTTTGCCGCCGCCGCCCGCCGATGCTTTCAACAAAACCGGGTAGCCAACCACGGCAGCAATTCTTTTCGCTTCTTCAATATTATCTACGACTCCATCGCTGCCTGGAACAACAGGCACACCTACTTTGCGCATAGTTTCTTTAGCAAAGGCCTTGTCGCCCATCTTGCGAATCGCGTTGCCGGAAGGCCCGATGAACTTAATATTGGATTCGGCACAGATATCGCTGAACTCAGCATTCTCGGCAAGAAATCCGTAACCCGGATGTATTGCGTCTGCGCCGGTTATTTGCGCGGCAGAAAGTATGCTTGGGATTTTAAGATAACTTTGATTGCTTGGCGCAGGTCCAATACAAACCGCTTCATCAGCGAACACAACATGCAACGCATCGCGGTCTGCCTCGGAATAAACAGCTACCGTGGGAATGCCAAGTTCTTTACAAGTCCGGATAATTCGTAAAGCTATCTCACCCCGGTTGGCTATTAAAATTTTTTTAAACAATACATCCTCTCAAAAGTTAGACAACACTAATCAGTTT
>DAIEQA010000093.1:0-3667 GCA_027348115.1 Ignavibacteriales bacterium
TTTAATGCCTTAACCGCCAGTGATGGTACAGAGGGTTACCAAATAGCTTTATCCCAGCAGCCGGACTTAATCCTGAGCGATATAATCATGCCAGGTATGAGCGGTTTCGAGCTTTTGGAAAAACTTCAGTCGGAACCGAATACGGCGGTCATTCCGGTAATATTTCTCACCGGCATGGTTGAAATTGAAAACATGAGAAAAGGAATGGATTGCGGCGCGGACGATTACCTTCTTAAGCCGTTCAGAATTGACGATGTATTAAACTCCATAAACGCTCGCCTCAAAAAAACTGAAATCTATAATTCCGTAATTGATGAATTTAAAAATTCGTTAGTCCAAAAAACTTCGCATGAGATGCGCACACCTTTAGTGGGTATTCTCGGTTTTGCTCAATTACTTTCGGAAAATTTCGAGACGATTTCCCGAAAAGAACATAGACAATTCATCGAGAATATCAATGCCTCCGGAAAGAGACTTTACCGGCGGATTGAAAAATTTCTGTTCTATGCAGAGTTGCTTTCGTTAAAAAGGAACCGCGGTGAAACAAACGTTAAAGGCCCGGATGAATACCATATCGACAATAATTATTTAAAAGCAAAATTAAGCTGCAAAGCGGCCGAGTTCGATAGAGCCGATGATCTCGACATAAGTTTTGAAAGTGCGGATGTAATTATTGAAGCGCGTGCACTTGAGATGTTGCTCGAAGAATTAATTGAGAACTCCGCTAAATTCACGGCAAAAGGAAGTTCTATCGCTGCGCTCGGTTACGCGGATGGAGAATATTACGTCGTAAGAATATCGGATGAAGGTACAGGAAATGAAAACCTGAATTTTAATAAGGAAAATATTTTGATGACCGGCAATACGTTTGTAGAAGGAATTGGAATTGGCCTTTCCATGGTTAAAAGAATTACTGAATTATATAACTGCCGATTAAAAATGTCAAGCATAAGTGGCTCGGGTACTAACGTCGAAATTATTCTGCCGCGCATTGAAGTCAAGATTTTTAAGCTGCACGGTAACCCAAATAAAAATTTAATTCTTCATTGAAATAGAATAGGAAACGATTATCACAAAACAGGAGAAATTTTATGAACAAGGAAATCCGAACAAAGGAAGAAGCCAGCGAACTGCTGCAGCTTGTAAGTTTTAAAATCGGGAGCGAAGAATTCGGCGTCGAAATTTTAAATGTGCAGGAAATCAACAAGATGACTCAAATTACTAAGGTTCCCAACTCGCCTGAATTTGTGGAAGGGGTAATCAATCTAAGAGGCAGGGTAATTCCGGTTGTTGATCTTAGAACCAGGCTGAATCTTGAAAAGAAACCGCATGATAAAGACACCAGAATAATCGTCGTTGAAATTATCGGAAGAACAATCGGCTTTATTGTGGATTCCGTAAATGAAGTACTCAGAGTTCCCGTCAATACATTTGAAGCTCCGCCGGAATTGGTAGCAGGAATCGGATCGGAGTTTATCAAGTCGGTAGGTAAACTTGACGACCGGCTGCTGATACTGATCGATCTAAACAAAGTCTTGCAGCAAGAAGAATCGGTTCAACTGGAAGCAGTTGGTTGATAAGGTGATAATCATGAAAAAGAAGAATCAAATAGGAATTTATTTTTTAATAGTATGTTGCTTGTTAATTCCGGATAAAGGTTCGTTTGCGCAAGTGGGGGGAATTTCCGGTTCCAAACTTTGTGTGCCGGATGCCGGGGCAGTTCAAAAAGGCAAATTCGAATTTGAACCCTCGCTTTCCGTATTTCGATCCTCGAAAGAATTTGACTCCGAGTGGAACTTAAAATCATTGAATGGTTTTAACGATGCTTCAATTTTACAATTCAGAATAACCCTGGGAGTTGCCGATGGGTTGGAAATAGGAACATCGTTTTCTACTACGCTTGAGGATATTTTTATAGGATCAAAAGCTGTTCTCTTCTCCGGTGCCAAATCATCAATGGCCATACTGGCAGGTATTTCACTGCCGGCAGATAATAAAACACCCGATGATACGCTCGCCTCAGATGAAAATAAACATTCATTTTCGCTTGGATCAACTTATTCTTTAGTACTTTCTGAGGTCGCAAGTCTCGATCTTCTTTTTTCTTACAGCGTATACAGCGGTCATTCTCAATTTAACAGCGCTCTTAATTACGGTGCGTCGCTCGGTTACAAAATCTCGGATGATCTTCAGGCAGTGATGGAATTAAACGGATACTCGACTTTCAAAAGTTCTCTTTATTCAGTTAAACTTTCAGTTACACCGGGAATTACTTTCCGGTTCTCAACTAATTTGCTTCTCGTTTTGGGAGAGCAAATTGATCTTCTCGGTAAAAATGATTTTAGCGGTACAAACGTGTTTTGTGCCTTTACAATGTCTTTTTAATTAAAGTATCAAGGAGAAACAAAATGAACTGGTTTTATAATTTTAAAATTAGAACGAAATTATTGATGAGTTTTATACTCGTCGCATTAATTGCCGGCCTAATCGGTTACGAAGGAATAACCTCTCTTCAAGATGCTAACGATAGCGATACAATACTTTATCAAACCAATACTGTTCCGCTATCTGCAATGGTCGATCTAACGTCTGCCTTCCAAAGAATGCGCGCTAACGGATTGGAATTATTAATTGAAAACAATCAGCAAGAGTATGCTGCTACATTGAAATTAATTAAAGAACGACAAGCCGATATCGATACCAACAAAGCAATAATTAGAAGGACGGTTAACAAGGCAGTCTTTGAAAAACTGGATAAATTCGTCAAAGCAGACGACGCATTTGACGTTCTGTACTCAAAGTTCGTAGAATTATGCTTAGCCGAAAAAGACAACGAAGCAATAGCTTTGTGGAGAACCGATATGGACGTTGCAAGAAAAGCCGAGCAGGACGCACTTTCGGACTTAGGCAACATTATAACACAAAGAGCTAAGAACAGATCGGATAGTAATACAATTGCAGCCAATGCCGCATCAAGAAATATGTTGATCTATGTAATTCTAGGAATGATTGTGGCTATCGGCTTGGGATTTTTTGTAGCAAAAATTATTAGCAATCCGGTTAAAGTCTTATTGAATGCCACAATTAAATTCGCATCCGGCGAAACTGATATTCAATTAACTAATGCAAGCAACGACGAAATAGGAGAACTTACAACTGCTTTCAATCGTATGATTGAAAAAATTGCTTTGCAAATTCAATATATAGATAAAATCCCTGCCCCGGTAATGATAATTGATAAAGAATTTAATGTTCAGTATATAAATAAAATTGGTGCAGATGTTGTTGCGAAGGATCAGAAACAATTAATTGGACAAAAGTGTTACAGTCTTTTTAAAACTGGCCACTGTAATACCGAAAGTTGCGCACTATTTCGGGCGATGAAAAATGATTCAATCTATACGGAAGAAACCATAGCGCATCCGAATGGTGCGGATTTGCCGATCTTATACACCGGGGCGCCAATAAAAAACAGAGAAGGGCAAATAATAGGTGGGTTAGAAGCGGTTACTAACATAACGGAAATAAAAGATGCTCAAAATTATTTAACCCGTTCCACGCAAAATTTGCTGAAGGCGATGGATAAGTTTGCTGATGGGGATCTAACAGTTGAAGTAATTGCAGAAAAGGATAATGATGACATCGGGAAACTATTCAATGGATTTAA
>DAIEQA010000102.1:0-28737 GCA_027348115.1 Ignavibacteriales bacterium
CAGGCTGAGCTCGCTAAGTCTGCGGTTAATGTTGATATTAAGAAGAACGAGGCGCAGCAGGTAAAAATTCAGGCGGAAGCTTACCAGTATAAAAAAGAAGCCGAGGGACGCGGCGATTCTTATTATGTAAGCGAAACCGGAAAAGCCAAGGGCGCCGAGATTGAAGCCGTAGGTCTGGCAAGAGCTAAAGCCGCGGAAGAGTTAAGAAAAGCTTTAGGCGAACAAGGAACCACTACCGTTAACGCAATAGACGCTTTGATGAAAGGCGATAAGAAGATTATACCGGAAATTCTTGTCCTAGGAGGAAACGGCTCCGGTTCAATCGATGGTTTAGCCGCCACGATAATGAAATATTTCAGCGGCAAAGAAAACGCTCAACAGGGTAAGTAAAATTATAAATTGGAAATGCACGAAGACAATATAACTCGTAAGATTATTGACGCCGGTTCCCAAGCCGGCGTCGGCATAATCGAAGGGTCAACAATCGTTGACGGATTAAGGTTATACGTCAAATGCAGGTGTAATCCCAATTCCGAAGAGGTAATTTTATTTCTTCACGGATTAGCGTGCTCAACGGATACATTTCGAAATGTCTTCGATGAAAATTATTTTCCGGATAAATCATTGTTGCTCGTAGATTTAATAGGGTTCGGCAGTTCAGAGAAGCCCGCAGACTTTTCTTACTATATGGAAGATCAAGCCGTACTAATCTCAAATTTATTATCTGAATTGCCGTTTAGTAAAATTCACATTGTCGTTCACAGCATGGGCGGCGCAATCGCTTTGCTTCTTCCGGATTCTATTTTATCAAGGGTAAAATCATTTGCAAACGTAGAAGGCAATTTAATAAGCGAGGACTGCGGTTTGTTAAGCCGCGGGATAGCGTCAGGTACGTTTCAAGAATATGAGCGTATTCACTACAAAAAGCATCTTGAAGAATTTAATGATCATAATCAATTGCGGTTTGAAGAATCTACCCCGCTCGCAATTTTTCGAAGCGCACGATCGCTTGTCGAATGGTCGGACAACGGTAAATTACTGGAGAAGTTTATAAATCTAAACTGCAGAAAGAGCTACTTCTACGGAGAAGAAAACCGGAATATGCCCATATTGCGGAGACTTGAATTCGTAGACAAGATTATGATTCATAACAGCGGTCACGGTATGACAACCGAGAATCCGAAAGAATTTTACTCTCGGCTAGTTGATTTCGTAAAATAGAAACTGTGCTACTCCCTTATTAATCAAGTTATAAATTTCTCTTCATCGTTTGAAAGATAAAATGCCGTGGCTAAATCCATAGGTTCAATTACATAACCGTGACGACAAAAAAGCCAATCACCGGTTCAATTTTTCCAATTTGTAAATATTTATAAAAAGAAATAATTTGAATGTATCATAGCCCGGAGTATAAAAAATGAATTTAGATGTGATCCAATCGAACAATAAAAATTTTACTAATAAAGAAATTCATACCAACGGATTTTTGAAAAGCAGTAAATTTTATTTTTTGCTGCTGATATTATTCATAGCAAATACGTCGTCAATAAATTTATTTGCGCAACCATCCGGCGGACCTTATGGACCAATCATGCAAACCTATGAACTGCCGAAAGTAGCCGGAACAATCTATTATGTAGCGCCGGATGGAAAGGCGGATCAACCGGGAGAAAGTATTTCTAATCCCACAACTATCGAATCTGCAATTGAACGAGTTAAAACCGGCGACGCGATAATAATGCGCGGCGGAGTTTACCGCACCGGCAACATGGAATTCAACCAGGGGATAATTATTCAGCCATACAAAGATGAACAACTTGTTATGAAAGGGACCTTTGTTGCGACCGATTGGAAAAACCTGGGCAACGGATTGTGGACAACAAAGTGGTCTCACTTATTCCCTTCAAAGCCGGCCGATTGGTGGCAGCGCGATAAAGAAGGCAAGAAGACGCCTCTCTACCGCTTTAATAACGACATGGTTTTTGTGAACGGGAAATTTCTTCAAGCGGTTGGATGGGAAGGCGAAGTAACGGAAGATACATACTACATTGATTACGACGCCGGTTTGGTTTATATCGGCATCGATCCTACAAACAAATTAGTCGAGATAACAGCGCACGACGCGGCATTAATCAGAACAATAAAAGAAGTGCACGGTAAAATGCCCGATCATGTAGGCGCAACCATTAGAGGAATTACATTTACTCAATACGCGTACCGCGCTTTGGAAATTGAAGGAAAGGAACCCGAGGGATTATCGCCGGAAGCGGACCACGGCAAAGATGTTATTGGCTCCACTATTGAGAATTGTACAATCTCTTTTTGCAGCCGTGTAGCCGGTTACTTTAGAGGCGATAAATTTACAATGCGCCACTGCAAAATAAGCGATACGAGCACGGAAGGAGTTTACGTTATCGGTTCCGCCGATATTTTATTGGAGAAAAATATTTTCACCCGGAACAATATAGAACATATTACAGGTTACTATCCTGCAGCGGTTAAAATTTTCAATCAGTGTTACCGCGCCACGTGCAAAGATAATTTAATTATCGATCTTCCCTACTCTAACGGAATTTGGTACGATGTGGGAAATGTCGACGGGCGATTCATTGATAACTGGGTTCAAAATGTAGGAAACATTAAGAGCAATTTTTCAATTGAACAACCGTGGCCGAGCGACAACGGATTTTTCTTCGAGATTTCCAAAGGCGCCGTCTGCGCAGGAAATGTTTTTGTCAACTGCGATCACGGCGTTTGGGCGCTCAATAGTTCGAACGTTCACTTTTACAATAATACATTTATCAATAGTACGGCATGCATAGCGCGTAACGCCCGAAGCGCCGCTAACGATCACTTTGGCTGGCATCCGAGTACCGGTCCCGATGTTGATAAAAGAGAGGGACACATTTTTGTAAACAACTTAATGGTGGGCGACGAAAATTTTGACCGTCCCCTTTTATACGTTTGGCAGCCCGCGGCAATTTGCGACAAAGTACCGAATCCGCAATTGAAAGAAATGGACAACAATATGTTCATTCGCGAAGGCGCGGCCGAAGACAGCCCGTTGATTTGGTGGAGCCCTGTTAAAAATGAAAAGTGCCGAGAATCATTCAATACTCTTAAAGGATTGCAGGTACTTCTGCCCCAGTTTTCCCGGCACAGTACATACTTCCCTAATTACGACGGTCCACTTTTCAAAAGCATGGAATTGGGCAATTATGAATTGCTAAAATTATTCGCCGGCTCGGATAAAGGAATGAAGCTGCCTGCTGAAATAGCAAAACTCATCGGTGAGAAATCCGTTAATTATGTCGGAGCTTATCCGCCGGTGGAGTAATTCGGTTATATAAATTAAATATTAATCGCAATTCAAAAAGTTATTTCAGAAAGTTTCGGGTGAACAAAAAGAATATTGCTTTAGTTAGACTGTTCAGCCAGCAAATTGCTTCTCACCAATTCACTTCTGCAAAAGATTTGGTTGGATGGATGGGAGCTATGCAGGCTCAAGATTATGCAATGGCAAAGTGGGCAATAGGTGTACGGCTTCCAAACAGTACGGATAAAATTGTGGCAGCCGCCATCGACAAAGGTGAAATCATCCGCACTCATTTGATGAGACCAACCTGGCATTTTGTTTCTTCAGATGATATTTACTGGATGCTTGATTTAACAGCAGCCGGAATAAAAAATTCGATGAAATCCCGTCATGAACAAATGGGATTAACCAAATCCGTATTCAGCAAAACGGCTAAGATAATTGAAAAAGAATTGAGGGATGAAAACCATCTTACGCGCGATGAATTGGTGCTTAAGTTTAACATTGCGGGAATTTCTACCGGCAACAATAGGGCGTCGCATATTTTCTTTCGATTGGAATTAGACCAGCTTATATGCAGCGGATCATCAAAGAATGGCAAGCCCACTTATGCACTGCTTGAAGAACGCGTCCCTAAAAAGAAATCAGTACCAAGAGACGATGCGTTGGCAAGATTAGCCGGAAAATATTTCAGCAGCCACGGCCCGGCAACTTTAAACGATTTTATATGGTGGTCAGGTTTATCTGTAAAGGATGCAAGACTCGCTACAGAAACAGTCAAAGATAAATTCACAATTGAACAAATCGATTCGCAATTTTATTTTTTCCCTGATTCCTTCCCGCCAGCCAAATCTGCCGCCGATTCTATGTATCTCTTGCCTGCTTTCGATGAATTTATTATCAGCTACAAAGATCGCAAAGCATCTTTGACTTCCGAAGATCATACAAAAGCAGTATCAAACAACGGAATATTTCACCCGGTAATTGTATCTGGAGGAGAAGTAATTGGTACCTGGCGACGGACAGTTAACAAAAATAAGATCGAAATGGAAACCAAATTGTTTAATCCCGCCCCTGCGTCAGTTGAGAAAAAAGTTGAAAGAGCTTTCGGATTATTCAAGAATTTTTTAAATGGAGCCGTGAAATCAAGTTAACGATACTAAAATGGAAGCGCTTGGAAATTTGATTCGCAAAGTTATCGCAGAGGCGAAACCTATTTCAGCAAAAATCAAAAATGAAACTGCAGATGCAATACACGCCAGCGATAAATGATTGAACGAGAAAATACCCGGGCACATAATCAATTCGGCAGCGAGTAATCATCAACGCTTTGTAAGTTAGTCCGGCAAACGTCAATTTTATCGGATCACTTAGTTGTGAAATGCCAGAGAGGACCTTTCAAGGTATCGGAATCCGTTACCTCGTCAATTCTCCAATAATAAGTTGAGTTAGTTTCCAACATTCCCGGATTAAAATGATTTTCTTTTTGGTTTTTCACAAACACCGGCTTGCCGGGAGCGGCGGGTCCGTCTAAAAGTTTTTCACCTTGCCTAAGTACCTGAGGATACTTTGATTTCCAAAAATAAATATTATGAGAAACCGCGTTACGCGATGGAATCCACTTTAATGTAACCATAGTTTTAACCGAGTAAGAGGCATTTCTTGGCGCCGGCAACGAAACATAAGGAAGAACAGCGGGCATAGTCTCTTCCGGATCCCATTTACCGGCAAAGGTCCACTTCGCGTTCACATCCTCTGGTTTAGGTGAACCTTCTGCAGAAGAAAGATTATTCTTAAACCAATCATAATCTCCGCCGATACGATGACAGTTATAATAATATTGTCTATCGCCCCAAATCCATTTCGAAGCGTTTGGAGACACCGGCCAGAAGATTGGGATATCTGCCATGTTCTTAGAGAAAATACAATCGAGCAGATAAAACTGCGCATCGCGGTGATGCCTTCCAAGCGGAAAACCGGGAACGCCGTCGAAGTATGAATATCTTATTACAAATTTTTGATCCTTGTTTTCCGTTCCACGGTGCCAAATGGAAGCTGTTAAATTGTGTCCGTAAAATTTACTGTCCGTAATGTAACACCAGCCGTAAGGACAAACATAATCGACATAACCTTCAAAGAAACAACCGGAGTGATAATAAAGCCCGTTCCAGTTTCGCAATGTAATTGTATCGGCGCCGTCCGAAAGAATATTGCAGTCGATGATTATAATTTTTGTTCCTCTTCCCCACATCGCGTACTGATGATTATGATCGCCGTGGAGTGAGCCGTAATTATTATGAATTGTCATGTTAGCAAATGTAAAGTCGGTAACTGTGGAATCGATATTTACAGTTGCGGATCCCCATTCCGTATTGTTGTGCGCTTTGTACCAGTTGCTTCTTAGTTCCGGGTAAACAATTCGGGTGCTGTCTCTATTCTCCCCAACCAGGGCTATATTGCTTTTTGTGATAAAAAGTTTTTCGTTATAAAGCCCGTTCTTAACAAGAATGATATAGAATTTAGAATGCACTGCCGGTACGGCGTCAAGCGCTTCTTGAATAGTTTTGAAATTTCCGCTGCCGTCTTTTGCAACTATAAAATCAGCGCGATCTGCACCTTTGATATTTGCGCAAAAGAACAATAGTATTAATGTGTAGACGGCGGAATTCATTTTCATAACAGCTTGCCTCAATTTGTTTGGAGAACATTATTTTCCGGAGCCCATTTTTTCTGCCAGGCGGGATACATATCCAAAACTTTTTGAGGATCGCTTATATAATACATGTAACCCGATCTTCTTTCCCGGCTCACTTTATCCAGCGAATAATAAATTTTTCTTCCGCGGTCGCAGAACAACGGTCTATGGGTTTTCAATTCATAAAAGCGCGTCCAGATCGGCGGCGCCGTTGTATCATGTACTGCAACTCTGTCAATGCTGTTGGTTTGATAAAGAAACTTTTCCCGCGGGGCTTTAATGGTCTCGAGCCTGGTATTTAAAATTTTTGAATCTTCAAACCACTTCACGGCTCCCTGGATTGAGTTTATTATTTCTTTGCTGGGATTATCAATGCTCATTAACATTTCCACTATGCCACAGCTTTCGCCGTTACAAATGCTGGGCGGCTCAAACGTTCTTGCCCAAACCGGTTTGTAATTTTTTTCATCGTGCTGCTGGCACCATGCAAGCAACTTCCCTTTTTCCTTGATCTGGCATTTCAGAATGCAGTCAACGCCTTTATCAAAAGCTTTTTTAGTTTTTTCACGATACGATTGATCTACAAATGAATAATCCGGTTTACCATCCAAAATATTTTTTAGCAAATCCATCACGCCGATCATCGCGCCATCGTTAAAAGTAATGTGCCGGGCATAACCCCTCATCTGCGGGTAGAATTGCGGCCAGCCCCCGTTTGGATACTGCGCGGTAAAAATAAAATCGAGACCTTTAAGGAATGCAACTTTGTATTTTTCATCCTTAGTAATAGAGTATACTTCCGCAAGATATGTAAGCTGTGAATGTGTTGTACCGTTATCAAAGGTTGTATTTAAAATATTTCTTGCCTTGGCAACCGAATCTTTCTGCTGATCCGTAAGAACTGCAAGCATATCGTAATTTTTGGGCCATCCGCCATTGCTTTTTTGGAATAACAGAATGTTATCCGCAATCTTTGTTATTTCATCAGTCTTGTATTTTGGATGGTTTTCCCGAGCGTGAATAACTTTATCCTGATCGGTAATATCGTACCAGTGATGTGAGCTGTCGTAGAATCGGCTTATATCCAGCGAAAGGAATTGTTTTGCATCGGCTTTGCCCTGCGCTAAAAAGTTGGGAACACCTAGGGCACAAAATAAAATTGCCATCAATAACTTCTTAAACATTTTTTCTCCGGTTTTATTCATTTTAAAAAAATCCTTCTTAAACAGAAAATTATTTTGGATATTGTTTTATCACTAGGTATTTCAATTCAGTATCTCCTGGATTTCGAATTCCGTGTTCAATATTTGAGGGGCAATAAAAACTTGTATTAGGCCCGACCTTTTTCCATGTACCGTCAAGATAAACTTCGGCATTACCTTCGAGTATAAAGAAGAATTCGTCCTCGGGATGTTTGTGAGGCGCATGAGTTGCTTTATGCGGGGCAACTACGCTCAACTTTAAGGTTTTTCCGTCGGCAAAGTCTTTATCAACATACCAGAATTGATAACCGGCATCTGTCTTCACAGTCTTGTCCATTGAGAAGCGAGACACGCAGTTATCAATCGTATATTTTTTTTGTGGCTGCTTTTCGGTTTGAGCTAAACTTTTATGTGAATATGAGAACGCGATTATCAATAAGGCAGTAGTTACAAATATTCTTTTCTGATGCATTTCACAACTCCAAATAGTATAACAATTTATTAACGGGTGAAAAATATAATTAGTTTGTGAAGCAGTTACAACGAATATTAGCCCGCCGTATTTTTTTTATCAAGGGGCAAAAGTTTTATAACTTTATAAAGTTACAAAAGAAGTAACGCGGTCAAATTATAATTAACTTTACAAATCGGCGTTAAACAAGAATTACGGAGTGGTGATTTTAACTCGACATGATTAACTTCGACTCAGAATATAAAGGAACATTGAACGATGGATGTGATGACTATATAAGGAGAATTAAACACTATGAGCGAGAACAACTTTAACTGGAACGCAGAAGATTACGCTAAGAATTCGGAAGCGCAAAGAAAATGGGCAATGGAATTAATCGGTTTGCTGAATCTAAAAGGCAACGAATCTGTTTTGGATATCGGCTGCGGCGATGGTAAGATAACGGCGGAAATTGCCTGCTTAGTTAAAGACGGAGAAGTAATCGGCATCGATAATTCGACCGAAATGATAAACCTCGCAAGAAATAAATTTCAACCCGCGATGCATCCGAACTTATCGTTTGAGGTAATGGATGCGAAAAAAATTTCATTCGTCAATCAATTCGATGTTGTCTTTTCAAACGCGGCTCTTCACTGGATTAAAGGACACGATGAAGTAATGAAGTCTATAGCCGCATCGTTACGACCGAACGGGCGCATCATGCTGCAAATGGGCGGCAAGGGAAACGCTTCCGATATTTTAAATTGCTTCAATGAGATGATGAGTGAAAAGGAATGGAGTAAATATTTTTTGGATTTCGATTTCACTTACAATTTTTTGGATGCAAATGATTACCGAACAATGCTTTCAAAATACGGACTGATAGAAAAACAAGTCGCTCTTATACCAAAGAATATGACTCCCAAAGGTAAAGACGGGTTGGCCGGATGGATCAGAACTACATGGCTTCCCTATCTTGAAAAAATTCCGACGGGCACGTTAAGAGAGGAATTTGTTTCGGCTGTAGTAGAAAGATACGTCTCCAAATTTCCGGTTGATGAATCCGGATTCGTTCATGTTAAAATGGTTCGACTTCAAGTTGAGGCCTACAAACAATAAAATTGTTAAACCATTTTTTCTCGGGGATTGTTTAAGAATTGTTACTTCACAAGGGTACATGATATGCCGAGAAAATATATAGGATTGTTTTTTTCATGTGTCTCAACTTTGTTCGGGCAGAATTTTCCATTGATTTCGGAACAAGTCTTAAATAACGACCTAATCAAATTAGATTCTATCAACTTCTCTATTTCTCAGAGATGGAATAAAAAAAAGACTTTCACAACATTCGGCGACGATCTCTTTTTGGCAAACAGCAATCGCGGGTACAACTTAATCGACTCAACAAAACAAAAACGCTCTTCTTAGTTCAATCGATAAAGCTTTAGATGCATATAATTTTCTTGGCCTTAAAAGCGTGGGAATGGCAATACAATACCCGGTGCTCGTAAATGGTTTTCCCAATAAGGATAAGTACTTAAACTTTTACAAAAAAATTTTTCAGAAATTAAGAGCTAAAGGATTTACTATATCGGTAGGATGCCAGGCTACTTTCACGGACTCAACCTTTGGCGAGGCAAAGCTTTCGCAAGATGTTAACAATTGGTATAATCATGGACCAATCGGAACCCAATTAGACAGTCAACGTTATCTGACTGAAAAGACTCAAATGCTTCAGACAATAATAGATGAACTGGCCCCGGATTATTTGACGGTTGAAATGGAACCGCAAACCCAGTATGTCAATTTGAAGGGATTAGTCAACTATGATGCCGCTTCATTTACAAGTTACATAAACTATTATTTGGAAAATCTTAACAAAGGGAATGTTAAAATTGGAGCTGGCGCCGGAACCTGGAACGATATCAAATACTTTGACGCTGCCGCATCTATTCCCGGCTGCGATTTTTTGGATATGCACATTTATCCGGTGAACCGCGATTATTTTGTTAACAAAGTATTCCAGGTAGATTCAATAGCGAGCAAGTACAACAAAGAGATTATAATTGGCGAGGCATGGTGCGATAAAGAAACAGATTCCGAGTTATCAAGCGTTACAAATCCGGTTGCAAACTCTGCAAATATTTCCGCCCGCGACTTCTTTGATTATTACCAATCCGTCGATACCCTCTTTGTGAAAGCAATTGTAAATACTTCGTACCTTGTCAATTCCAGGGCGACCTGTTTTTTCTGGCCAACAATTTTATTCGGCTATCTTGCTTACGATTCAACAGTTTATAATGGAATGAGTTCTAACCAGATTATACATGAAGGGCAGCAAATTGGTTATCAGCGAATGCTGAATAAACAACCTTCGGCAGCCGGATTGTTTTTGCAACGATTGTTAAAAGATTCTTCTGCAACGGGGATCGTTAAACAAATAGATTCCATCGACGGCTATACAATTTTTCAAAATTATCCTAATCCATTCAACCCAACTACAAATATCAGTTACAATTTGCCGGCTAGGGGTTTTGTTTCTATTAAAGTATATGACACGCTGGGACGGCAGATTAAAACGCTTGTAAATGAAACGCAGGATACCGGCTTTCACAATGCCATATTCTCGGCAGATAAGTTACCGAGCGGAATTTATTTTTACAGCATTGAGGCAGGAAATTTTCAACAGAGCAAGCCAATGGTGCTACTTAAATAAAAATGCGGAAGTAATTTTGCATGTCCCATGATTATTGAGCAGCTGATATTAACCGCTATAATTTTTCTATTGGAAGAAGCTGCTTCTCTTTATTTATCTCTAAACGAAAGCGTCATCGGCACACCTTCGAAACCGAAATGTTTCCGAATTGTTTTTTCGAGAAAGCGTTTGTAATGATCCGGTATGAACCTGTGTTCGTTGGCGAAGAACATGAATATCGGGTAGTGATCGCCGACCTGGGTAATATATTTTATTTTCACTTCCTTGCCGGTTGGCGATGCCGGCGGGGGTGTCCTTTCAATTTCCGGCAGAAGGATTTCGTTAAGTTCGTTTGTAGGAATTTTCTTATTGCGTTCCTCGTGGATTTTTTTAGCGGCTTCGATAAGCTTAAAAATTCTTTGCTTGGTTAAAGCCGAAATAAAAATTACCGGAACATAATCTATCGATCCGATCTTGCTGCGGATGGCATCGGCATATTGTTTTGCCGTGTTGGTTTCTTTTTCTATCAGGTCCCATTTATTTACGGCAAGTATAAGTCCCTTTCTTCTTCTAACCGCTTCCTGGATAATTTTCTGATCTTGATTTTCAATGCCGAGAGTGGAATCGAGCAAAAGCACGGCCACATTGCAATTCCACAATGCTTTATAAGTTCTTACGTTCGAAAAGAATTCTATGTTTTCTTTCACCTTGGTTTTCTTGCGGAGGCCGGCGGTATCAACAAGGATAATTTCCTCTCCGTAATATTTCAAAACGGAATCGATGCTATCGCGAGTTGTACCGGGAATATCTGTAACAATACTTCTATCGTAACCAAGAAGCGAATTGACAAGCGAAGATTTTCCAACATTAGGTTTGCCGATAATAGCCAAACGAAGCCGGCTGTCTTCCTGTTCGGATTCATCCGCAAAATTAATTTGACTCATCAAATCATCCAGCAAATTGCCGAGGTTTCTTCCGTTCAAAGCCGATACATCATAAACATGCTCAAGTCCGAGAGAATAAAAATCCGCTTTATTCATCTCGAAGTTTGGAGTGTCGCTTTTGTTTACCAAAACGTATGCTGGTTTGGAAGATTTACGAAGTATAAGACTTATTTCCTTATCGATTGGTGTAAGGCCCGTTCTTCCGTCTACAACAAAAAGAATAGCGTCGCATTCGTCTATGGCCGTTTCAATTTGCTCGCGGATGGCGGTTTCAAAAAGATCTTCGGAGTTGGGCACATAACCGCCGGTATCGATAACGCGGAAATATTTCCCGTTCCATTCAACGTCGCCGTAATTTCTATCCCTTGTCACCCCGCTAACATCGTCAACTATCGCGGTTGTGGTCTTGGTCAATCGGTTAAATAAAGTAGACTTACCTACGTTCGGTCTGCCGGCAATTAATATTAAAGGTACACTCATATTAAATCTTGTTTGAAATTAAAAGAATAGACTTCGACTTCTACGATTCACAAATCGAAAATCTCTGATTGTAAATATAAAGGTGATTGGCCGGAAATGTAAATTATCTCAGAAATTATATTTCATGTTAAGCTGCGGATAATAAACCGTTTGGAATCCGTAATCGAATCGTTCGAGACTTACTTTCATCTCCAAACCTTTGTTATAATTATGAGCCGACCATGCCGCATCCAGCGCGCTTACGATATGATTGATTACAACTATAAGTACGGCTTTTGCGGCGACGTTATAATAATCATTTGCTTTTCCCCGCTCGTCGGAATAGTAAATAAAATGTGGAGTCAAGGGATCGCCATACGAATACGCTTTAGTTACATCGTTGCCAAAATCATCCCAGCCCACATTAAACTGCGGATACTTGCCGATCAATTCATAATACTGCTGCTCTCCGTGGAAAGGTAATTGATGTGAGTAGTACATGCCCACAACATTGTCCCCGTTTCCGGCAACATCTCTTTCCAACTGATTTAGCTGCGCGTAATAAGCTCGCAAATCGGTTTGGTTGTTGTCTCTTAAAAGAGGATAATCGTTTGCCGTCTTTTGAAGGTTAGGATTTAAGTTCGGTATATGATAAATAGTCCATTGCGCGTAACGGTTAACGGACCAATGCTGATCCGCATAGTTCTGGAAGAAGTCCGTTTGGTTATCGCCTTTTTTATTATAGATAAGTCCGGCAGTAATAGCCGCGGCTTCTATAGCAATGAACACCGCCGATTTTATATAACTGCCGCTGTAAAACTCTCCCGCGCCAGGAACAACTGCCGAAAGTCCCGCTGCAAGCCAAACAGATTTTTTTCTTTCATCATAATTTTTTGAATTATCCGGAATCAAAGCGCTCGAATAATCAAACGCCACTTTGGAATCGTAATTTAAATTTCCGCTTAAAGACTGCTGCGCTTTATCTACAGAAACTTTTTTAAGCTCAACATCAGTCGATTGGCATTTTAATAATGATAATTGACCGCTTATTATAAGAAACAATAATCCTGATAGGACTACACGATTCTTCATAGTAGCTGCACCCAAAATTAAATGTTAAAATCGAATAGAATTCCGCCGTAGAAATTCCATTCATTTCCGTATGTAACATTTTCATTCAAAATATTTCTTGTGAATTTATCGAACGAATATGCCGCATTAAAAAACAAACTTGTTGGGAATAGATAGAACGAATTCATTTTAATTCTTATCTCGGCGCCTACTCCTTTTCTGAATTTAACGGCCCCGGTAAGGTTGCCGTTCCAGGCGCTTCCGATATCACCGTAGACGGACATATAAATTTTATCAAGGTAAAGATGACCAATCCTCGTATCGATATCTCTAAAAAGAGGAAAACGGTAAGTAACGTTAAGCCAGCCAAGTTTATTTCCGCTGATCGAATAGAACGGGTAGCTTTTCATCCCGATTAATCCGCCAAGATAAAAATCGAAAAAGTCGGGAACCGTCTTACCGAGAATCGATGCCGCCCTTAATTGGAAATTCAAAGTGTTGTCTTTGAATATCTGGATAAATTCCTTCCAGTTTATTTCGATCCGGTGAAAGTCGAAATTGGAATAAATTGGAACAAGGTAGCCGCCGGATACTTCGTAATTACCGTCGGGGTTGAATCGATTGAATTCGTAGTCATATTTAAACTCAACCTGCCGGCCAACCGGGTTGATATCGCTGTCGGTAGTAGGTTTTATATCTTCATGATTGTATTTAAACTGGAAGTCCCTTCCTATTAAGTAAGTATCGTTGGTTGTGGGATACAGAATAGAAGTATTCGGGAAAATAAAACTTCCGAGCGTTGCGGTGTAACTGCTGTATATAAACCGGAATTCGAGTTTGTTGGCATCATTAAATATTTTATGACGAGCTATCAAATCGGCCTCGAATAAATTGTAAGTTACGTCCGTATTTGTGTTCTGAGTAGGGTCAAGAGGATCAAACACCAGAGGCGTGTTTGTCTTTCTGCTTATGCTGTAAAGCTCAAGTCCCATCTCCGGTTTTAAACCAAGACTGTAAAGAATAGGAAGTTTGTCACGGTAATCGAAACTGAGAAAGAGGTCACGTTCCAACCGTTTATTAATTGAGCCGCCGGCGAATATACTGTAGCGGTTCAGCATATCGCTCGATGCCAAATACATACCGGGCTTAATTTTATCTAAGCCGGAATTGGACGTGTTGTAATTGTCGTATCGAACAAACGGAATAACGCTTACACGCGAAAACGCCCCGGTGTATTTTTCCGCTTTATAATCAGGTATATCGTAATCGTTATAATGTTTCAACGCCTCAATATTGAACTTCGCCAAATCTCCTTTGGGCTGGTCCTTATCCAACGGCGGATCGTTGATCCAAACATATTTTTTGGAATCATCAACCTTCTGCTGCTCGTTCTTGTCAATTGAAAATATTTTGAATCCCTCGGCGGTATAACCGGAATAAATGATGTTCCCGTCGGCGTTAATCGTCGGCTCAAAAGTTCCGCCAAGAACATTTGTTAATCGGGTAGACTGCTTTGTTTGGAAATTGTATCTGTAAATATTGAATATTCCGGTTTGATCGGAAGCGTAAATTAAATTTCCATCGTGGTCAAAAATTGGATCGCGGTTGTCGCAGTGATTGCTTATCAAAGTATCTAAACCTGCGCCGTCTGCGTTTACCTTAAATATATCCCGCGAGTTGCTGAATGTGTATCCGAAAATAATGTAGCTGTCGTCCAGAGAAAATTTAGGGTTGAATACCTGTTCGCCATGCTCAAAAAAAGTAAGCCGCTTAAAATTTTTACCGTCGATGTCAACTGTTCCTATGTTGGTCGATCCGTCCTTCTGGAAAAGAAATACAATCTTTTTACCGTCATGGGAGACATTTGGATTATTCGCACGAAGGCCGAATGTTATTCGTTTCTCTTTATCCTTATCAAGGTCGTATGTATAAAGATCGTGAATATTTGCCAGCTTGGGATTGCTCTGGCTGAGTTTAGCGTATACAATTTTATTTTGGCCTGGAATAAACGACAGCGAAGAACGAACGCCGCTTACCAACGACCTCTCTTTCATCGTTTGAAGATCAAGTTCGAATATCCCGGAGAAGAGAAAGTAATCGTTGTCTTTGTTGGATATGTAAATTATTTTTTTCCCGTCGGGAGAATACGTCGGATAGAAATTTCCAAATCCTTCGCCGGATATCATTTTACCTTGCACAAGGTTGGCTTCAACATCCTTAGAGCGTTCCTTATAATTATTTTTAAGGAAGGAGCTCCATTCGTCGTAAATCTGGTTGCCGTCTTTACCGAGTACATCCTTAAACGCGGCATCAATTGTAAAATTGGTAAGCTTACCCAGCTTTTTCGAAATCAGTTCAAGTTTGTCTTCGCCATATTTTTGGGAGATGTAGCGCGTTAAAGCAAAACCGGAATTGTATACCGATTCGTTGCCTAAACTGGTTTTATCGAAGATGCCCATCTGATTCCATGTAAGCATTTTATTTTCCAGCGCGTACATTCTAAGAATCATGTCGCGGTGAGTGTCCCAATTATCGTAGTTGAATTCTTTACGCATATACTGCGCCGTGCCCTCGGCAAACCATGCCGGTACATTAACGCTTGCGATTGGATAGGAACCGATAAAATTAGGAAAGCCGTATAAAATATCCGGCCGGCGTTTGTCTTCATAGTTTAAGAATTGAAGATACACCGCGGGAATTCCCCTGCCGATTTTCATTGCAGACTGAATTTGTACCATGTGTGTAAATTCGTGCGAAATAACATTGCGCAGCCAGTTGTGAGCTCCACGAAGATCGAAATCGAGAGCTGACGCCCAAATCTCTATTTTGTTGTCGAAGAAATACGTTGCGCCGTTTGAGTAATCGTCGATATCTTTAATAACAAAATGGACAGTCTCCGGCTCGTATCCGTAAAGCGATGTAATGGGACCCCAAACCTCATCGGCAATCTTACATACCGTTCTTGCCGTTCTTTCCGCTTCCGGATGATAGTGTACAACTACATGCTTGCCTTTGATTGTTAACCAATTGTAATCCGGATTATACTCGTCGAACTGTGCCGATATAATTATTGGGAAAAATATTAGTAGGAGAAAAATTTTCTTCATTGGTTCTTCGTGATATAGATTAGAAAAATTTATTTGATGACTGCAATCTTTATTATTTTGCTTGCGGATTTACCGCTTACACCGTCGACCTGCAGATGGGCATAATAAATTCCGCTTTGTACCTTGCTTACATCCCATGTTGTTTCATTATCAAATCCGCCGGCGGCTTGTCCGCTCAAATCTGCAACTAAACCTCCGGCCAAATCAAATATTTTTATTTGAACATTTGAGTTCTCGCTTACGTAATAACGAATCTTTGTTTGTCCTCCGTAAACCGGGTTTGGATAATTATAAGCTTTGTCAAGCGGGAAGAAATCGGTTACCTGATTTGTTGTTGAAGGCGCTTGAATAAAAGAAGTATTTGTTGAATTTCCAAATTCGCTCGACCAATAATTCACACCTGAAGTGACTCCCAAAGACCAGGTGTACAACTGATTTGACTCATCGATAACCGAAAAATATGTTTGGTAAGTCGGCAATGAACTTGCAGAAGGCATCGCTGTTCCAAAAATTGCAGGTGTAGTGGAAATTTGAGTACCAGTCGAAATCGGGAAACCATCTATTAATTTTCCGGTTAACGGATTTACTGCATATATACTTCCGTTATTTGAGAACCCTAGGACTTCGGGAATTTTGTCGTTGTTGATATCAGCAACAAGCGGACAGCCGACAAAATAATCACCGGAAGAAATTGTGAATGGGAAATTATCGGCTAGATTACCATTTAAGCTGTAAGCTTCCAAATAACTACCATCCGAAACCAGAATATAATTTTGGCCATCGCCTTTTAAATCGGCCATTGCAAAACTGTTAATTGCATTATTCGTTTTAATTTGGAAAATCGAATTATAAGCGCCAATAATTTGGAAGGTATTTCCTGAAAGCAAAACTACATAAGTGTAATGGCCGGAAGCGTCTTTAGTCATAATCATTTTCTTAGCGTTTGCTTCAAGCGGCGAAACAACGCCTTGACTGCCTGAAAAAACTACAAGTTTTTGCGATTCTAAAAACGTATAGTGACCCGCGTCAATTGCAAAACCTATTATTGAATCGTCACCTTTGTAAATTAGGTATTTGCCGGGATCGAAATTCTGAATTGTTAACAACGAATCAAGACGGATGGAATAAACGCTTCCGTTACTGGTGCCAATTAAAAGCTTCACATTATCGGGATTGTTCTTGTCCACCGCCAACGAGGTAACGTTTGACAACATATCCAACGACTTATGTTCCGCTTGGATTATTGGCCCTAAGAGCACATTAACTATAGACCCTTTGGCGCCAATAATAAATTTCAGATTGGATAATTCTCCTGCTACCGGTTGAATAGTTGTAAAGTTGAGGAACGTCATAAATTTATTTCCGGCTGCATTAAACTCATTCAGCGTAGAATTGTCAATAGCTATTACCGATTCAAAATTTGAAAAACCGGTAGACGTCAATAGATTATTGGAATTACTTAAACCCAACTTCAGTGATGAGACTAATGAAATGTTTGAGTTTGAAAACGAAATATTGAAGCCCATCTTATTAGCCGGTGCCGAAAAGTTCTGCATTGTAATTAAACTGTTGGCGCCTTCGTTTGTGTTTGTATTTGGTTTGGTATCCGGTCCAAATTTATTCTGGAAATATTTCCCTTTATTGCCGGCATACCACATGTCTTCCTGGTAACCGTCGCCGTAAACAATGTCGCCGGTAATCGAAGTGTAAGCAACGCCGATATCAAAGATTCCGTCGGCTTCCTCGACGTAGACGCCGCGGTGATTCAAGTCCGCGTTAATTTTATCATCCGCAATATTATTGTTAATTATATTTTCATCGATGTGCCAGATTAAAATTCCGTTGCCCGGCACAGCCCAATCGAAATCGTCGACGTCGGTTACAACCCCTTTAACCGTATCAACTCCGTACCACTGGAAACGGCCTTTGTCTTTATCAATAGAAAAAGTCTTGGTTTGACCGTCAAGAACATATGTTAATTTCAAACCGTCCCCTTCGGCATCGCGCTGTCGGTTTTCAATCAAGTAATATTCAGTTGAATTAATCGGCACCTTTAAAATCGTTGTATCGCTCATAGCAGCTACGCTTCTTGCAACAACATCAATCCTCTTATTCACAACCGACAACGTAACCGGCTGGGCCCAGCCCAAATAAATTTTTTCCCAGGCCGATGGCTCGGGAGGGAATAAACCGCTGTATGCAAAAATTGAAGAGCCGTCCATCAATCCGAAACGGCTGATAGCGGTTGTTCCGGTAGAAGTATTAAATAAATCCGGCAAACCTAAATGACTCGCGATGCTTGAAACTATCAAACCGTTTATGGTTAATTGAACCAATTGCTTGCCGCCGTATGTGCTCACCTCGCGGGATTCTGTAGAAGGAAGAATCATTGTATTATCAATTTGAAAATTTCCGCCGTTAATGGGAAAACCTGTAAAGCTGCCGCCGAAAATATTTTTAAGCGAATTTGATCCGAGGTAAACCGAAGGTAAATCTCTTTCGTTGCCAAGACTGCCCGGCGCGGCAAATTCCCTGCCTACGCCCGCATGGAAAATTGTGAATAAGTCGTACTTCGAAAAATCCACATCCGTAAATTTTGTGCCTGCAATTTGCCAAACCTCTTTTGCAAACTTACCAAGATTTGTAAGGTCCGAAGATTTTTGCGGAGGCGGCGAATAATCTCTCATCGAATCCGATACGGTTATTACCTGAGGCAGTACTGTATAAACAATATTCAATTTACCGTTGGATACTTTCTGAAAATAGTTCTTCGCAAACTCAAGATGGTTGGAAAAATATTTCTGGTCGAACGGGAGCGGATCTAAAATAGTATCTCCGTACGCCTGAGTATAAATCGATCCGAACGTTCCGTCTCCGGAAGTTGTAGGATCTTTATACTTTTGAAATTCAACCATCACTGCGAGTATTCTCAATGTATCCGAAGAAGCAGAAAATTTACGGGCTTTCTCCGGGTAATAATTTAATTTGCCGACAAAAGATTGGGCAGACAGACTGCCCAATCCAATCAACAAAAGCGAGAGAGATATTAGTTTTTTCATTTTAGATTATATTCCGCGTGGAAAACCTTTAGTTACAGGTGATTTGGAACCCCAGCCGATTAGAAGCGTGAATCTAAGAGTATTATTCAAAGGATTGTTTTCCGTACCTTTCAATACGTCCGTAGTTAAGTAACTGAAATCGAATCCGTAAAGATCGTATCTTATACCGGCGCCGAGTGTAACAAATTTTCTGTTGCCTTGATTCGGATCTTCATAGAACATTCCGGCTCTAATCGCAAACTGGAAGTCGCCGGGTATTCCGTACCAATATTCAATACCCATCGAAGTGTTAATGGACTGCAAGACTTGATTGAACGGTCTATCTGTCCACGATGAGAAAATTGCTTTATAAAATTCCGGACGTTTACCGCTGCTATCAGCCACGCCAACAAGCAGCCTGCTGAAATCCAAAGTGTAAGTCAAAGAATTATAATCATCCTGGAAAATTCTTGCTGCAAGACCAATTCTTAAGTTGGTAGGAATTGGATCCGCCTGTGCCTGATCGATATAATAAATCTTAGGGCCGAGGTTCGATAAATTCATACCAACGCTGAAATCGTTACCTACATCGCCGATAAACGGAATTTCCAAGTGAGTAGGGCGCCACATCGCGGCTAAGTCGAAACTGACGGACGTAGAAACTCCTTTGCCCTGTTCCTGTTCGGTTGGCTTGTCGGATAACCGGCTGTGAATAACTCTAAAGTTAAATCCCAGTCCCCAGTCCGAGCTTGCCTTGGTAGCGTATCCAAGAGTAAGAGCCGCATCGAAAGACCTGAATGTTCCGAGCGGAGTCGGATCATTTGAGCCGGTTCTTACAAACTCGCCGTAGTTCATAAAAGTAACGCTTGCCGTAACACTGCCGTTCAGGTCATCTATATATTGTCTGTACGTCGCATAATCGTAGAATAAATCGAGATTAAATTGCGGTAGCCAGTTGCTGTGTGTAAAGCTGAATTCGGAACCCGTTAAAAAGGCGATGCCGGCAGGATTCCAAAATATTGCAGAAGAGTTATCCGCCAAAGCAGAACCCGATTCGCCCAATGCGCCGAACCTTGAATCCGGGGCTAATAACAAAAACGGAACCGCGGTGGAACCGGCCTGTGCTTGAATTTTGCCAACGGATAATGTTATCAATGCAAACACACTCAAAAGCATCGATATTTTTTTCATCGTATTACCTCCAGTAAGGATATTTATTTCTGAATCTATTTAAATATTTTTTATCTAATTACGGCTAATTTGCCAAGTACGTTATCTCTAAACTTCCCGTCTACAGATTCAACCAAAAGTTTATAAAGATAGGTGCCGTTTGCTATTCTATTGCCGTCGTTATCCCGGCCGTCCCAATCAACTCTCACAAACCGATCCATCACATCCCATGCGTCGACTTCTTTTATCATTCTTCCGGCAACAGTATAAATTTTTATTTTAACATTTACAGCATCATTATAGTTGTGCTGAAAGGTAAAGGTTGTATTCGAAGAGAACGGATTAGGGTAATTATAAACGTCCTGCACAGTAATACCGGCATTGGAATTTACAACCGTGAACGATGCATCCTTTGAAGAAAAATTATTAAATAGGTCCCATGCATTAACCTTTACGTCGTATTGCCCAGGCTGCATGCCTGTAAAACTGTATTTAACAACGCCGGATTTTCCGCCCGAATCCAAATCTCCGACAAAATAATTAGTAAGATCTATAGCGTTCGCCTCATCCCCGTTTATAACGGCTTGCATTTTGTGCCCGATTCCAGTGCCGGTCGTGTTAAGACCGCTTGCATCTGAAATTTTTGCGTACAAAATAAAATCGGGATTAACCAGGTTGCCGTCGCCAAAATTCGGATCATCGAAAGCAATTTTAACATCGGGACCTTTGCCGTCGTTCTTCGCATTCGGATCGGTACCGCCGACAATTATATTATCGGTATAGCCAATGCCGTCCGCATTATCATTAAAAACGTACGAAGTAATTTTTCCGTTTTGGTTCTCGTAGGAAATATCCTTAGGCACAACAAATTCGGTATGGAAGTTTCCATTGTTAATTGAAACACTGCCGCGATAAATTAAACCGCCTTGATACGGAACAGCATAATGAGGGTAGTTTGAAAAATCGTAATATTGAATCTGTTCCGAATCGAACACGCTTAAAATTGCATTCCCGGTAAATTGATTCAAAGAACCGTCATAATTTCTCACTGTTCCTTTTACCGTTACATTACCGAGCGCGCTAATTTGAACCGATGCTTGAAGAGATTTTCCGTTGACGGAATCGATTCGCGAAGGGATTTGAGGTTCATCCAATCTTAAAGCCGGGTCGCAGAGCAGGTGATACTTTTCATCGTTGGTAGCGGTTCTAACCTGTTTTGTCAAAAAGTAAGCGGTACCAATTCTAGTAGGCAAATTATTTTCAGTCGGTCCGAAAAACATATTTGAATAAAGCGAATCATTTATAATTGCATTATCGGTAGAATAAACTACTCTTGCCGCAGTAAAACATCCAATAGCGCCGGTGTTTTTCATATTTACCATAATTTCCGCGCTGCTTTGCTGGGAAGGATCATCGTAACGGCCAAAATCGCAAGTGGCTGCAGTTAGAAAAAAGTAATTTGTATTTTTTATCTGCGGAATAGTTGTGGCTTTATCAAAGACATCTTCATGCGCCCACACATCGGGATTTCCATGACCGACCCAGTTCATAATGAGGGTGCCGTTATTTATCGCGTTTATAATTGCTTTGTTCACCTCGGGCTTACGTCTTCCGAGTCCGGTATAAACAGTCGGATATGCAACAAGATAAATTTTATTCTGATCAAAATATTTTGGCAGAAATTGATTTGCTATCATCTCGGACTGCGCAGTGTGCGAATTTCCGTCGTCGGCTCCCTGTGCGGCAGGCCCGTCGTCCGCAACCAAAGTAATTGTATTTCGCCAGAGCCCCTTACTCATGCCGGTTTCATATTTAATAATTTTATCCACGTCGTTTTCAGCGTCGTCGGTAGATCTAATCGGCAAGCGTCCCATGGCAAAATCCGCTTTTTTATCATTGCCGGATACTCTTGCATAGTAATCGTCGTAAGGATAAGAATTAATTTCGTCCAGCGATTCGGGGGTTTGAAACGTAGGAATAAAATTGTTATTTGCCTTCTCTTTGTTCAGATAATCATAGGTGCCGTTACCGAACAGCAAAACATAGAATGGTTTTATTTGCCAGTTATCGTAAGCATATTTCAAAAAATCTCTAATTGCCGTTGGATCGAGTAAGCCCCCAGCAAATTCGTTCATAATATCGTTAACATAAAAAACCTGCGTAGAAACTTTATACGGCGACTGGTTGGATCTGTATGCGACGTATCTTTCGGCCTGCGCTTGAAAATCTCTCGGAGCTATAACTATCATTTCGCTGCCGCTTACGTTACCGCGAATATCCGAATTGCCCATCTTTGTTCCGTTCACAGGAGTTAAGTACTGAGAATTCGTTACCGCAAGGTACTTAGCGACTTTTCCGCTTGTCTCGTTTGCCTGAAAAGCATATTGCCCGCCGCTGACGTTTGCATTAGAAACAATTTGAACATTCGCAAAATCCGTTACATCGAATGTTTGTATTGAGCTGTTTGAAAAATTCGAAAGTACATACTGTATAACCGCCGAAGTATCCTTCGAGAAAAACAGCAGGTTGTCGTTTGCCGCTTTAAGCTGCCTGGTATAACGTATCTCAAAGTAATCAAGATAAAGTTGCGCGTCTGTTGAACCGGAATTGTTTGTAATTTTTAACGCGCTTCTTTCGTCGGTTATAGAGCCGGTGTACGTGGAATTTGAAATATTGTAATTGCCTAACAAATATAAAGACGGGTTACCTCCGTAAACTGAGTTGGCATAAATTTGCGAGCCGCTTTCCTCAATTGTATAAGGGATAACCGTTGTTGAGGCGTTTACGACCCGAACTTTGTAATTAACCGGCGTCGACGGAACTATGCCGCTTAGCGAAGTGATATACGTTCTGCTTTTAGTGAATGAATCGAATACATCGCCGAGATAATCCCTTCCGGTTTTGCCGATGTTTATACTATCTTTATCCCAGCTCTGGAATGCCTGCGTAGTTTGCTGCTGGTAGGCCTTGTCTATATTCAAGGATTGTTTTTGATTCATACGCTTACCGTTGCTGCCTCCGTAGGTAAGCCAATAATAATTTACTTTCGAATACGGATCCTTAACACGTCCTATACTTCTGCTCGTCTTGTTGTATTCCCAAAATTCCGGGGGTCTTCCGTAAAATAAAACGTAATCGCCGGAATCGAAATGTCCGTCACTTTCGCCGTTAACAAGGATTGCGTTTTCTACAAGTCCTTGATTATTCGATGTTGTCGGGTCTTCGGGCAAAGCGTAGCCGCCCATCCCGTATATCTTTATTGTCCGCGGATCGATTGAAGATATATCGATTCCGAGGTTCTTCAAAAATGTTTGATCGATCTTATATATTCCTTCAGTCGGAGTTTCAAAGCGATACCAGCTGCCGCTGGCAAGAATTGAATTTTGTACCTTTCTTAATTTCGCAGAAGCCGTTCCCCAATTCTTAGCCACATTCCAATTTAACACCGTCGATGCAAGATGACTATCTTTAATTAACTGTTGACTCGATTTCGAGGCAGCAAATGTTATTTTGAATGTTATGCTCTTCAACAATTTTATTGTACGACCGGAGGCATCGAATTGAACGGGATGAATTTTAAAAGTCTGAACGGGCAATTCCCGAATCATACCAAAATCTCCAAAGCTTACAGATTCGACGTTTAATTGTTTATAATAATTTGCACCAGAGGAATACACATTCGAAAATGAAACCGAATCTTTTTTTAATTCTGGCGTAGGTAAAAGAAGACCCGAGAAGTTCGAGTAATCCGCGTTCAAAATTTGAATTGTATTTCCGAATTCGGTAGGCACTCCGATATTGATGGAGCGGACCTGTATTTGCGGCATACCGGCAGTGGATATGTTCTCAATATAAGTGCCGGCAATATTGAAACTTACATATTGCTGCCCCTGTGAAGAGGTATAAACGGTATCCTTAAAAACCGGGACGTACTGAATTACGATTGAACTTGCGGTCGATGAAATGACTTTGATGTCTTGCGCTACGCTTAAGATATTTAAAACAAAAAAGAGAAAAATTAAAGAGAATTTGGTTTTCATCATCGCTATTGAAAATACAATTAAGTTATTAAAATCTTTATAGAATTAAGGATTCAAAAGCGGTATCAAACTCTCTATATCTTTCTCCGATTTTCTGGGTCAAAATTTAGGCAAGATACTCGCACTTTGTCAAGTCAAAATAAATTGTAGAGAAATTCTCTGGCAAGACGGTTGATCTTATGATTTAACCGCCTCCAACCGTCATTTAATTTGAGAGTGTTTCATATTCTTGTTTTCACACAAAACAAATGAGCGATACTCAACAAATAGCCGCGTCCAATTAGAGCCCCAACATTGCTTTATCTTTTTTCATGGCTTCAATGCAAAATAAAATATGATCTTCAAGAGAAATGTCCAATCCAGCGGCTCCGTTTGTAATATCATCGCGGTTTACGGCTCTCGCAAATGCTTTGTCCTTCATCTTTTTCAATACGGATTTAACTTCCACTTCGTCGATTGACTTGCTTGGTCGTACATAAGTTACCGCGGTGATAAATCCTGCCAATTCGTCGCATGCAAAAAGAGTTTTTTTCAATAAAGTATCGCGGGGAACGCCGGAATAATCTGCATGAGATAAAATTGCGCTGCAAAATTCTTCATCAAAACCTTTCTCTTTTAGAATCTCCGAACCTTTGAAAGGATGCTCTTCGGCCGTTGGATACTTCTCATAATCGAAATCATGAAGCAAAGCAACATTGCCCCAGTACTCCACATCTTCATTAAATTTACCGGCATAAGCTTTTACACAAGATTCCACCGCGTAAGCATGTTTGAGCAGGCTATCGCTTTGGGTATACTCTTGCAAAATCGAAAGACAGTAGTCTCTATCTCTCATAAAATCGTTGTTCATTTTTTACCTTTTAAATTTGGTTGTGGATTGAAGGAAGGACATACTCTTCCAAGGACGCATTCAATGCAATTGGGTTTACGGGCAAAGCATACTTCCCTTCCGTGCGTTGCAAGCCAATGAGAAGCATTTACCCAGTAGCTTTCCGGCAGAAGTTCTTTCAAACGAAATTCTATTTTTTCAGGATCATTCGATTTAATGAACCCCAGCAAGTTGGATAATCTTTTAACGTGTGTATCTACAGCTATTGCCGGTATACCAAAAGCATTTCCTGCAACAACCGAGGCGGTTTTTCTGCCAACGCCAGGAAGCTTTGTGAGTTCGTCAAAATCTCTTGGCACTTTGCCGTCGTGTTTTTCTATCAGGAGTATACAGCAACTGCGAATACTCTTGGCTTTCTGCCTGTAAAACCCGGTTGAAAAAATATCCCGCTCAAGTTCCTCAATCGGAACCTTAATATAGTCTTGAGGTTTTTTGTATTTCTTAAACAAAGTTTTCGTAACAATGTTCACCCTCGCATCGGTGCACTGCGCGGAAAGAATTGTCGATATTAACAACTCGAATGCAGATGAATATTCTAATGCCGGACGAACTGCAGGATATTCACCGGCAAAGATATCAAATATTTTTTTTGCCCTGTTTCTTTCTTTAATGTCAGCCATTCTATAGATATCTTTTATCTTTAATTAACAGTCTATCCACAGGTACGCTTTCAATCAAATGACTTTGAATAATTTCTTCAACGTCTTCTTTAGTCACTCCCCCATACCAAATCTGTTCGGGATAAATTACAACGGATGGCCCGAACTCACAAGCGTCCAAACATCCCGATGAATTTGCTCGAATCCTTGAATTAAGTCCGAGTTCTTTTAGTCTCTTCTTGAAAAGCTCTCTTATCTCTTTAGAACCTTTTTCCGTGCAGCAGCCGCGTGGATGACCGGGTTCTCTAACATTCTCGCATATAAAAATATGTTTTTCGAAACGTGCCATATCATTTTTAATTGCTAAACAAAAAAGGGAAACAAAAAATTTCCCTTAATAGTAGCGCGTACGGGGGTCGAACCCGTGATCTCCGCCTTGAGAGGGCGGCGTCCTGGACCACTAGACGAACGCGCCGTGTTTTCGATGCTAAAAATAAATCACTATCTATTAATAAACAATTTCAGCAGCAACAGTAGGATAAAAATATCCTCATAATTTTTTAATTAAAATCCGTACTCAGCTAAAAGATTTTTGACCGAGCTTAACTCTTCATCGGATAAAACAAAATCAGCGGCGTTAATGTTGTCGAGCGTTTGTTTTATCGTTCTAGCTCCAACAATTGCAGCAGTAAGAGCAGGATTTTTAAGAACCCATGCAACGGCAAGATTACCAACAGATTTTTTTTGTTTATCGGCAATAGGTTGGAGCTTTTCAACAAACTCTAGAATTTTCGAAAGTTTAGGTTCCTTGAATAAATCTACTTTTCTTCTCCAATCGTCGGCAGCAACCTTATTTATATCGAACTTACCGGTAAGCAGACCGGCCTGCATTGGACTATAAGCTACAACGCCGATTTCATTCTTTAGACAGTAAGGAAGAATTTCATTTTCGACATCTCTTTTCAACATACTGAAAGGCGGTTGAAGAGACTGTACCCTTTCTATTTTCATACATCTTTCAAGAAGCGGAATGTCAAAATTGCTCACGCCTATAAATTTTGTTTTGCCTTCATTGCGAAGATCTACCAGGGCGCCCCAGGCTTCTTCTATAGGCACAGAGGGATCCGGCCAGTGAATTTGGTATAGATCGATGTAATCGGTTTCAAGTCTTCGTAAACTATCATCCATTTCTTTACGAATACTTTCCGGTTTCAAACTATTAAGAGCACTTCCCTTTCCGTCGTTAATCAAACCGCATTTAGTTGCTATAAAAACTTTTTCGCGGATTCCTTTAATCGCTTTAGCCACGATTGTTTCGGAATGACCGAAACCGTACGCCGCGGCAGTATCGATCCAGTTTATACCGTTATCTAACGCTGAGCGAATCGCTTCCACAGATTCATTATCATCAACCGGTCCCCATCCATATTGCCATGGACCGCCAATTGCCCACGCGCCAAAACCTACAACGGTCAAATCAGGGCCGTCTTTGCCCAGTTTTCGTGTCTGCATAATTACCTCTTTTCGATTCTTGCATTTAAAAATTAATTTATAGTGTAAATATATCGAATGAATTTAAATTAAGTCGGTTTGTAAAAAAGGCGGCACTTTTAAGATTTATTTCACTAAAAAGAGACTGCGATAATTTCGCAGTCTCTTTATTAATAATTATTTCTTCCCTGTTTTCTTCGTTGCTTTGGCAGATTTCTTTTCCGCTTTATGATCAACTTCCTTCAATTGCTTAGGTTCCTTCAAAACAATATTGTATTTGCCGTTGTATTCCTGAATCTTTCCGGATACTTCAATTGTTTTGCCTTCCATTTTTTTCACATCCTCAAATTTTGAGGAATCGTCTTTGTATATTATCGCTGAAAATTTGTTTTCCGGAAATTTGCCGTCCATGTTGATAAAGGTTACGCCGGATTTGGTGGTGTTAACTTGTGTGGCAACTCCGACAACCGTTGTATCTTTATTCACAAAATTTTTGGCATTCTCGGTAGATACGGCGCTTTGTGCATTGATTGAAACGGTAAGTGTACATAATAATACGGCAAGAATAAAAAAGGTTTTTCTCATTAGTTCTCCTTTCGATGTTTTATTACGAATTTTTGATTTTCTTTTTGTACAACAAAAAGTAATGAAAAGTTCTAACCGGAGAGACCGGTGACTGCATTTACTGCACTTAACTATTAAACTATGAATTATTCTGGAAAGTTGCACCAGCTTTAGTTTAAATAATCCGTTTTGAAACATTTGCATATTTGATGAATAGACTAAAAAATATCCATCTTCCTTTCTGGCATGGGCCAATTTCTAAAATGATTTTAGATTCGTTTTGTATAAGCGAGCTTTTAAATTTGGTTGTCTAGAGATAAAAATGAATTTGAATACCGTTAGCACACCTCCCAACCTATGAGTTAACCAAATTCACGGTTTTTCTTCTCCATACTATAAAATGGAATTCTAAATGTTCAAAAATTATAGGAGGAAGTATAATTATTTTTCTTATGGAAAGATAAAAACGGTTAGATTTAATTTGTATTCGAGCTTTTTGTGCTGCCCCGTCAGGGGTCGAACCTGAAGTCTTCTGATCCAGAATAGTGTCATTTCGTTTTTGAATTGTTTTCGATGCATTCTCATCGCAAGTGCATACAAAGTGCATACTACATGCAAGGAGAAAAACCATGTATGTAGCAAAAATCAAACGGTTAAGATTTTTTCAAATCATTTATTTTGTTGATGGAAAAAGAAAAACTCTTTCTACAAAAACTTCTGATAGAAATGCAGCTCAAAAAGTTTTAGAGAATTTTAGAGCTTCATTCACTCAACCTGTTCAAGAAATTACTAACAACAACCCAAATGAAATCTCCCCTTCCCTTTCTAAATTTAGAGATGAGTATTTGGAATTTATTCGTTCTTCTAAATCAAAAAAATATTTTGAATCAATATCCTATTCTTTCAAACAACTAATTTCTTTTTGTGGTGATATTCCTCTAAACAAAATCGAAACGAAAATGATTGACAAGTTTATTTGTTCAACTTTTAACCGAACACCTAGAGG
>DAIEQA010000068.1:0-1952 GCA_027348115.1 Ignavibacteriales bacterium
CATCCCTAATCTCTTTTTTTGATATTTTTAAGCAACAATTATTTACTATTAAATAGATAGAGAATTCCGGGTGTCAATAGAGGAAAAAGCCGATTCTGCCATTACTTCTTACCGAGATCTTTTGATAAAAAAAGATATACGCGTAACAGAAGTCATCCGGAAAGATTATAATTTTGAATTCATGGCAGAACGACAAAAAGAAAAAGTAAAAGTGCAGGTCTATTTCGGCAAAAAGGGTGTTAAAACAATTTTTCAGGGGAATGAAAAGTCTGAGTTCTTTAAATCAATCGGGAATTTAATACTTGATGAACCCTCTCTTGAACTGAAAGATCAAACAATCGGCGAACCGGAAGAATATATCGGATCCGATGAATGCGGCAAGGGGGATTTCTTCGGACCGCTTGTAGTTGCCGCAGTATATCTTAACAACAAGACAAAAAAAATCCTTGCTGAAAGCGGTGTGCGCGATAGTAAGGATCTTTCCGACTATCAGATAAAGATTTTAGCGCATAAAATAAAAAATACTGTCGGAGATGATTTTCAAATAGTAAGAATTAATCCGGTTAAGTATAATGAGCTATATGAAAAATTTTCCAATCTGAATAAAATTCTTAGCTGGGCGCATTCTAAAGCAATCGGGAATCTGCTCGATAATATAGAGTGCAGGACGGTGATAACCGACAAATTCAGCAAAAAGGATCTTGATATAGTTTCCCATTCCAAACATTCAGCCGTGGAATTCATTCAGGAAACGAAAGCTGAAAAATACACTGCGGTCGCCGCGGCTTCAATACTGGCAAGAGACTCATTTGTAAGATGGTTTGAGGAGGGAGAGAGAAAAAATCTGAATCTTCCTAAGGGATCTTCATTGGAGACTGAAAAATTTGCAAAGGGTCTCTTAAAAAAAATCGGTGAAGAAAAATTGAGCGAGATTGCTAAGATTCATTTCAAGACTTTCAAGAAAATAAGTTCATAGAACCGCTGATACATTTAAACGCAATAGATTTAACAGGAGAAAAGTGGCTTCATCAAAAGTAAAACAGATCGGAATTTTAACCGGGGGCGGAGATTGTCCCGGGCTTAACGCTGTTATACGAGGCGTAACGAAACCCGCATTGGATATGGGACTGAATGTGCTTGGTATATTTGACGGCTTTGAAGGATTGGTTGAAGGAAGAGCCCGCGAACTTTACAACAAAGATGTTTCAGGAATACTATCACGTGGAGGAACGATACTGGGTTCATCGAATAAGGGAGATCCGTTTCACTGGCCGGAAGAAGTCGACGGAAAAATCAGAATAGTAGACCGATCCAAAGATGCGATGAAAAATTATGCTGCCTGGAATATTGATGTGATGATCGCGATAGGCGGAGACGGCACAATGCACATTTCCGATCAGATGAGCAAATTGGGAATGAATATAATCGGCGTTCCGAAAACGATTGACAATGATCTGGAAGCAACGGATCAGACTTTCGGGCACGACTCGGCAGTGGCGGTTGTTTCCGACGCGCTCGACCGGCTTCATACAACAGCATCTTCACATCACCGCGTTATGGTTATCGAAGTAATGGGAAGATATGCGGGATGGATTGCACTTAACGGAGGCCTGGCCGGCGGCGCCGACATAATATTAATTCCTGAAATTCCATTCGACTGGAATGCCGTTTATGAAAAAGTTATGCGAAGAAACATGAGCGGAAAAAGATTCTCATTAGTCTGTGTCGCCGAAGGCGCAAAACCGAAGAACGGAAAAATTATCGCCAAGGCAAACGACCTTAAACGAACAGATCCGGTTCAATTGGGAGGTATTGGAGAGTATGTTGCAAAGATGATCTCTGAAAATACAGGATGGGAAACCCGCTACACAGTACTTGGACACCTTCAGCGGGGTGGAAGCCCGACTGCTTACGATAGAATTCTGGCAACCAAGTTCGGTACAAATGCGATT
>DAIEQA010000158.1:0-6522 GCA_027348115.1 Ignavibacteriales bacterium
TTAAAGCTCTCAATGCCCACGTTCGACGAAGCAATTCACGGAATAGTAAGAATAGTAAAAAGTTCTAAGTGAGCCGACCTATGCGCAGATACAAATTAGATGAGAAAGAATTTTCCGAGATCAATATCACACCGTTTACGGATATTGTACTCGTGCTGTTGATCATCTTCATGATTACAAGCCCGTTTTTAATTACCGGCTCCTACAAGGTAAAATTACCACAATCCACCAATGCCGAGACCGAAGTAAACAAAGGCGTCGAAGTATATATGGACGCAAAAGATATAATCTATATCAACAATAAAACAATTCCGTTCCAGGAACTGCCCTGGTACCTTCAGAAAGAATTTGATAAAACCGGCATTAAGGAAGTGATCATCAAAGCAGATAAAGATGTTAAACACGGCAACTTTGTTCAGTTGCTCGATCAGTTAAAGAAAGCCGGCGCTACAAAACTTTTAATAGCAACCACGAGGGTTGAAAGCACTACGCCTTGATTAACAAGTTTTAAGGACTTCGGTCCAGACAAAATAAAATGCCCGGACGCTTCTCTAAATATTTATCTCTCGTTGTCTCCGTTATTATGCATTCGATTGTATTTGTTTTTTTTTATTATGCATCGCAGCATTATAATCCGGATTCGAACGGTTATATCTCGCTTGATATTGCCGAAGAACCTGCCGGCGGCGGAAGCGGCGGCAATACAATGGCTGCCGTGCCTGAGCCCGAAGAAAAAATAAGTTCAACTGAAAAGAGAACTGAAGAAAAAATTAAGCTTGAAGAGAAAAAGGTTCCGGCGGAAAAATCTTCCACAACAGGTTCTCAAACATCAAATCAAAATGGAAACGGAAAGGGCACACCCGGCAGCGGAACCGGAACAGGGAATGGTACCGGTAAAGGAGGAATCTCCCTCGGTATTCCAATTCCAAAGCCGCCTAAAGAAGATGTGTACCTTGTTGCAGTAGATGAGATGCCCGAACCGGTTGGCGGCGATGAAGCGATCGAGTCGAAGATAATTGTTCCGCCCACGGCAAGACAAAAAGGAATTACCGGAACTGTATTCGTTCTTGCTTTTGTTGACGAGATGGGAAGCGTTAGAAAAGTATTGTTGACTAAAGGAATCGGCTACGGCTGCGATGAAGCAGCAATGAATGCCGTTTCCCGTACAAGATTCAAACCAGGCAAACAAAACGGCATACCCGTAAAAGTGCAGGTACAAGTGCCGGTAGCTATTCGATAAAACTCAATTCTTAACCGCTCTCCAAAAGTAGTAAACAGGTATACCAAGAATTACTATTACCAATCCCGGCCAAGTATACAGCGGCTTGTAGATAAAAAGTATTACAGAAATTGTTGCAGCAAGAATAATATAAATAAACGGCAAAACCGGGTAGCCGAAAGTTTTATACGGTCGCTCTGCTTCAGGTTTCTTTTTTCTTAAAATGAATACAGCGGCAATTGTAAGACAATAAAAAATCAAAACGGTGAATATTACGTAGTCCAGCAATTCGGAATAGGTGCCCGAGAGACATAATATGCTTGTCCAGACCGCTTGAAATATTAATGCTTTTGCTGGAACAGATTTTTCATTCAGCATGCCGGTAGATTTAAAAAATAAATTATCTTTAGCCATGGCGTAGTAAACTCGGGCGCCGGAAAGAATCAAACCGTTGTTGCAGCCGAAAGTTGATATCATTATTAGTATTGCCATTATTATAGCTGCCGGCTCTCCGAATATTAATTGGGCCGCGGCGGTTCCCACACGGTCATCCGCGGCGAACTGAATTCCTTGACTCACAACATCTTTTCCGCCCGGACTGCCGGCCAAAGGTAAAATCACCAGGTATGCGACATTAGCCAGTATATAAAGAACCGTAACAATCAACGTTCCGAACAATAAACTCATCGGGATATTTCTTTTAGGATTTTTTACTTCTCCAGCGGTAAAAGTTATAGTTTCCCACGCTATGCTTGCGAACAAAGAACCAACCATCGCAACGCCGATAGCAATTACAACCGAGAATCCGCCGAGTTGTTCCACCCAATCAATTTTGCCACCGGAAATGTGTAGCCACTTTCCTTCCCAAAGATTGGAGAAGTTTGAAGTTAAGGCATGCGAATTTGCGCCGATAAAAATTCCTAAAAGAATCAAACCAATTAACGCGACGGTCTTTGCAATAGTAAAAATATCCTGAACAAATTTTCCTTCCTTGAGACCACGAATATTTATATATGTTAAAAGAATTACTGAGGCAATGGCAAGCAACTGTCCGCCCGAGATTTTCAATCCTAAAATAGAAAACAAAATATTTTGAGTTCCGAAGAAAGGAAAAAGTACCGCGGTAAATTTTGCAAACGCTACCGCTACGGCAGCAATAGTCCCGGTTTGAATAACAAGAAACAAAGTCCAGCCGTAAAGGAAACCGATTAACGGATTATACGCTTCTCTAAGATAAACATATTGCCCTCCCGCTTTCGGCATCATAGCGGCAAGTTCGCCATAACTCAAAGCACCGATGAGCGTGATGATTCCGGAGATTAACCAAACAACTAAGAGCCATCCGCCGGAACCGACGGTTCTTGCAATATCAGCGCTGACAATAAAAATTCCCGAACCAATCATCGAGCCGATAACCAACATTGTAGCATCGAAAAAGCCAAGCTCTTTTTTAAACTCATTGCTCTCCGCAGTTGTCTTGTTCAGCATTTCCATTATTTCTTCCTTTCAGCTTTTATAGGAATTGTTTCATCGAATTTTTAACCGTACAAAAAAATTACCCCGCATAGCGCGGGGTAAAATTGAACGGATCTAATTATTACTTCATAATCCGCATTGAGTAGAAAGATCTCCATGCGAATATTAAAGCCCCGATAAGTACTGCAATTCCGACAAACGGAGCCGCGGACCTAAATTGTTCGGAGATCGAAATTTCCATGGCAAGCAAACCGAACAATGTTGTGAATTTTATCACGGGATTTAAAGCGACGGAGGAAGTATCCTTAAACGGATCGCCGACCGTATCGCCTACTACGGTTGCATCATGAAGCGGTGTTCCTTTTTCTTTTAGTTCAACCTCGACAACTTTCTTTGCGTTATCCCAAGCTCCGCCGGCATTTGCCATAAATACAGCCTGGAATAAACCGAACACAGCAATCGAAATTAGGAAGCTTACAAAGAATGCAATTGGAGCCGTTGAATTAACGGGAGCGGAAAGAAGGGCGAATGCCAACGCAAAACTGAAAATAGCAATGAAGATATTCAACATTCCGTTTTGAGCGTATTGCGTGCAGATCTTTACCACCTCTTTGGATTTTTCTATCGATGCACTTTTGCTCGCGTTTGAATCAAGTTGTATATTTTTCTTTATATACTCCACCGCGCGATGAGCACCGGTTGTAACCGCTTGTGTAGAAGCACCCGTAAACCAATATATAACGGCACCGCCGCAAAGGAACCCGATGTTTGCATAAGGATTAAGTATGCTTAAAACTTTTGCAGGATCGATTCCGAGATCTCTTTGAAGTAAAAGAATAAGTGAAAAGATCATAGCTGTTGCACCTACGACAGCCGTGCCGATTAATACCGGTTTGGCCGTGGCTTTAAAAGTATTTCCGGCTCCGTCATTCTCTTCCAAATAATATTTTGCTTTTTGGAAGTCGGGTTTAAATCCGAACTTGGACTCAATTTCTTTGTCCACGTCTTTAATATCTTCGATCAAAGAAAGTTCGTAGATTGATTGCGCGTTATCAGTAACAGGACCGTAACTATCCACAGCAATTGTGACTGGACCCATTCCCAAAAATCCGAACGCTACCAAGCCGAAAGCAAAGATTGAAGGAAAGATCATAAACTCCGCCAACGCATCAACGCTGGCTATGTACGCGATGAACATAAGCAGCGCGAAAACAAGACCCATCCAGAAAGCGCTAAAGTTTCCGGCGACAAATCCGGAAAGTATGTTTAATGATGGTCCTCCCTCTCGCGAGGTTGCAATTATCTCCCTCACATGTTTGGAATTGGTGCTTGTAAATACTTTTGTGAGTTCGGGAATTAAAGCGGCTCCAAACGTTCCGCAGCTTATAATTGTGGCCAGTACAATCCAAATTTGATTCGGCAATTGGCCTATCATTAAATACGTAACTAAAAATGTTGCTCCAATGGAAAGGATGGAAGAGATCCATACTAAAGATGTCAACGGATTTTCGAAATGAATATCATCCTTGTTTTTATATCGGTAACCGCTGTAAGCACGGTTGATGAAGAACGCGCTTATAGAAGTGACGATCATTATTATTCTGATTGAAAAGATCCATGTAAGCAGTTCAGTTTGAAAATCTACGTTTGCGACCGCGAGAACAATTAAGCTGATCAATGCTACACCCGTTACTCCGTAGGTTTCAAAACCATCTGCTGTAGGACCGACGCTGTCGCCGGCATTGTCTCCAACACAATCCGCAATAACACCGGGATTGCGCGGATCGTCTTCTTTAATTTTAAAAACTATCTTCATCAGATCGGCGCCGATATCTGCAATTTTTGTGAAGATACCGCCGGCAATACGCAGTGCGCTTGCGCCAAGAGATTCGCCGATAGCAAAACCAATGAAACATGCACCGGCATAAATTCGCGGAACGAACAGAAGAATAATCAGCATCATAATCAGTTCAACGCAAATTAGCATTACGCCAATGCTCATGCCGGCATCCAGAGGAATGTTGAGAAGCTTAATCGGTTTACGTTCAAGCGATGCAAAAGCCATTCTGCTGTTTGCAAGAGTGTTCATTCTAATTCCAAACCAAGCAACGCCGTAAGATCCAAGGATTCCGATGACCGTCCAGCTAAGAATTAATAGAACGCCGCCAAAACTATGTTGCAGCAGAAATCCAAAATAAAATGTTATACATGCCGCGATAAAAAGAAAAAGTATTGCAAGAAATTTTCCCTGCTGTATTAAGTAAGTTTTACTCGTTTCAAATATTACCTGTGCTACATCAAGCATGGATTGATGCGCAGGCAGCTTTTTTACTTTTAAGTACTGATAAACACCGAACCAAATTCCCATAAGACAAACAATAATTCCGATAAGCAGAATTTTACTTTGATTATCTTTTAACGCAGGAATTTTGAGATTGGCTTCGCCGGCAAAGGTATATATCGGGGTAAGAACGAGAAAGGCAAAAAAGAAAAATCGTTTTAGCATAAGACCTCTTTTTTAATTAATGCCTTAAAATAAATAGTTAAAGATTAGATACAAAAGAAGTTTTAAAAAAAAGATTTAACGGACCGGCCTTTTCAAAAAAAGAGACCGATCCATCGCAAAATAAATTTAGGGGGGTAACCTATTGTTCTTCTATTTTTTTAACCGAAATGTACCAATCGCTTGACTCCTCTAATATCCGGTTGATCCTGCTAACCAATTTATGCGGATCGCTTAACTCACCGATTTGCAACTGTGCCGATTCAAAGAGCTGCTCGGTGGTGTTCAGGATGAAATCGTCGTTGGAATTAACTTTATAAACTTTCAGAAGATTTCTAACAAGTTTATGGTTGGGATTTATCTCGAATATTTTTTTCTGCGGGGCTATATCTTTGTTGGATATTCTCATAATCTTTTGCATCGTCGAGGAAATGCCCTCCTCTTTTGCAACCAAGCACGATGCGCTGTCAACAAGGCGTTTCGATTCCACAACATCTTCCACCCTATCGCCGAGAATGTTTTTCATCTTCGATAGCAGACTGCTGAAATGTTTCGCGTCGTCTTTACCAAGCTCTTTTAAATCATGCTTCTTCTCTTCAACGTCTTTAACGTCTTCGAGCTTTTTAAGATCGGTAGAGTCGACGGATTTAAATTCATATTCTTTATACTTACGCAACGATTGAATAACGAACTCGTCAACGGGATCGAAGAGATATAAAACTTCTAAATCTTTATTCTTAAAAATTTCCAGGTGTGGATCAATCTCAACGGCTTCCCTGTTTGTACCAATTGCATAATAAACTTCTTTCTGCCCTTCCTTCATCCGCGATGCATATTCGGCCAGAGAACATAATTCTTCTGCGCTTTTGCAGGCGGATGAATTAAATCGAATCAGTTCCATATACTTATCATGGTTGACAAAATCGCCGTAACCGAGCTTCATTATTTTACCGTGCTCTTTCCAGAATTCAAGATAAGCCGCGTTATCGTTTTTAGCTTTATCCATAAGGTAACTTAACACGGTGTTTGTTACACTAGATGCAATTTTTGTGAAGATTACATTTTCCTGCAGAGTTTCCCGGGAGATATTCAGAGGAAGATCCTCGGAGTCCACCACGCCTTTTACAAAACTTAAATACTCGGGAACAAGATCCTTATTTTTATGCTGGATGAGAACACGACGCACATAAAGATCGAGTCCGTAATTTTCGCGATCCATCCAGAAGTAATCTCCGCTCTTTTTAGGAATGAAAAGCAGCGCGTTGAATTGAATAGGCGCATCTACCGCTTTATGAATTACATCCATCGGTTCGTCTGAATCGTA
>DAIEQA010000167.1:0-6799 GCA_027348115.1 Ignavibacteriales bacterium
TCATTGCAGCAGCTCCCGGAGTTCCGGTAGCTCCAACCGCACCGAGAGATTCCGATTTATTATATGGCAGCGCCCCTTTACCCGCGAATGTTTCAACAACGGGAATTCCGGTTTGATCAACCAATTTTATCAATTCATCCACAGCGTCACTGTAAATTGTTCCGCCGCCGCTAACGATCAACGGTTTTGAACTTTGCTTAATCATTTCAATTGCTTTGGAAATAATATTTCTATCAGGACGAACGCGCTGAATATTCCAAATTCTTTTTTCAAAAAGCTCTTCCGGAAAATCGAAGGCTTCGGCTTGAACATCCTGCGGAATTGCTAAAGTTACAGCACCGGTATCGGCGGGAGAAGTTAGTACTCTCATAACTTCAGGAAGAGAAGTTATAAGTTGGTCAGCCCTATTTATTCTATCCCAATATTTCGAAACGGGTTTGAAACAATCGTTAACAGAAATATCTTGAGTTGATTGAGATTCTAATTGCTGAAGAACAGGCGCAACATTTCTCCGCGCAAAAATATCTCCGGGAATAAGAAGTACTGGTAATCTATTAATAGTCGCAGCGGCGGCTCCGGTAATCATATTTGTAGCGCCGGGACCAATCGACGAAGTGCAAACAAATGTGCTCAAACGGTTTTTCATTTTTGCATAAGCTGCCGCAGTGTGAATCATAGATTGTTCGTTACGAGTTTGGTAATATCTGAAATCCGGATTCTGCTGTAAAGCCTGACCGATTCCTGCCACATTGCCGTGGCCGAAAATTCCAAAACATCCGGCAAAAAATTTATTTTCAATTCCGTCTCTTTGAACATATTGGTTCTTTAAAACCTTAATTGCGGCTTGGGCAACAGTCAAACGAATCGTTTTCAATTAAAATCCTCCTTTTGATTCGACAAAACTCATCGCTTCATCATATGTAGGATTAAAGTTTGCACATCCATGCTTTGTAACAAGAATGGCGCCGCATGCATTTGCAAGCCGGCAGCATTTGTACCAATCCCATCCTTGCAGAAAACCATATATAAAACCGGCAGCAAAAGCATCACCCGCACCAAGGACATTTACAACTTCAACGGGGAATCCAGGTACATCAATTACCTTTCCGTCTTTAAGAAAGACAGAAGACCCCTTCACGCCGCGCTTAACAATTAATGTTTCGACGCCGGTTTTCAAAATTCCTTGAATTGCTTCATCAACATTACCGGATATTTCCGGGGCCGAGATTTGCTGATTCCTAATTTTAATTTGCGACGGATCTTTTAGCATTGTTGCCAATATTTCTTCTTCGGTACCAATTGCCATTCTACAATAATTTAAAAATGCCCGCGTAGTTACACCGTAGGCGCGCGGATCGTGCCATTGATCGGCACGAAAATCAAGATCGACAAGGACGGGAACATTATTCTCGCGCGCCCGTTCAGCAGCAAAGAATGCCGCCGATCTTGACGGTTCAACATTCAGCGCCGTAGCTGAGAATTCAATCAAGCGCGAACTCGCTATTTCAGCTTTCATAACATCATCGATGTTAAGTTTTGAATCCGCACAGTTGTCACGATAATAAACGAGGGGAAAATTATCGGGTGGTTCAATTCCCAGAATTACTGCACTTGTGCGGGCATTTTCCTTAACCGGAATAAATGAGGTTTCAACTCCTTCCTTCCTCAAAAAATTTAATAAAAATTTTCCGACCATATCGTTGCCAACTGCAGTTAACAAAGCGGATTTTAATCCGAGACGTTTTGTTCCAACCGCAATATTTAACGGCGAGCCGCCAACAAAGGCGCCAAACTCTTTGATCTCAATGAACGGACTGCCAATATTGTTGCTGTACAGATCGATGGATGATCTTCCGTACGTAATTACATCATATCTTTTCATTGATTTATTTTCCATAATTCATATCCAAAGTTACAAGCGGTAAACGTTCATCCATCTTTCCCCATGTTCCGTAAATCCATTTATGATCCGGATCATCGGTGTTGGCAAGAGATTGATCGCTTCCAGCTAAAAAATTCAAGTAGTAAGTATTGTATCCATGCCCGGCAGACACGGGATGATAACCGCGCGGCACTAGCACAACATCGTTATTATGCGGCTCGGCAATTTCGTTTAGAATTCTATCATCCGTATAAATTTTTTGTAACGCGAATCCCTGAGGTTTATCGAATTTGTAGAAGTAAATTTCTTCGAGTTCGGCTTCTATTACTTTCCCGTTCTCATCAACTTTTCTCCGATCATGTTTGTGAGCAGGGAAAGAGCTCCAATTACCGGAAGGCGTGTACACTTCAACGCAAACCAGTCTGCTGCATTTTGAGCCCGGAGGTAATATCGAATTGATTTGACGTGATGCGTTATCACCGCCTCGCAGTTCTATTCCATAATCATTCACCATTTGAGGAGTGATAAAATAACCGTCAAATTTTTCCTTAGCTTCCGTATAACCAAATGCAAAGTCAACTTCTTCGCTTAGTGCTGTTAATTCAAATTCAGTATCTGGCGGTAAATAAGCGGCGTGTGATAATCCGCTGAATACATCCTTTCTCGAATTTTTTGTTACCCAATTTCCCCATTTTGATGAGATTGAAAACTTACCTCCAAGTAGAACGATACACATTTCATTTTCACTGGTATCGTATTTCCACTCCTCTCCTTTTTTCATTTTTCTTGAACCGAAATTCAAAGTTTTCCAGCCTACTTTGTCTGAAGTAATATTTTGATATAAATCGGATTCTTCAAATTCAGGGTGAACAAGCAATTTACATTTAGTATCAAACTTCATTAACAATCTTTCCTATATGTTTAATTAATTATCTATTGCTGTTTAAGAACCGTTTCTTTTCCGTTATATCTTACTATTTTGTCTGGCGATTCGGTTATTTCAACGCCGTTTCCTCTTGATTCATTTACCAAGACTATTTTGAAATTACGCTGCTTTAACATTCCCGGGAATTCTCCTTTACGTTCACCGATAGTTAATTCTTTTTTATCATTATTCCATTTAAAGGGAATCAAGGAATAAATTCCTTTCTCGTAATCGTAATTATCATTTTCGTCTTCGTATAAATTAAACTCAGCATCGGCGCCGGGATAAATTCTGATTTCAAGTGGGTCACAGCTTTCAGTAGCATATTGCATAAACGGCCCGAAAGGAATAATGGAGCCTGCGCGTACAAACAGCGGCATCGTTTCAAAAGAAGCATCGGCTTTAATAATTTTTCCACCTTCATATTTTTCACCGGTCCAAAAATCAATCCATTCTATATTCGCTGGTAGATAAACATCGCGGGTAAATTCGGAAGTTTTCATTTTAACATTATCCGGCAAATAATACAGCGGCTTAACAACCGGGCAAACCATTATGGAAGGTCCGAACATATATTGGTCGTTTATGCTAAATGTGGTAGTATCGTTAACAAAATCGAAAGGTAGGGCTCGCATAATAGTGTAGTTTTCATTCGCAACTTTCCATGCAAGAGAATAAATATATGGCATTAAGCGATAACGAAGATTCGTAAACTTCAAAAGAGTTTTATACGTCTTCGATTCTTCTGGGCCAAATGCCCAGGGCTCTCGTGGAAAATCCGCACCGTGCGCGCGAAACAACGGACAGAATGCAGCAAATTGGAACCAGCGAGTGTAAAGTTCTTTGAAGCCTTCATCTTCCTGACCTTTTTCAAAAACACCGTTCGAAAACCACCAACCGGGTTCATGCTTAATAAAGTAACCGGCAATATCTGTTGTCCAATAGGGAAGCCCCGTCATACAATAATTTAGACCGGCAGGAATTTGCATACGAAATTCTTCCCAATTAGCAGAGACGTCACCAGTCCAATAACTAGCAGCATATTTTTGCATTCCGGCAAAAGAAGAACGTGTAAGAATGAAAACCCTTTTATTAGAATTAACGGAGCGATATCCTTCATATAATCCTTTTGTGTGAAGCAATGCATAAACATTAATGTAACGACCGCTGTTCATCATCTTCTTGAGATCATCCGAATTTACTTTGTTTAATTTTGCATCGGATAACTTGAAGTAAGGGGAATCCCAATCGGAATCATATCCTTCCGAACAATCCGCCCACCATCCGTCAATACCAATAGAATAAAGACTATCGTAAGTTTGCTGCCAGTATAGTTTTCGTGCAGCAGGCATAAGCACATTCAAGTGTTCGTTATCGGTAAATAAGCCGTTAATTTTTGCAAGCTCAACCTGGTTCGGCGTTCCTTCTGACATGTTTGGCCATATCGATATTATCACCTTTGCGTTCATACTATGAATATCATTAACCATTTTCACCGGGTCAGGGTAATTCATTTTGTTAAAAGATTTTTGTCCCCATTGTTTATTTGGCCAGTACATCCAATCTTGAACTATAACATCCAGCGGGAATTGCCTTTCTCGGAATCCCTTTACAATAGAAACAATTTCATCCTGCGTATTGTACTTTTGTTTTGATTGTATATAACCGTAAAAATTCTTGGGATACATCGGTGCTTTGCCGGTTAATTCCCGATATGCAGATACGAGTGAATCCATATTGGCGCCGTACATAAAAAAGTAATTAATCTCATCGGCTACTTCCGACCAGATGTAATAACTTCCGCGTATATCATTGAATTCGCCATAGGAATAATTATTCCAAATTATTCCATATTTATTGGTAGAGATTAGAACCGGAACAACATCATCGCGGTTTTTTTGAAGAAGGATTCTCTTTTTACCGTTTAACGGTAAATCGGCATCTTGAAAACTTCCTAATCCATAAAGAGTTTCGCCGGGCATGTAATCAAAGACCTGTTTAATATGAAAGCATTCTTCATTCATAACTTTTGCATGTGAAATCTGTCTTTCATTTTCAGCTAGAATTAAATCGCCTTTTTTGTTATAGAAACTAATTTTATACGTAAGTTTGTCTACACTAACTGCAACTTCCGCTGTAGAAACAATGATTTTGTTGTCAGCCTCTTTAACATTCCAAACAGGTTGAGAAAAATTATTATCGGCGAGTATCAAGCTTGTTCTTCCGGAAAATTCATTTGAAGGACTTGCAATTACTTGAATAATTTTATCGTTCCAGATTTTTAGTTTTAGTTTTTTCAAACCATTTATGTTAGGTAAAGCGGTTAAAACTACGCCGTCTTTTTCTTTCTGAAATATTTGAGCATTTAAAGAGCAATTAAAAAAGCCGAGCAAAATAATTGCTGTGAATATGAAGTATTTTACTTTTTTGTTTTTCACAAATCACCTATCATAAGTGATTGGCATTTATGTTCCACAAATTTTTTCAATTCCTCTATATATTCTTTACCAGGTAAAACCGGGTCGAATAATTCCGGAGTGTTATTAAAATATTCACGGTGAACGCGCGTCCAGATAAGTCGTAAATCTGTTGCAATATTAATTTTGGTTACTCCTAATCTTATTGCGCGTAACAGTTCAATTTCGTTTACCCCATGCGCGGATGATTTTATTTTACCGCCTGCTCGATTAATCCTTTCTACTTCGGATTTTGGTACATTTGATGCACCGTGTAAAACTAACGGGAAGCCAGGTAATTGTTTTTGAATCTCTTTTAATATATCTAAATTAAGTCCGGTACCCTCACTCATCTTATAGGCGCCGTGACTTGTTCCGACAGCAACTGCGAGAGAATCGCAACCGCTTCGACTAACAAATTCGGCAACATGTGCAGGATTAGTATAACTTCCTAATTCAAATGAAATACTCTTTTCCTCCTCCACCCCGCATAACACCCCAAGTTCTGCCTCAACAGCAATTCCCTTATCATGCGCTCTTCGTGCAATATCGGCTGTTATAGAAATATTTTTTTCAAACTCTTCATATGAAGCATCTATCATAACCGAGTTGTAAAAACCTGAATCAATTGCAGAGAGGCAGTGTTCAACATTACCGTGATCTAAATGCACCGAATAATTTACAGCGTTATAAATTTCTCCGGCAGCGTTTATCATAGCTTCTAAGAATTCCGGTCTAACATAATTTCGTGCCGCCGGAGTAATTTGAATTATCACAGGCAATCGGGCTGATTCAGTTCCCATGAAAACGCCATGGACTTGTTCGGCATTGAATACATTGAACGCAGCAACGCCAAATTTTCCATATGCATTTCTCAAAGTACTTAAAGTCGGAACCTTCATCTATCCATTCGCTCCATCACAAAGTCCAATGTTCCGCCGTTAATAATTTGCTCGTATTTAATCTTATAATTCTTCAAAGGCGTACCGTTCAATTTGATTTCTCTTACTTTCTTTTTGCCAGAATTAATTCCTTTAGCGGTAATTACAAGAGCATGACCGTTTTCAAAATTGATTTTAATTTTTTCGAACGCCGGTACAGCAACGGCATATTCATCTTTTGCAGGACAGACGGGGTAAAATCCCATCGAGGCAAAAACATACCAGGCAGATATTTGTCCGGCATCATCGTTACCGCTTAAACCACCGGGTTTACTACTATATTCCTCTTTCAAAATTTTTGAAACAATAACATTTGTTTTCCACGGTTCACCGGAATATGTATATAGGAACGGAACCTGCTGATCGGGTTCATTGCCATGCCAGTATTGACCGGCAGCAAAAAACTCATCGAGGTTATGACTAAATTTTTCTTTTCCGCCCATCAAGTTTATTAAGCCGTCAATATCTTGCGGAACATACCATGTGTATTGCCATGGTGTGCCTTCGGTTATATAAGGCATGCGTTCGGTTTTTACAAAGTTTTTGGTGAATTCCCCTTCGGCATTTAATCCACGGACACATTCAACGGTTGGAT
>DAIEQA010000179.1:0-4955 GCA_027348115.1 Ignavibacteriales bacterium
TTTAACGTTTTGCGCTTGAATGCCTATAAAAGCCGCGAAGAATAGAATGAATATCGGGAATTTTTTCATATGTGTCCTAATCCAAATTATTTTAAAACTTAATACAGCTGATTAATTTTTATGTTTCAGGAAAATCTAGTCAAATCCGAGTATATTGATTTGCAAATATAGAACAAATATGGATATAGAAAAGGTTCGAAACCACTGTAGAAAAAAAGCAGGCGTTACCGAGGAATTTCCTTTCGGCGAAGAAACGCTTGTTTTTAAAGTCATGGGCAAAATGTTCTGCCTTGCAAATTTGAACTCGGCTGCAAGTATTAACCTAAAATGCGATCCGGAGCTGGCTGTAGAACTAAGAGAAAAATACGATGCTGTAACTCCAGGCTACCACATGAATAAAGTTCATTGGAACACGGTTGAACTAGACGGTTCAGTAAAGGATAAACTAATTTTTGATTGGATTGATCATTCGTACGAACTGGTTGTTCAGAGTTTATCGAAAAAATCGAAAACAAAATTGTAATTAACTATCGCCACGCCATTATTCCACGTACAAGAATCGTTTTATTTTTTGCGTCGGCGTTTTTTCGAACGGTTCAAGCTGTTCAACAATTTTATTTATCCTCGAAAAAGTATTTACCCTTTCATTTACCTGGACGAGCAAGTCGCTGAAAATTTTATTTACAATTTCCCGCGCCCGTTGTTCGTTTAGTTTTTGAATTCTAAACTCGCGGTCAATCTCGTCAAAGTTCAGGTAAACTTTAGCTATCAGCTGGTCACCTTTTTCCATAACAAGCGATTCGTCAACAAACGGAAATTCGTTTATGATCGACTCGACTTCTTCCGGGTAAATATTTTTTCCGTTAGGACCGATTATAACATTTTTAGAACGCCCCTTGATAAACAGGTAACCGTCATCGTCTATCACGCCGAGGTCGCCGCTTTTAAACCAGCCATCTCCGTCAAATACTTCTTTTGTTTTTTCTTCATCCTTGTAATAACCTTTCATAACATTCGGACCCTTAATAAGCACTTCGCCTTCGCCGGTTTTGGAATCGGGCTTGTCAATTTTTATTTCCACACCCGGAAGTACTTTTCCGGCCGACCTTCTCCGCACAAATTGCGGTGATGTGCCGCTAACGAGCGGCGAGGTTTCCGTTAACCCGTAGCCAATTGCGTACGGGAATCCCGATTCATCCAAAAATCTTTCTACATCCGCAGCTATGGGAGCGCCGCCGATGCAAAACATTTTTAATTCGCCGCCGAATGTGTGAAGAAGTTTTTTACCGGCGATTCGGTTCAATCTCTTTCTCACGGTTGGAATTTTATAAAGCCCCCGGACAATAGTTTTTTTGTTGAATTCGGGTAATATCTTTCCGCGATAAATTTTTTCGATAATAAGCGGCACGGCAAGCATCACCGTCGGTTTTACTTTAGCAAGAGCCGGCAACAGCGCAGCCGCCGTAGGCGGTTTATCAAGATATGTTATTGATGCGCCAACCATCAGCGGTATTACTAGTCCGAGCGTCGATTCTATTGTATGAAACAACGGAAGAATAGAAAGGAGCCTGTCTTCCGGGCCAACCTTAACAATTTGCAATGTTGCCATCGCATCGGAGACAACGTTTTTATGAGTGAGAATTACTCCCTTTGAATGACCTGTTGTTCCTGAAGTATAGAGAATAAGAGCGTTGTTGTCCTCCTCAACCTCGACGGGAATCAAGCCGACTAATTTCATGGCGGCTTCTTTAATCTTGGCAAATTCTTTTTTGCCGCCGCTGATTACTTCCTTAATCAAATCGTTCTTAGTTTCCGGCGGAATGACGGAAAAATCGTCTAATAAAATCCGGGTTTGAAGCGAATCGATTCCCGCTTCTTCGATCTTGTTAAAATATTTTGCGGAGATAAAAATTGCCTTACTTTCGGAATGACGAAGTATATGATGAACTTCGGTTGAATGAAATTCCGTCATGATAGGTACTGCGATAGCGCCCATAGTTGTGATTGCGAAATATGCTACTCCCCAATTCGGCTGGTTCTCGCTCAAAATAGCCACCCTGTCGCCGGCAATTATGCCTTCGTTTTTAAGAAAGTTGGAAACGCTGTCCACCTTGGTTTTGAATTCCTTGTAACTGGTTTTAGCTTTATCTATAAACGAGACCGCCGGTCTATCCGCAAATTTTTCAGCGCTTCTATTTAACACATGAAGCAGCGTCAACTTTTTTAATTCACTCATCTATTTCTCTTTACTTATAAATTTCTAAAAATATTGTCAATCAATTCTTCTGTTCCAAAATCCAGCATCAAGTATCCGGTATCAAGCAGCCAGCTTATACCGGATCGATATGCACAAATACTTTTTGAACGTCCTCTTCTTCCTCAAGTCTTCTTCGAACGGAATTTCCTATATCGTGAGAAATTCTTGTAGTGGCATCTTTGTCCACCTCGATATGAATTTCTATATGAAATTTATTACCAACGTAGTGCGAGCGCAAATCGTTTATACCTTTTACGCCTTCAACTTGCAGAGTAATTTTTTTCAGCTTATTGTCAAAATCCTTTGTAGCCGATCTGCCCATAAGGTAATCCAGGTTTTCCCGGGCAACTTCGTAGCCGGATTTGAAAATAAACATTGCAACCATTATACCTGCAATACTGTCGATGTAATTCATCTTAAGCGCCGCACCAACCACACCAACCAACGCTATCGATGACGCAAGCACATCGTTTATGCTGTCTACAGAAGCGGCGCGAATTGCCGGACTGTTAAACATCTTACCTATTTTTACCTGGTAACGATTCAGCAGAATTTTGGTGATGATCGTAACAACTAAAACTATATACACCCAGGGAATTGTGCGAATGTTTTGCGGCTCGATCAAGCGCTTAACGGATTCTTCAATAATATTTATACCGACAACAAAAGCAAACACGGAAAGTATAAACGCGGCAATCGGCTGTGCGGCATTATGACCGAACTGGTGTTTGGAATCAGGCTTATCGCGGGAAATTTTTACGGCAATTTTTATTCCTATGGAAACAAGAATATCCGTAAACGAATTTAGAGCTTCGGATATTACCGCAATTGAGTTGGATAAAACACCAACAATTGCTTTAATAACAAACAGAAAAATATTTATTCCAAGCGCAACATCCGTCGCGCGTTTAAGTCTGTGAGGCATTTACTCTCATAAAAATAAACCCCGAATTGAATTCGGGGCTATATTAAATAAAATTGATTATGATTTTTCTTCCCAGACCTGAGCTAACGTTACAATCAACTTTACTGCGGCTTCCATATCTTGAATTGCAACGTACTCCGTATAAGCGTGGAAATTGTGTCCGCCGGCAAATAAGTTCGGCGTCGGCAATCCCATGTAGCTTAAACGTGAGCCGTCCGTACCGCCGCGGATGGAAGAATTAATCGGCTTAATTCCCAAACGATTAAGCGCCTCAACCGCGTACTCTTCCACCTGCGGATGTTTATCCAAAATATATTTCATGTTGCGGTACTGCTCGGTAACTTCAAACTCGTATGTGGAGCCGGGGAATTGTGCAACCGCTTTTTCGCACAAACTTTTTACAAGTTCTTCAAACTCTTTAAGCTTATCGGCGAAGAAATCTCGAATTATAAATTTGATTACGGTTTGCGTTTCGCTGCCGTTAATTTGAGTCGGGTGAACATAACCCTCGCGCTTTTCGGTTGTCTCCGGAGACAATGTATCCTTCGGAAGCATTTCCAAAAATCTTGCGGCTATTTTAACAGCGTTTACCATTTTACCTTTTGCGTAACCAGGATGAACATTCTTGCCGTTAAACTTAACTACGAGTGCGTCGGCGCTGAATGTTTCGGTTTCCACTTCCCCGCGTGTGGAGCCGTCGATTGTGTAAGCGTACTTGGCTCCGTATTTCTTAACGTCAAACTGCTCGGTGCCGCGGCCTACTTCTTCATCCGGCGTAAAGCAAACTCGAATTGTTCCGTGCTTTATTTCAGGGTGCTGAATTAGGTAATTCATCGCGTCAATTATTTCGGCGATTCCTGCTTTATCATCCGCGCCAAGAAGAGTTGTTCCGTCGGTCGTAATAATATCCATCCCTATCATATCTTTAAGCTCCGGGTTACCCTCGGCGTCAATCACCTTAGTCTTATCTTTTGGAAAAACAATATCTCCTCCTTGATAATTTTTATGTATAACCGGGTTAACATTCGTTCCGGTTACGGCGGGACTCGTATCCACGTGCGAAATAAATCCTATAGTAGGAACATTCTTTGTTGTGTTGGAAGGTAGCGTAGCCATTACATATCCATATTGATCCATCTCGGCGTCTTTCAAACCAATTTGCTTTAATTCCTCAACAAGCGCCTTGGACAGTTCTACCTGCTTAGGGTCGCTTGGAAAAGTTGTTGATTCTTCGTTCGATTGAGTATCATATTTTACGTATTTTAGGAAGCGGTCAACACAGGTGAATTTGTAAGCGGGATCAAACATTTTTACCTCGATTCTTTTAGAATGATTATTTATTGATCAAAGTTAATAGAAAACAAACAAGAGATTCAATGTTGAACCGGCAATTAATGACTTGTTACATCACTGGTGTATGCACGGTGTAAAATTAGTAAAACCTTTTTCCGGGAAAGTATGATGAATACCATTGAACTAATCAGAAAGAAGCGCGACAAAAAATCTTTAACAGAAGATGAAATTAAATTTTTGATTTCAAACTTCACCAAGGGGAATATACCGAACTACCAGTTTTCATCATTTTTGATGGCCGCATACTTAAACGGTTTGAACCGGAGAGAAACCGCCTGGCTTACCAAGGCAATGCTTTACAGCGGCAGCGTAATCAATCTCGATTCCATAAAAGGAAGAAAAGTTGATAAGCACTCAACAGGCGGTGTCGGGGATAAAACCTCGTTAATACTCGCGCCGGTGGTTGCCGCCGCTGGCGTA